>CAYGCV010000141.1:0-10205 GCA_964348425.1 uncultured Vicinamibacteraceae bacterium | reverse complement strand
GCGTCTGCACTGTTCTACGGCGCAGACGACTGGCCTGGTGGTGCGGCGAGGCGGTCCAGGCCTGACTCGTAGATCGCCCTGATCTCCGACGTGGTCTCGCGATAGCGGGCCAGCAGGTCGCTGCCCGACATCGGCGTGCCGAGCTGGCGCGCCAGCGGCTCGAGCGCGGCCGGGTCGGTGGAGATGGCGCTTGCGTCGCTGTCGGTGTGGATGCGGAGCACGGTCTCCAGCTCGCGGAGAAAGGCGTAGGCCTCGCGCAGCGCCGCCGCCTCGCCGGCAGGCAGGACCTCGGTGGCGGGCAGCGCGGACAGCAGGCGCCGCGTGCCGGGCACGCGGAAGCCCTCGCGGGCGGGCCCCTCCCGGAGCTGCAGCACCTGCAGCAGGAAGTCGATGTCCGCCAGACCGCCGCGGCCGCGCTTCAGATCGAGCTGGCCGCCGCCCGCCTCGTCGGTCAGCTCGCGCTCCATGCGGCCGCGGACGTGTCGCGCATACCCGGGAATCTCGGGACTCCATGGCCCGTAGACGAAGCGGCCGACCGCCGCCTGCACCTGACCGGCGAGCGCCGCATCGCCGCCGACGAACCGGCAGCGCGTCCAGGCCATCCGCTCCCAGATCTCCGCGCGCTCGGCCAGGTAGCGTTCGAAGGCGCCGAGCGGCGTCGCCAGGGCTCCCATCCGACCCTCGGGACGCAGCCGCGTGTCCAGCTTGTACGCGAAGCCGGCGGCGGTCGTCTTCGAGAGCAGGTCGTAGATCGCCCGCACGAACTTCTGGTGCCGCTCGAAGCGGCGCGCATCGCCCGCGTCACCCGCGTACAGAAAGACCAGGTCCAGATCGGAGTACACCGTGAGCTCGCGCCCGCCGAGCTTGCCGAGCGCGAACACGGCCCAGCCGGCGTCGGCGTCCGCCGCGTCCGGCGTTGGCGGAGACCGGTGTGCGACGGCGCGCGCCGCCGCGCGTACGGCGCAATCCGCGACCATGGACAGCTTCTCGTTGAGCAGATCGAGACGGCGGGCCGTCAGCCACTCGGCCAGCACCTTGAACTCCTGGATGGCCTTCACGCGACGGAACGGATCGAGCGTGGATTCGATGTCCGGGCCGGTCGCGACCGCCGCGTCGAGGGCCTGCACGACAGCCGCGTGGAACGCGTCCCGGTCGAGCGCGCCGCCAGCCAGGAAGTCGAGGACCTCCGGGTAGGCCGCCAGCCGGGCGGCGTACAGGTCGCCGGCGTCGAGGCCGGCCAGGAGCCGGTGGCGCAGCGCCGGGTCCTCGAGCAGCGCGCGATAGAACGAGGCCGCCGCGCCGGTGCCCGCAACCACCCTTTCGAGCCGCGTCAGCACGGTGGCGGGCGCAGACAGCGGCACCTCGTTCGCGACGATCGTCGCGAGCAGATTGGCCAGCAGGTTGCGCGTCGACGAGCGTCCCTGCGCGCACGTCGCGCCGAGGGCGCGCATCGCGTCGAGCGTGCGGTCCGGCTCGTCGAGGCCTGCCGCCGCGAGACGCGCGCGCACGTCGTCGTCGGCGCCGTCGCCGGCGAGCAGACGGAAGATCTCGCGGCTGGCGAGGCCTTCATCCTCCGCTCTCCCCTCGAACAGCCTGGCGTAGACGGCATGCACGCGCTCCCGGTGCCGGTCCAGCACGGTCGTCAGCGTCTCCGGCTCGTCGAAGCCGAGACGCCGCGCCAGGGCGCGGATGCCCCGCTCGGTTCCGGACACGCTGTGCGTCTGCTGGCCCTCGGCGGCCTGCAGGCCATGCTCCACGTTGCGAAAGAAGGTGTACGCCGCCTCCAGATCGCGCTGGACACGGGCCTCGACGAAGCCCTGCGCGCCGAGCTGTTCCAGCGCCATGAGCGTGCGCGCGGTGCGCAGCGACGGCTTGTCGCCGCCGTAGAGAAGCTGGAACACCTGCACGAACAGCTCGACTTCGCGAATGCCGCCCCGGCCCTCCTTCACGTTCCGATCGAGGTCGCCGTGCCGGGCATGCTCGCGGTCCGCCCGGGCCTTGTAGCGCGCGAGCTCCTCGATGGCCGCGTGGTCGAGGTACTTGCGGTAGACGAACGGCTGAACGAGCTCCAGGAACTGCTCGCCGAGCGATTGGTCGCCCGCGATCGGCCGCGCCTTGATCAGCGCGAACCGCTCGAACGTCTCACCCAGGCTCTCGTAGTACTCCGCGAGCTGCGCTAGCGAGTAGACGAGCGCCCCCCGCGAGCCCATGGGGCGCAGCCGCATGTCGACGCGGTAGAGGTAGCCCTCCCCCGTATGCTCGGAGAGCAGCACCGTGAGCCGGCGACCGAGCTTCTGGTAGCGCCAGTGGGCGTCGCCGGCCGCTTCCCGGGGAACGTCGTAGACGTAGATGAGGTCGATGTCGGAGCTGTAGTTGAGATCCGCGGCGCCCAGTTTGCCCATGCCGATCACGGTGAACCGCCCGGGCAACGGCCCCGCCTTCGCCGCCTGCTCGGCGGTCGCGACGCGCAGCACGGCGTCCACGAGGGCGTCGGCCAGGTTCGACAGTTGGGTTGTCGTCGCCGTCAGGGTCTTGCGGTCCAGCATGCCGAACAGATCCCGGACGGTGATGCGCAGCAACTCGCGGCGCTGGAACCGCTTGAGCGCGTTGACCTGCTTCTCCACGCCCTCGTTGGCGGCGAGCCAGCGGCCGATCTCCGCGTCGAACGCGATGCGGTCCGGCGCCGCGCCGTCGAGCTCGCGGCGCAGCCAGTGGAGGTACTCGGGATTGCGGATCAGGATCTCGCTCAGGAACGGCGACGTCCCGAGAATCTGCGTGAGGATCTCGAGCATGCGCGGGTCCGCGTGCAGATTGCCGATGAACCCGGCCCTGGGCGTGCGCGTCGCCACGTAGCGGCAGAATCCGAGCAGCGCCGCGTCCGGATCCGGCGCGCTGGCCACCACGTCGAGCAGCATGCTCGCCAGGGCGCCCAGCGCCTGGCGGCTGGGCAGATCGTCGGCGAGCTGCTGGAGCTGCTGGTCCGCGGCCGCGCCGTCGCGCAGGCCGTAGCGCTCGAGGAAGGCGGCAGCCGCGTCCTCGGTCAGGTCGCGCGAGAGGAAGATGTCCTGTGGCGTGACGGCGTGCGGTTCGGATGGCATTCCGTTCGGCTCCGCGGGAGCGCACGAGGAGGACCGGCGTCCCGGCATGATAGCAGTCCGTCTGGATTATGCTGATCGGACCATGCACAGACCAGCCCACCGACTCCTTGCCGGCACGGCGGCGTTCGTCCTGTCGATGGCGGGAGCCCTGCCGCACGCGGCCGGGCAGCTCGCGACCGCCAACGAGCGCGGCGTCGCGATGGGACACCTGCACTACGTGGTCCGTGACGTCGAGGCCAACACCCGGTTCTGGGTGGCCCTCGGCGGCGACGCCAGGACCGTCGGCGACACCGTCGTGGTGACGTTCCCGGACGTCCTGGTGCTGCTCGACGAAGGCGAGTCGTCCGGCGGCAGCGAGGGCTCGATCCTGAACCACATGGCGTTCCGGGTGCAGTCGCTCGACGACGTCGCGGCGGCGGGCATCGCGCTCGAGCGCCTCGGTTCGGCGGGTGGCATCGCCAACGTGTTTTCGCCCGGGGGCGAGCGCATCGAGCTGTTCGACGAGACCGCGACGAACCTGGCGTTCACGCGCGCCGACGGCGGCGCCGATCCCGTCACCCGCCGGCACAACGAGCCGCTGGTCGGCCCGATCCGCGCCCACCATCTCCACCTGTATCTCCTCGAGGACGCCGTGGCGGAAGCCCGGCGCTGGTACGCGAGCCTGTTCGGCGGCGTCCCCGGCCTGCGCTGGCGCTACGACGCGGTCGATCTGCCGGGCATCAACTTCAACTTCTCCCACAACCCGGACGGCGGCGGCGCGCCCACCCGGGGGCGCATGCTCGACCACATCGGCTTCGAGGTGGAGAACCTCGAGCGGTTCTGCCGCGCGCTCGAGGCGCGGGGCGTGACGTTCGACGTGCCCTACCGCCGCGGCCCCGCGGGCATCGGCTACGCCCTGCTGAGCGACCCCTGGGGCACGTCCATCGCGCTCACGGAGGGCCTGCGCGGGTTGTAGACACGCCAGCCTCAACGGCCGGCGGCGGCCCGCCAGCGTCCGAGGGCGGCGGCGATCTCGCGGCGCGCCGCCGTGCGCCGGCCCGGGTTGTGGTTGACGAAGTAGCAGAAGAAGACCGGCGTGTCCGACGCCGGATCGAGCAGGCCGGCCAGCGCGACGGTGTGGCGCAGCGTCCCGGTCTTGGCTGCCGCCGGCGGCAGCGACGGCCACGCCGCGAGCGTGCCCACGCCCGGCGTCGCCAGCGCGTCAATGAGCGTGGGGCCCCAGGGCCGGCCGGCGGCGTGGGCGAGCACCTGCACGACGGTGGCCGGCGCCACCAGGTTCGCCGCCGAGAGGCCCGACCCGTCCGCGAGCCACGCCTCGACCGGCACGGGCGCGCCGGCGGCGGACAGCCCGTCCACGAAGTCGGCGATCACCTCCACCCCGTCGTCGAAGCGGCCGCTCCCGGCCACCTCCAGTCCCAGCGTCAGCGCGAGGGTGTCGGCATACCAGTTGTGGCTGCGCGTGAGGACGTGCGGCAGGAGCTCCCCGAGCGGCGGCGAGTGGAGCTCCGCCAGCACCGCCAGCGAAGCCGAGCCCGCGCCCGGCCGCGCCGCGAGCCGCACGCCGCCCGTCACCGTCACGCCGGCTTCCTGCAGCGCCTCCCGCAGGCGCTGCGCCGCGCGCCGCGCGGGCGAGGGGTCGCTGGCGGGCACCAGGAACGACGACTCGCTGATGGGGTACTCGCCCCGCAGCAGCAGCGTGTCGGTGCCCCACAGCGGGATGAAGTCGAGGGTGCCCGCGCCGTGACGGTCGGAGCCCACCGTCGTCGTGCGGTTGACGAGCTCCAGGCCCTCCGGCGCGGCGGCCCGCGCCGGCGCGCCGACCGCCGTGCCCGGCGCGACGCGCACCGCGACGGTGCCCTCGTCGACCGCCAGGCCCGCCGACGGCGTGCCGTGGCGGTACGGGAGATCGTCGTAGCCGCGGTCGACCGGATGCGGCCGGCCGGGGAAGCGGGCGGTGTCGACCACGAGGTCCCCCGTGACGCGCTCGATGCCCCGCTCCCGTACCTGCGCGGCCAGCGCCGCGAGCGGCCCCGCCGCGCCGCCGTCGAAGAACTCGCCCCACGTGGGATCGGCCCCCGGCTCGACGACGAGGTCGCCGTCGAGCACCGCCCCGTCCACCGCGCCGTGCGCGTGCAGGCGGGTGACCCAGCGGTACCCGGCGCCGAGATGCTCCAGCGTCGCCGCCGCGGTCAGCACCTTGAGCACCGACGCGGGCACGAAGAGACGCCCGGCGTGCAGCTCGTCGAGCACCTCAAGGCCCCCGCCCTCCCCCAGCCGCACGGCAAGATAGCCGCGGTAGGCGCCGTCGGCGGCACCGGACGACTGCGCGGCGGCCGGGCGGGACGCGGGCAGGCCCGCGAGCACGGCCAGAGCGATCAGCACGAAGAGACGTAGCAAAGTCATTGCGCAGATTGTCCCACAACTGCACGAGGATGCCCCGCCGGCGGGGCCGGGCGGGCGCCGGGCACCAATGGAGGTTCCCTGAAGTCTCCCGGGTCACCCCTTCGACGCGCTCAGCGCCAGCTCCGGGAAGTAGGTAGCGTAGAAGCCGCGGTCGCGCGTCAGGAAGCCACGTCCAACAGGACGCTCGTGTCGACGGCAGTGATCATCGGCCGCGGATCTTCTCGATGTAGTCGTCGGTGTTGCTGCTCGCCCCGAGCACGGCATAGACGCGATCCACCGGGTGGCTGGCTGTCGTTCGCTTGCGAATGAGCAGCCCCTCCTCGGTCGGGGCAATCTCGACCTCGACATTGGCGTTCATGCCGAAGCGGTCCCGGAGCGGCTTCGGGATTGTGATCTGCCCGCGTTCAGAGACTCTCATTATCGGAATATGAAGTACAGACTGTGTAAATCGTATCTCACCATACGCACGCGCGCACCCCGGGATGACCCTCAAACTTGGCTAGGAGTCTGCGCCGTGGAACACCGCAGACTCCGCGAGGCGCGCACAGCGCGCCTCGGCGGGAGCGGCGCGGGGCGAAGGGGCCCCCGCAAGCGGACGCCGGGGGCTTGGGGCGCAGCCCCATCTAAAGTTAGAACCGGACGCGGACGCCGAACGAGGGGATGAGCGGGAAGCCCGCCGTCGGGCGCGCGACGACTCGCGGCAGGCTGCCGGCCGGGTCGTGCTCCAGGCCGGTCTCCAGCTCGACCGGGTTGTCGCGGTTGAGCAGGTTGATCACCTCGATGTACCACGACCAGCGGCCGGCGGCGCCGCCCGGCCGCTGCGTGATCCGCAGGTCGACGCGGGCGTAGTGCGGCAGGCGCCCCTGCTGCAGGTTGGCGAGGCCGCCGAAGTCGACCGTGTAGACGAGGGCGCCGGCGGCGTCGCGCGCCGCGACCAGCCGGCCGGCGGCGTCCTCCTCCGCGGCCACCCGCACGCCGGCCGCCGGCGTGTACGGGAAGCCGGTGGCCACCTGCGCCGTGGCCGCCACGCTCCAGCGCTCGCCCAGCCGGAGGCTGCCCACCGCGTTGAAGGCGTGGCGGCGGTCGTACTCGAACGGATACCGCAGGCCGTACGTCTCGCGGTCGGCGCGCCCCCACGCGTAGGACAGCCAGCCCGCCAGCCTGGCGCCGGGATCGCTGCGCACGAGGTAGGCGTCCACGCCGTACGCGGCGCCGCCCCCGCCGTTCACCGGGATGGTGGTGATCTGCGCCGCGGCCGGCACGCTCTCGCGGAGGCCCGCCCCGAAGTCGTAGCGCTCGACCCGCGCCCGGCGCTCCGCCTCGGACTCGAGCCGGCCGACGATGAGATCGTCGAACGTCTTGTAGTAGCCCTCGACGCGCGCCAGCGTCTCCGCGCCCAGGTCCTTCTCCACCCCGAGCACCAGGTGCGTCGCCCGCTCGTGCCGCAGCGTCCGGACCCTCGCCGGCGACAGGTCGAACAGGTAGTCCGATTGAATCAGCTTCTCGTAGCCGGGGCTCTGCGTGTACAGGCCGCCCGCGGCGCGCAGCCGGCTGCCGCCGCCGAGCGCGACGGTCAGGGCGAAGCGCGGCGACACGACCGCGTCGCCGTTCACCGTGCTCCAGTCGACGCGCAGGCCGGGCTCGAGCGACAGCCGCGGCGTCACCGTGTAGCGGTCCTGGACCCAGACCGCGGCCCGCGTGCCCGCGAGCGCCGAGTCCAGCTCGTCGGGCAGCCCGGCGCCGCCGCGCACGCTCGACGGATTGGCTACCGTCTCGTTGCGGTCGCCGGTGACCGAGAGACCGAGGCCGGACGCCAGGCGGTGCAGCTCCAGGCCGGCATCGACGGTATGCGCCGGCGAAAGCTGCACCGCGAATTCCTGGCGGAGCGACAGGTCGCGCACGGCCAGCGCCCGGTTGAAGATGACGTTCGTGAGCCCGCGCGCGATCTGCTCGTCCGGGGTGTTCGACCGCCGCGCATCCGCGTCGAAGGAGGCGTTCACGTCGAGCAGGTCCGTGTTGCGGTACCACGAGACGATGGTGCGCGACGTGGCCCCGCTTCCGAGCAGCGCGTCGAACCGCAGCGAGCCGAGGTCGTTCCCCGCCTCGGACATGAAGCGTCCCCGCTCGCTCGCCGCCGGGTCGTCCTCGTCGTCGAAGCGGAAGTCGGAGCGCTCGCGGCTGGTCAGCCCCAGCAGCGACAGCCGGTGCCCCGGGCCGAACGTCCAGTTCGCCTGCAGTTGCACGTCGGCGAACCGCGGCAGCCCCTGGTCGGTGAAGAGCCCCGCCACGAGGTCGTAGTAGGTCCGCCGGCCGCTCAGCAGCCACGAGCCGCCGCCCGGCGCGGCCCCCTCGAAGACCGCGTTGGCGTCGGTCACGCTGGCCGACGTCGAGCCCTGGAAGTCGCGTTGCCCGGTCCGGTTGTCGACGACGAGCAGCGACGACAGGCGGTCGCCGTAGGCGGCGCCGAAGCCGCCGGCCGTCAGCTCGAAGCGCTCGACGGTCTCGGGGTTGAACGCGCTGACCAGGCCGAACAGCCGGAACGGGTTGTGGATCTCCACGCCGTCCATCACGGTCAGGTTCTGATCCGGCGTCCCGCCGCGCACCGCCAGCCGGCTGCCGAAATCGCCGGTCAGCGCCACGCCCGGCAGGGTGTCCAGCGTCCGGAAGATGTTGTCTATCGCCCCGGCCACGGCGAACACCTCCTCCGCCGCTATCGGGGTTGCCGAAGGCCGGTCCGCCGTGGGGCGCGGCGAAACCACCTCCACCGTCTCGGCGAACGTGTTCCGGAAGAGCACGATCTCCAGCGCGGGGCGTTCCCCGGCGGCGGCGGGCTCCAGCTCGACGGCCGTGTCGAGGTAGCCCTCCGCCGTCACCCGCAGCGTCTCGTCGCCCGCCGCCAGCGCGACCGTGAACCGGCCCGCGGCATCGGTCGCGACCGTCTCGGCGCCGCTGGCAATCCGGGCGACCGGCACCGGTTCGCCGCTGGCGCCGTCGACGACGACCCCTGTCACGCGGGCCGGGGCCTGCGCCTCCAACGGCGCGCCGGCGAGCAGCGGGAAGATCAGCGCCAGGAGCGGCAGGCAGGTCAGGGCCCGCCGGAATCGACGTGACAGGCTTGCCTCCGTTGCCCGGCACCCGGGCGGGTACCAACGGCTACCAGATACGATACTCTAGATGGCCCCGGGCGGCCGGCCGCGGCGGCCGTCCGGTCCGGGTTGCGCGCCGCCGAAAGGAGAAGCGACCATGAGGCTGCTGCCGACTGCGATCCTGCTGCTCGCCTTCGCCTTCGCCCCGGCGCCGGCCGCCGAGGCCCAGCTCGCCACGCCGAACGCCGACGGCATCGCCTACGGCCACGTGCACCTGAACGTGGCCGACATCGAGGTGCACAAGAAGCTGTGGGTCGAGTACTTCGGCGGGGTCGTCGTGGAGAAGGGGCCGCTGACCGCGATCCGGCTGCCCAACTTCCTGATCGCGCTGACCGAGCGCGAGCCGACCGGGCCCATGCAGGGGTCGGTGCTCGACCACTTCGGCTTCAAGGTGCGCAACACCGCCGAGTTCGTCGCCAGGTGGCGCGCGGCCGGCATGGAGGTCGGCCCCGAGTTCATCGGCGCGGAGGGGATGCCGAACGCCTACGTCATGGCCCCCGACGGCGTGTGGGTCGAGCTGCAGGAAGACCCGTCGCTGCACGTCCCAATTGCCGGCTACCACATCCACTTCATCACGCCGGGCTACGAGGAGCTGCTGGCGTGGTACACGCAGGTGTTCTCGCTCGGCGTCCGCCCCCGCGGGCGCATCGGGACGACGACCGACGTGCCCGGCATGAACATGAGCTTCGGGGACGCCGAGGAGGCGACCGCCCCGACCCGCGGCCGCGCCCTCGACCACATCGGGTTCGAGGTCGACGACCTGGAAGCCTTCTGCCGGAAGCTCGAGGCGATGGGCATCGAGTTCGACGTCGAGTACCGCGAGGTGGAGAGCGTCGCGCTGAAGATCGCCTTCCTGACCGACCCGCTGGGAACCTACATCGAGCTCACCGAGGGCTACGACAAGTACTGACGCCGGAAGCCGGTTCCGTCAGGAGGTTGGCATGCGAATCAAGGTTGCGATCGGATTCCTCGCGCTGTCGCTGGCGGCCGGACTGCACGTCTCGGCCGGCACGTCGTCCGCCCAGTCCGGGAACATGGACATCTACTGGATCGACGTCGAGGGCGGCGGCGCCACCCTGGTGATCGCGCCGACCGGGGAGTCGCTGCTCGTGGACGTCGGATGGCCGCGCCCGGAGGGCCGCGACGCCCACCGCATCGCGGCGACGATGCAGGAGGCGGGCCTCGAGAAGCTGGACTACATGCTGATCACCCACTTCCACACCGACCACGTCGGCAGCCTCGCCGAGCTGGACGAGCTGATCCCGATCGACCACTTCCTCGATCACGGGGGCGACACCGAGGAGCGCAACCAGGTGTGGCGCGAGCTCTACCTGGAGGTGGCCGGCGACGCCCGCATGGTTGCCGCGGCCGGAGACACGATGCAGCTCGGCGACGTCGACGTGAAGTTCATCTCCTCGAACATGGAGCTAATCGGCGAGACGCTCGACGGCGGCGGGCCCAACCCCCACTGCGAGGGCGCGGAGCACAAGCCCGCCGCGTCGCCCGAGAAGCGCCGCCTCCAGTCCGTGCCGACCTTCGCCGAGGCCGCCGCGGCCGT
>CAYGCV010000140.1:0-10341 GCA_964348425.1 uncultured Vicinamibacteraceae bacterium | reverse complement strand
GCTGCTCGTTGTAGACGACGAACAGCTCGCTCCCCGGCTGGTACTCCCAGCGGAAGCGCACGTTGGCGGCTACCGTGCGGCTCGCCGAGTTGTACTGCAGCAACGCGCTGGTGAACGCCTTCGGGGTCGTCGTGTAGACGACCCGCGAGCCCACCAGGTGCGTGGTGAACGCCCCCTCGGCCAGCTCTATCCAGTTGACCGAGTAGGTCGGCTCGACGGCGAACTGCGGCGCGACCTTCACCCGCCCGCGCCGCACCAGCAGCGCCGTCCGCTGGCCGCTGAAGAACCCCCCGTGCTCCACCCGCAGGTCGGCGGTCGCCATGCGCTGCGAGCCGAAGCTGTAGCGCGCCTGCATCATGTCGAAGTCGTAGCCGCGCACGGGCAGGACGACGCCCGGCGTAATCTCGAACGGTTCCGGAAGGTACTCGAAGCTGCGGCGGTAGCGCAGCCTGAAGCGGTCGCTGTTCTCGAACTCGATGCCGAAGTCCGCGTCGCTCTCGCGCGTCTCCGGGCGGCCGGCCAGGTTCTCGATGTAGTCGATCGACGCCCGCCACGACAGCTTGCGGATCGCGTCGACCGACCACAGGCGCGGGCTGAACCGGAAGCGGCCGGCGCTCTTGCGCATGTCCATGCGCCGCACGAAGCCGACCTCCGGGTTGAAGGCGTCGCCCACCATGAGCCGCTCCGCGCGGAACCCGTAGCGGTCGCCGTCGAAGTCGAGATACACCCGGTGGCTGCCCGCCGCCGACCCGGTCAGCCCCGGCGTCCGGGTCTGCGCCCAGTAGGTATCGATCGCCAGCCGGTTCTGCAGGAAACGGAACGCCCCGTCGAGGCCGTACGCGGTGTTGGCGCCGGGCGCCGTGAGCCCGACCGAGCGCTGGGTCACGAGCAGCCCGACGCTGCTCTGGCGGAACACGTCGTGCTTCAGCCGGGCGACCGAGAAGCCCGTCGGCCGGGCCCCCGACCCGCCCTCGGCGCCCGTCCGGATGTGCAGCAGACCCAGGTCGAAGCCGCCGACCCGTCCCGTCAGCCGGCCGCCGCCCTCCACCGGCACCGGACGACCTGCCTGGAGCCCGATGCGCCGGCTGTAGAACAGCATCGGCGTATCGCCCCAGCCGCGGTCGCCGCCGAAGGCGAACGTGCCCTGGTTCTCCAGGAAGAACTCGCGCTTCTCCGGAAAGAAGAGGCTGAAGCGGGTCAGGTTGACCTGCTCCTCGTCCGCCTCGACCTGCGCGAAGTCCGTGTTGTAGGTGAAGTCGGCGGTGAGGCTGCGCGTGACGCCGTACTTGACGTCGATCCCGACGTCGCCGCCCGGCCGGTTCGCGATCGCCGGGACCGCGCCCGTGTCGCTCGTCACGTCGGCGATGGCGTACGGCTTGACCTCCAGGCGCCGCGACCCGGGCGGCGCCGCCAGCCCCACGAGCGGCGCCGCCAGCGCGGCCCGCAGGCCGCGGCCGCCCACCCCGGCGGGCACCGGGACCAGATATGACAGCTCGTTCTTCCAGCGGTTGCGGCGGCGCACGTTGAAGCCCCACAACTGGGCCGCGCCGGGCCGGTAGCGCAGCGACTTGAACGGCAGCGCGGCCTCCACGGTCCAGCCGCCCGCGAAGCGGCCCACCTCGACGTCCCAGATCGGGTTCCAGTCGAAGTTGGTCCGCCCCTCGTTCGTCGCCTGCCCGTCCATCCGGCCGCCCAGGGGGTTGACCTGGAAGACGATGCCGGTGCGCCGGTCGTAGAGCGTGTCGAATATCCACGCCAGGTGGTCGTTGCGCCCGATGTTGGTGTTGTCCCGGCGCATCTCGTCGACCGTGAGCCGGTCGGGCTCGCTCTCCCAGCAGCGGGCGGCCAGGTAGACGTGCTCGTCGTCGAAGAAGATCCACACGTCGGTCGGCTCCGTCGCCGCCGTGCCGGCGATCGGCTCGACCTGCACGAAGCCCGACATGGTGGGAACGGCGGCATAGATCTCCTCATCGAGGAGGCCGTCGATGTCGAGGGGGGTGGCCAGCCGGACGGCGCGGCCGGTGATGCGCCCGGCGGCATCGCGCGAGAGGACCGCGGGCGGCACGGGGGGCGGCGGGCCGTCCATCGCCGCCAGGCGATCGATGGCCAGTCCCCCTCGCTGCGCCGCGACCGGCGCGGGCTGCGCCAGCGCCGCGGCGCCGCACAGCACCGCTGCAGTGAGGAAGCGGAACCGTTCTCGGCGCTGTACGTCCACCGGCTAAGTTGCCATTTTAGCACGAGTTGGCACGGGGCGGCCCGAGCCGTGGAGCGGCGGCTGGCAGGCGGCGGCGACGGCAAACTAGAATGCCGGCACGGACTCGCGTCCGATTCCGCAGCGACCGGAGCAGCCGGCCGGCGCACAGGAGGGTTCGAGATGAGGCATCGACTGATCGTGCTGACCCGCGCCGCGGCTCTCGCCGGCATCGCCGCGGTCGTCGGCGCGGCGACGCCGGCCGCGCAGTCGCCGGCGCGGACGGCCTGGGGCGACCCGGACCTGCAGGGCGTGTACACGTTCGCGACGATCACGCCGCTGCAGCGCCCGGACGACGTCGAGGGCCGCGCGCTGCTCACCGCGGAGGAAGCGGCCAGCTTCGAGGAGCGCACCGCCCTCGAGCGCGTCGACCGCCCGCCCCGGCCCGGCGACACCGGCACCTACAACCGCTTCTGGGTCGACTACGGCACGCGCGTGGTCGGCACCCTGCGCACGTCGCTCATCGTCGACCCGCCGGACGGCAGGCTGCCGCCCCTGGCGCCGGCGGCGCAGGCGCGCAACGAGGCCCGGCGGGCCGCCGGGCCTCAGCCGCCGGCGGGGCACGAGAATCTGTCGATCACCGACCGCTGCATCATGGGCTTCAACGCCGGTCCCCCGTTCGTCCCGAGCGCCTACAACAACACCGTGCAGCTGTTCCAGACGCCCGGCTACGTCGTGATCCTCAACGAGATGATCCACGACGCGCGCATCGTGCCGCTGGACGGGCGGCCCCATCTGGACGACGGGATCCGCCAGTGGCTGGGCGACTCGCGCGGCCGCTGGGAGGGCGCGACGCTGGTCGTCGAGACCACCAACTTCACGTCGGGCCGCGACATGACCCGCGGCGTCAACATCTGGCGCTACATCGACCCGCGCGGCGCCGTCGCCACCTCGCGGCTGGTCGAGCGCTTCACGCGGGTGGACGACGGGACGCTGAGCTACGAGTTCACGATCGACGATCCCGGCACCTGGACGAGTGCGTGGACCGCGACCTTCCCGTTGATCGGCATCGACGGCGAGCTCTTCGAGTACGCCTGTCACGAGGGCAACTACTCGGCGGCCAACATCCTCGCCGGCGCCCGCGCCGACGAGCGGCGGTAGCGCCCGCGGCGGCCGGCGGCTCCCGTAGGCGCGATCCGATGCCGGCTGGCCCCACCACCGCAAGGGAGATCGCGGCGGTCATCGATCGGCGGCTGCGCGCGGCGGGCGAGCCGGCTCGCGCCGCGGGCGAGAAGCGCTACCTCAAGAGCGACCTCACGTTCTACGGGGCCAGCAAGCCGAAGGTGCGCGCCGTGGTCGCGGCCACGCTCGCCGAGCACGGTCCGCTCGGCCGCCGCCGACTGCTCGCGCTGGCCCGGGCGCTCTGGGGGCGGCCGGTGTTCGAGTGTCGCGGCGCGGCCGCCGACCTGCTCGAGCGGCACACGGAGCTGCTCGCCGCGGCGGATCTGGCGCTCCTCGAACGCTTCATCCGCGAGTCGCGCACCTGGGCCCTCGTCGACTGGCTGGCCATCCCGGTCGCGGGGCCGCTCGTCGAGCGCGAGCCGGCGCTCGGCCCCACGCTCGACCGCTGGGCGGCCGACGACGACTTCTGGGTGCGCCGCGCGGCGCTGATCACCCTGCTCCTGCCGCTGCGCCGCGGCGAGGGCGACTTCGCGCGGTTCGGCCGCTACGCCGACGCGATGCTGGACGAACGCGAGTTCTTCGTCCGCAAGGCCATCGGCTGGGTGCTGCGCGAAACCGCCAAGCGGCGCCCGGCGCTGGTCGTCGACTGGCTACTCCCCCGCGCCGGCCGGGCGTCGGGCGTGACCCTCCGCGAGGCCGTGAAGTACCTGCCCGCACCCGATCGGGCGCGGATTCTGGCCCGGCGGGGCAGCTCGTCACGCGCTGCCCGGTGAACCGCATGCGTGACCGGCCGCTGCGCCCGGACCGGCCCGGCGGGAAGCCGCGCAGCCGCCGCCGGACGCGGAGCGCGGCCTGCCGGCTCGGGACGGCCGCCGCCGTCGCCCTGGCGCTCGCCCTCGCGCCGGGGGCGGCGGCCGCCGAGGAGCCGCTTCTCGCCGGCGGCTACTGGACGCGCGGGCTGGCCTGGGGCTGGGGCCACACCTGGAAGCACGGCGTGCCGGGCTACGGCAAGACGGAGACCGACCTCGGCTTCGCCGCCTTCCATCCCCAGCTCGGCCGCTTCCTGACCGACCACCTGGAGCTCTACGGGGAGGGCACGCTGCTCGTCTACCACGCGCCGACGCTGGCGGTGGCCGGCGGCGTCGCCGGTCTGGGCGTGCGCTACCACCTTTGGCACGAGCGGAGCTGGACCCCCTACGTCGCCGGCGGCGCCGGCCTGCTCTGGACGTCGCTCGACGTGCCCGAGATCGACCGCGTCTTCAACGGCCAGCTCCTCTACGGCGCCGGCATCCGGTGGGTGCCGCCGCGCGGGCCGGGCTGGATCGTCGAGCTGCGCAACCACCACATCTCGAACGCCGACACGGCCGGGGAGAATCTGGGCCTGAACGCGGTCGCCCTGGTGGCCGGCGTGCAGTGGGTGCTCCGCTAGGCGGGTGGTTGTATGATCCGCCGGCGCGCCGCCGGGCCGGATCTCGCGCGGGCGCGGGAAGGACGGGTATCCCCATGCTCCGGCGCTCACTGCTCACTGCCGCCTGCGCGACGCTCCTGGCGCTGCCCGCGCAGCCGGCCGCCAAGGCCTCCGGCGGCGAGATCACGACCGCGCAGGTCGCGGTCGGCGAGCTGACGTTCGACGTGCGCCTGGCCGGGCCGGACGACGGCGAGGTCGTGATCCTCCTGCACGGATTTCCGCAGACGTCCTACGAGTGGCGCCATCAGTTGCGGGCCCTCGCCGAGGCGGGCTTCCGCGCCGTCGCGCCCGACCAGCGCGGCTACTCGCCCGGGGCCCGCCCGACCGACGTCGCCGACTACGCGCTGCCGCTGCTCGTGCAGGACGTGCTCGGGCTGGCCGACGCCATCGGGGCCGGGCGCTTCCACGTCGCCGGCCACGACTGGGGCGCGGTGGTCGCCTGGGCCGTGGCGGTCGCCGCGCCCGAGCGAGTCATCACGGCCAACCCGGTGTCGGTGCCGCACCCGGACGCGTTCGCCCGCGTGCTGAGGGATCCGACGTCGTGCCAGGTCGCCGCCTCGTCCTACTTCGACGTGTTCGTCCAGCCGGACTCGGAGGACGCCTTCCTCGCCAACGACCACGCCCTGCTGCGCGCGCTGTTCGCCGAGATGGACGCGGGAGCGGTCGACGAGTACCTGCGCGTCCTCGGGTCGAAGGCGGCGCTCGGCGCCGCGCTGAACTGGTACCGCGCGAACATCCGCAACCGCAACATCGAGCAGCCGGCCATCGGCCCCGTCGAGGTGCCCACGATGTTCACGTGGAGCGACGGCGACACGGCGCTGTGCGTCGACGGCGCCGTCCTCTCGGCGGAGTACGCCGCCGGGCCGTACCGCTTCGAGGTCCTCGAAGGCGTGAGCCACTGGATCCCGGAGCTGGCGTCCGACGCGCTGTCGGCGCTGCTCGTCGGGCACGTGCGTCAGTACTCGGAGCGCTGAGCCACGAGGGCTGAAAGTTTCAACCCAGAAACCGGAGAATCGCGCCGATGGCGGCAACGGCTCCGACGATCCGCCACGTCAGGCGCGTTTCCATCGCCGACATCCGAGCATCGAGGCCGGCGACGGCTGCCGTGAGGTCGGCACGGGTGACGAGGTCATCGCCGCCGTGAGCGTCCCGCGCGACGGTAACGACGGCCTCCGCAAGCTCGGGTTGGGCGCATGCAGCCGTGAGCGTCTTCACGGCTGCATGCGTGTCGAACGGCATCCTGCGACCGTATCACAGCCTGAGGCTTCACGGACGAACGGCGCGCACTGCATCCTCCTGCCGGGCCCGCTGGATCAACCAGGCCGCCACGAGCAGCGCCGCGCCGCCCTTGAGCAGCTCCAGCGTGGTGTAGGCGGCATGCAGCAGGCCGAACGTCGCCATGGCCGGCGGCAACGGGTCGCGCGGGACGAAGTCGAGGCTGCGGCCCACGGCGACGATCGGCGGGGTCAGCCCGACGGCGAGCACGACCACGACCAGCAGCATCGCCGCCAGCGCCAGCTTCGCACGGCGGGCATCCGGCAGGGGCCAGACCAGCCACAGCGTCGCGGCGCCGATGCCGAGCTGCGCCACGTTCCACCAGGTGAAGAACAGCCGGTTCAGCTCGGACGACAGGTAGCGCAACACCGGTCTGGCGGTGTCGCGCCCGGCGGCCGCCACGAAGGCGGTAAACTCCTCGTGGCTCGGTCCGGCCAGCAGGCGGTCGATCGTGAAGAAGTTCTGCGTCGCGACGACGCTCACCCAGACCGTGCCCATGACCCACAGGCCGAGGCAGAACAGGGCCGCGTGCGTCCGCGCGCCGGCGGCGGGTTCGCCTCGCCGGGGCGCCGCGGCAACTGGCATGGGTGTCATGATGGCATAACCCGCGCGCGGCTCGCGAGGGGCGCGGAATCGAGGAGGCGCAATGGCCACCACCGGTAATCGGTTCGTGCGCGTCGCCCGTCGGACGGCCCCGCCAGCGGTCCTGCTGGCCGCGGTCTGGCTGTCGTGGCCGGGCGCGGCGCCGGTGGTGCCGGCGACCGCCGCGGGCCAGGGCGCCGCCGCCATCGAGCGCGTGGAGGCAACCCGCGACGGCGGCACGGTGACGCTGACCTGGACGGCCGACGGCCCGGTGGACGTGCTGCTGGCCGGCGACCCCGAGGCCGATCCCGGCCGGATGACCGTCGTCTCCGCCGCGGACCGCGACGGGCGCCACGTGGTGCGCGACCTGCGGGGCATCACGCGCCCGTACTTCTATCTGCGCGGCGGCGCGGGCCGGGGACGGCGGGTCGCCGTGCGGGTGCTGCCGCTCGAAGGCGGCCGCAACTTCCGGGACCTCGGCGGCTACCCGACGCGGGACGGGCGGCGCGTCAAGTGGGGCCGGGTCTTCCGCTCCGGCTTCATGACCGACCTCACCGACGCCGACTACGAGTACCTGTCCGCCCTCGGCATCCGCGTCGTCTGCGACTTCCGCTCCGAGGAGGAACGGGCGGCGCGGCCGACCCGCTGGCGGGCGGCGCCGACGATCGAGTACCGCACCTGGAGCTACTCGGACGCCGACGACCCCGGCGGCATGGGGCTGGGCTCGCTCCTCTCGCGCCCGCATCTGACGCCCGAGAGCGTGGCGCGCATCATGACCCGCCTCTATCCGAACATCGTCGAGGAGCACAAGGCGAAGTACCGGGACCTGTTCCACAGCCTGGCCGCCGGCGAGCTGCCGCTGGCCTTCAACTGCTCCGCCGGCAAGGACCGGGCGGGCACCGCGGCCGCGCTCATCCTGTCGGCCCTCGGCGTGCCGCGCGAGATCGTCGTCCGGGACTACGCGCTGAGCGAGCGGGTGGTCGACTACGAGGCCGACCTGCCGGCCGCCGGCGCCGGCCGCGAGGAGCGCGCGTCGGACCGGCCCCCGGGCGGGCTGCCGGCCGCCCTGATGCGCCCCCTGCTGCGCTCCGACCCGGCCTACATCCGCAGCACGCTCGCCTACCTGGACGCGACCTGGGGCGGGGTCCTGGAGTACATCCGCACCGAGCTGGACATCGCCGACGCGGAGCTGGCCCGCATCCGGGAGCTGCTGCTCGAGTGAGGCCGCGAGTCTGCGCGCGCGGGCGCGCAGGCTGTGGTACATTGCCGCTACATGACCGAGACCCCCACACCGACACGGCCCGCCGGCCGGCTCGTGCCGGCACTGCTCGCCGCCGCGGTGCTGGCCCCGGCAGCCGCGGCCGCGCAACCCGCCGCGGGCGGCGCCGGCGAGGTGACGTTCACCCGCGACATCGTCCCGATATTGCAGCGCTCGTGCCAGGTCTGCCACCGCCCGGGCGAGATGGCGCCGATGTCGCTCGTCACCTACGAGGAGGTGCGCCCGTGGGCGCGGTCCATCCGCAGCCGCGTGGTGGCGCGCGAGATGCCGCCGTGGCACATCGACCGGCACATCGGCCTGCAGCAGTTCAAGAACGACCCGTCGCTGAGCGACGCGGAGATTGCCATGGTGGCCCGCTGGGTCGACGCCGGCGCGCCGCGGGGCGACCCGGCCGACATGCCGCCGGCGCGCGAGTTCCCGGATGCGGCGGCGTGGCAGATCGGCGCGCCCGACCTCGTCGTGCGCTACCCGGCGATGCCGGTGCCGGCCGAGGGACCCGACATGTTCGGCTCGGTGTACTCGCCGCTCGAGCTCGAGGCCGACCGCTACATCCGCGCCATCCAGCACCGGCCGGTCGGGGACGGCTCGCGGCAGGTCATCCACCACGCCCTGTCGTTCGCGGTCGACGTCGACGAGTTCACGCAGATGCCCTCCGTGAGCGGGCACTTCCTGATGGAGTACGCCTCGGGCAAGAACGCGGAGGTCTATCCGGACGACTCCGGCGTGCTGCTGCAGGCCGGCCGGAAGATGAAGCTGGACTACCACCTGCACCCGGTCGGCGAGGCGATCGACGCCGTGATGGAGCTGGGCATCGTCTTCCATCCCGAGGGCGTGCAGCCGAAGCACATCCGCTGGTCGAAGCAGCTCGGCCAGCACGTCACGGACCTCGACATCCCGGCCGGCCAGGTGGTGCGCCGCGACGGCTACACCCTCATGAACAAGGCGGCCCGCATCACCGCGTTCCAGCCGCACATGCACGCGCTCGGCAGGTACCAGTGCCTGGAGCTGATCTACCCGACCGCGAGCACGCCGATGCAGACCGAGGTCGTCAGTTGCGCCCACTTCGACTACAACTGGCACCTCGTCTACAACTACGCGGACGAGGTGGCGCCGCTCGTGCCGGCGGGGACCATCCTGCACATCATCAGTTGGCACGACAACACGGCGGCCAACCGCGCGAACCCGGATCCCGCCAACTGGGTGGGCAACGGGCGGGGACGCACGATCGACGAGATGGCGTTCGCCTGGATCGGCTGGTACGACCTGACCGACGAGGAGTACGAGCAGGAGGTCGCGGCGCGCAAGGCCCGCCGCGAGGGGGCGGCGTCCAGCGCCGGGCAGCAGTAGCGCGATGAGGATCTGCAGGAGCGCCGGCCGCCCGCTCGTCACGGCGGCGGCCCTGGCCTGCCTCGCTGGGGCCGCCGGCCCCGTGCGGGCGCAGCTCGAGCACCTGCCCTGGATACTCAAGTACAACAGCGGCCAGAACATCCAGCCGATCTTCCACGGCTGGTCGCGCAGCCCCGGCGGCGGCTTCGACATGCACTTCGGCTACCTCAACCGGAACTACGTCGAGGAGCTGCACGTGCCCGTGGGGCCCGGCAACCGTTTCGAGTCGGGCGGCGCGGACCAGGGACAGCCGACCTGGTTCCGCCCGCGCTTCCACAACTTCGCGTTCCGGGTGGGCGTGCCCGCCGACTGGGGCGACCGCGAGCTGGTGTGGTCGGTGACCGCGCACGGCAAGGCCGATCGGGCCGTGGCCTGGCTGCAGCCCGAGTGGGAGATCGACGATCCGGCCGCGGGCATCGCCTTCCTGCAGACGGACCCGCCCAACCGGCCGCCGTCGATTGCCGTGTCCGCCGTGGCGCCCGTCGCGCTGCCCGCGGCGGCCACCCTGACCGCCGAGGTCGGCGACGACGGCCTGCCGGCCGGCCCGCGCGAGGTGCGCGCGCTGGCCGTCGGCCAGGAGACGCCGCCGACGCTGCTGCCGGGTCCGGGCGCCGTGCAGTCACCCGTCAACCTGCCGCAGTTGCCGGCCGCGCCGGACCGCACCACCGCCCGGCAACTGCCGGACCCGCGTCCCGAGGGGGTCTCGGTCTCGTGGATCGTGTGGCGCGGCCCCGCCGGCGCGGTCTTCGAGCCGGTCCACAGCCCGGCGGAGCACGGCCGCACCACCACAACGGCCCGCTTCGCGCGCCCGGGCGCCTACGTGCTGCGCGCCACGGCGACCGACCGCATGCTGTCGGCCACGGCCGACGTGACCGTGACGGTGCGCGCGGCGCCCGCGCCGTAGAACCCTGCAGACCCCGCAAGGCGCGCACGGCGCGCCTCGGCGGGAGCGGCGCGGGGCAATGGGGTCCCCGCAAG
>CAYGCV010000139.1:0-10353 GCA_964348425.1 uncultured Vicinamibacteraceae bacterium | reverse complement strand
AGCCCCATCTGGAGGAAGCCGCCGCTTGACCGGCGGGATACCATCGTTGGTCGGCGCCGCGGGAGCCCACACCTCATGGCCAGATTCAGGTTCGGACCGGGGTTGCTCGTCTCCGCGGCGTTCATCGGCCCCGGCACCATCGTCACCGCTAGCACCGCCGGCGCCGGCTACGGCGCCGCCCTGCTGTGGGCGATCGTCTTCTCGGTCGCGGCCACCATCGTGCTCCAGGACATGGCGGCGCGGGCGGGCATCGCCGGGCGCCAGGGCCTCGCGGAATCCATCCGGGCGAGCATCGCCTCGCCGGTGATCCGGAGCGCGTTGATGGCGCTCATCGCGGCGACGCTCCTGGTGGGCAACGCCGCGTTCCAGGCCGGCAACCTGCTCGGCGCGTCGGTCGGGCTGAACCTGCTCACCGGCCTTCCGCTGGGCGTGATCGTGGCGCTGATCGGCACGCTGGCCGGGGGCCTGCTGCTGACCGGGCGCTACCGGACGATCCAGAACGCCCTCATCGCGCTGGTCGGGCTGATGAGCGTCGTGTTCTGCGGCGTGGCCGCCCTGACCGCGCCCAGCCTCGGCGAGCTGGCCCGGGGCGCCCTCGTGCCCAGCGTGCCGCCCGGCGGGCTGCTCGTCGTGCTGGCGCTGATCGGCACCACCGTCGTCACGTACAACCTGTTCCTGCACGCGAGCACCGCGCTGGAGCAGTGGCCAGATCCGTCGCGGGTCGAGGAGAACGTCCGCGAAGCGCGTCTCGACACGATCTGCTCGGTGATCCTGGGCGGGCTCGTCACCGCGTCGGTGCTGGTCACGGCCATGCCGCTCCAGGGCCTCGGCGGAGACGTCGACGCGGCGGCGGTCGGCCAGCGGCTCGAGCCGCTGCTCGGCCCGGCCGCCCCGCTCCTGTTCGGGGCGGGGCTGTTCGCCGCCGGCCTGACGTCGTCGATCACCGCCCCGCTGGCCGCCGCCTACGCGGCCGCCGGCGCGTTCGGCTGGACGCCGGACCTCAAGAGCGCCCGGCTGCGGATGCTGGGCGGATTCGTGCTGATCAGCGGGGTGCTGTTCGGGGTGCTGTTCGGCGGGTCGCCCTACCAGGTGATCATCCTGGCGCAGGCGGCGAACGCGGTGGTCCTGCCCATCCTGCTGGTGCTGCTGCTGGTCATCGCGAACCGCGTCGACATCATGGGCCGGTTCAGGAACACCCGGCTCGTCAACGTGCTGGGAATCCTCGTCGTGCTGGTGATCGGCACGCTGTCGGTCATCCAGTTGGCGCGCCTCGCCGGCCTCGCCGAGTAGCGGGCCGCCCTCAGAGGTAGCGCCAGCGCAGCAGGCGCCGCTCGAGCCGTTCGGCGCACGCGAACAGGAGCAGCACGACGGCCATGATCAGGAGGATCAGCGCGATGGTCAGGGCGGCGTTGTAGGTGCTCTGCGCGAACTGCAGCAGGTAGCCCAGCCCGCGGCTGGACGCGACGAACTCGCCCACCACCGCCCCGGTGAACGCGAACCCCACGGCAACCCGGAAGCTCCCCAGCACCCAGCTCGTGACCGACGGCACGTACACCTCGCGGATCAGGACCCGCCGGCCGCCGCCCAGGGTCCGGACCCGCTCGACCAGCCGCCGGTCCACCTCCCGGAAGCCGTTGTAGACGGCAAAGAAGATGAGCACGGCGACGAGGATCGTGGCGAGCGCCAGCTTGGACGCCAGGCCGATGCCGAGCCAGATGACGAACAGGGGCGCCAGAATGACGCGGGGGATGGCGTTGAGCAGGATCATGACCGGCTCGAGCAGGTCGGCGACGAGCGGCGCGAGCGCCGCGGCGAAGCCGAGCGCGATGCCCAGCACGAGACCGACGAGCAGGCCGGCGAACGCGGCGGCGGCCGTCGCGGCCAGGTGCGGCCAGAGGTCGCCGCCGGCGGCCAGGTCGAACAGGACGCCCGCGACGGCCGACGGCGGGGGCGCGTAGAACGGGTCCAGCAGGCCCGCGCGCGACGCCGCCTCCCACACCGCGAGCAGGGACAGCAGCGCGGCGGCGCGGCGGACGGGCGGCGAACGGCGCCAGCCCTTCATGACGGCGCCGGCTGCGGCGACGCTTCCGCCGCCAGCTCCTCCCAGAGCCGCTGCAGGAGCGGCCCGAAGGCGGGATGCCCGCGCGCCTCCAGCACCCGCCGCGGGCGCGGGATCCCGACGCGGTGGCTGGCGCGGATGGCGGCGCGCGGCCCGTGGCCCAGCACGTGCACGACATCGGACGCGCTGATCGCCTCCTCCAGGTCGTGGGTCACCAGGAGCACGGTGAGCCGCTCGCGCTCGACCCACTCGAGCAGCTCCTGCGTGATGCGCGTCCGCACGATGGCGTCGAGGGCGGCGAACGGCTCGTCCATCAGCAGCAGCCGGGGCCGCAGCGCCAGCACCTGCGCGATGGCCACCCGCTTGCGCTGGCCGCCGGAGAGCTGACCGGGATAGCGGTCGCCGTAGCCGGCCAGCCCCATCATCTGCAGCCAACCGTCGGCCTGCTCGTCCGCCCCGGCCGGCGCGACGTCCCGGATGCGCAGCCCGAGCGCGACGTTCTGGCGCGCCGTGCGCCACGGCAGCAGCGCGTCGTCCTGGAACAGGAAGCCGACGTCGCGCGAACCGACGCCGAGCTCGACCGTGCCGCGCAACGGCTCGAGCAGGCCGGCCACCACCCGCAGGATGCTGGTCTTGCCGGAGCCGGAAGGACCGCCGAGGGTAGCGAACTCCCCCGCTGCCACCTCGAGATCGATGCCGTCGAGCACCGGCTCTCCGCCGTAGCCGACCGCCAGCCCGCTGATCCGCAGCATGGGCTTCACCACGGGCTCTCAGCCGGCGAGCGCGCCTGCGTCCAGCAGGTCCTCCAGGTCCACCTGCCCCGGCTGCAGCAGGCCGGCAACCTCCTGCGCGCGCAGCACGCGTCCGGCGGCCTCGACGTCCACGGCGACGCGTTCAGGGTACAGCGACTGCCGGTAGCGCTCGACGACCGTCTCGAGGCGGCCGACGTCCCCGCCGGCCACGAGCGCCGCCGGCAGCGCCGCTACGATCTCGGCCGGCGGCAGCGCCCGCGTATCGGCCAGGCCCGCGGCCAGCGCGGCCGCCAGCTTCCGTATCTCCGGCAGGCGCGCGTCGCGCTCGGCCGACCGCACGGAGACGCCCATGAACGCGTACGGACCGCCCAGATGGCGCCGCGCCTCCTCGATCTCCATGAAGTTGACCAGCTCGCGGCCGCCGGCCTCGACGATCAGCGACAGGGCCGGCTCCTGCAGCATCGCCGCGTCCACCTGGCCGATCCGCAGCGCGTCGAACACGTTGGTGCCGATGGCGGCGAACTGCACGGCGCCGGCGTCGACGCCCGCCTGATCCAGCAGGAACAGGAGCAGGGCGTGGTCCGCGTTGCCGAGGGCGGAGATCCCGACGGTCCGGCCCGCCAGCGCCGCCACCGCGCCGACGGCGCCCGCCTGCGCCGGGGCCGTCGCGAGCGCGAACAGCGGCAGCCGCCCGGTGGAGGCCACGCGGCGGATCGGGGCCCCGTTGGCGGCCGCCTGCAACACCACGTCGAACGACGTGCCGGCATAGTCGACGGCGCCGCCCACCAGCGCCTGCATCGCCGCGTTCCCGCCGCGGGTGTAGATGAGCTCGACCGCCAACCCCTGCGCGACGAAGTGCCCGCGCACCCGCGAGACCTCGTAGGGCACGACGCACAGGAGCTGGCCGCAGAAGGCGAGCCGGACGGCGGCCGCGCCGTCCCGCCGGTCGCTGCCGCAGCCGCTGACCGCGATGACCCCGGCCGCGCACGCGAGGCTCTTGAGCGTGGTGCGCCGATCCCACTCGGCGCCCGGCGCCGGCCAGCGGCCGTCCGCCGCGTCCGACCCGGCCGGCGGTCCGGAAACCGGCCCCAGCACGTTCGGATTCGTCGCCTCGCAGCAGCCCATGGCGGGGACCATACCACGGGGCGCCGACCCTGCTAGGATCCGAAAGCCCTCATGACTTCCGTCGCACCGTCGAGCTGGCCGAGCACGGAGCGGGCGCGCGCGGCGACCATCCTCGTCGCGGTGCTCGTCATGCTGGCCATCGATGCGCTCCCGGAGCCCGCGCCCATCGCGCGCGGCGACGAGCTGATCGCGCTGAGCGGACCCGGCAAGGCATGCCTCGCGATCCTCGCCTTCGCGATCACCCTGTGGGTCACCGAGGCGGTCCCTTTCGCCGTCACGGCCCTCTTCGTCCTGCTGCTCATCCCGGTGCTGGGGATTGCCGACTATCCGACGGCCGTCCGCGCCGGCTTCGGCAACACGCTGATCACCTTCTTCATCGGCGTGCTGCTGCTGTCGACCGGCTTCACGCGCTCGGGGCTCGGGACGCGGCTCGTGCTGTACGTGCTGCGCGTCGTCGGGACCCGCACCGACCGCGTGCTGCTCGGCTTCCTGGTGGTGGGCGCGCTGCTGTCGATGTGGATAACCGACATGTCGGTGGCGGCGGTGCTCCTGCCGCTGGGGGTCGGCGTGCTGCGCGACGCGCGGCTCGAGCCGCTCAAGAGCAACTTCGGGCGCGCGCTGATGATCTCGTGCGCCTACGGCCCCCTGATCGGCGGCATCGGCACGCCCGCCGGCGCCGGCGCCAACCTGGCCGCCGTCGGCTACCTGCGCGAGCTGGCCGGCGTCGAGATCACGTTCCTGCGCTGGATGGCGTACGGCGTGCCGGCCTCGCTGCTCATGATCCCGGTCGGCTGGCGCCTCCTGCTGCGCGCCTTTCCGCCCGAGCTGGACCGGCTGCCGATCCGCGACGCCGAGATTGCCGACCGGCTGGCGGCGCTCGGACGCCCCACCCGCCTCGAGATCTGGACGCTCGTCGTCTTCGCGGGCACCATCACCGTCTGGCTGACGACGCCGCTGCTGGCCGGGTGGACCGGCGGCCTGATCGATCCGCCGCCGCAGGCGGTGGCCCTCGGCGGCGGGCTGCTGCTGTTCCTGCCCGGCCTGCGCGTGCTGGTCTGGAAGGAGGCCCAGCGCGACATGGACTGGGGCGGGGTCATCCTGATCGTGGCCGGCCTGTCGCTCGGCGTAATGGTGTTCGAGACCGGCGCGGCGCGCTGGCTGGCGCAGGTGATGCTGGGACGGCTGGCGCTTGTGCCGGACGTCCTGCAGCCGTTCGTCATCGTCCTCGTGGTGGCGGCGCTGCACCTGCTGTTCTCGAGCAACACCGTCACCGGCGCCATCATCATGCCGATCCTGATCGCGCTGGCCCAGGACCTGGGCCTCGACATCTGGACGGTGGCCGCGCCGGCCGCGTTCACCTCGTCGCTCGCGTTCATCCTCGTGACCGAGAGCCCGACGAACGTGCTGCCGTACTCGGCCGGCTACTTCTCCATCCGGGACATGGCGCGGGTCGGCATCGCGATGACGGTGGCGGCCGCCGCCTGCGTTACGATCGCGATCGTGACCGTGCGGAGCCTCGGCGGCGGGTAGGAGAAGGAATCGTCGGCCGACGGCTTCTTGAAGGACTGAGCGGAAATGCCGACGAGCAGAACGACCTACAAGTATCACTTCAAGCTGGGCAACAGGATTGTCCGCACGGGCATCACGAACGACATCGACCGACGCGAACAGGAGCACAGGCGGCAACCTGGATGGGAGACCGGCCACATTCGTCAAGTGGGACGTCGGACGACGCGTGATGCGGCGCTGGACTGGGAGAGCGAACAACGAGACAAGGGAAAGCCAACTGGTCCGTAGCCTCAGGAGGACGCCATGAGCTTGAGCAACGCGCTCGTGAAATCGGCGGTCGGCTACGCCGCGGCATTGGTCGTCGCGGCAGCCGCTTTCGGCTCGCTGCCGGCGGCGGCGCAGGACGTCCCGCGCTACGAGCTCGATCCGCTGTGGCCGAAGCTGCCGTTCGGCGAGCGCTGGCTCACGGGCGGAATCGGCGGCATGTGCGTCGGCGGCGGGGACCGCGTCCTCATACTCAACCGTCAGAACGTGGTCCCGGGCGACCTGGACGGCGCCCGCCTGGCGCCGCCCGTGATCGAACTCGACCCCGAGGGCAACGTGGTCCGCGGCTGGGGCGATCCGGCGCTGAGCGGCGACCGGCTGCACGACTGCCACGTCGACGGCGACGGGAACGTGTGGATCGTCGCGGCCGACAGCGGCGTCGTGCAGAAGTACTCGGCCGACGGCAGCGAGCTCCTCCAGCAGATCGGCGAGACCGGCCAGTACGACTCGTCCGACGGGACGCGCGAGGGGCGGCCCCTGAACTCCGACCGGGCCCAGTTCTTCCTGCCGGCCAGCCTGGACGTCGATCCGGCGACCGGCGAAATCTACGTCGCCGACGGCGAGACCCCCGCGGGCAACTTCCGCGTCGCGGTGCTCGACCGCGACGGGCGGTTCCTCCGGCAGTGGCCGCTCCACCGGACCGACGACGAGCGGGACATCGTGCCGCTGCCGCACTGCCTGCGCCTGTCCGACGACGGGCTGGTGTACGTCTGCGACCGGCGCGCCGACCGCGTGCAGGTGTTCGACCGGATGGGCAGGTTCGTGCGCAACATCGACGTGCCGTTCCACCCGGTCACCCCGCGCGGCGACGAGCGCAGCGGCACGCGGGGCACCGCCGTCGTGCTCGCGTTCTCCCCCGACCCCGGGCAGCGCCTGCTGTTCGTCCTCAACCAGAACAGCGTCATGGTCGACGTGCTCGACCGCCGCAGCGGGGAGGTCCTGACGAGCTTCGGCGGCGGCCCGGGGCGCTACCGGGGCCAGTTCACGCTGCCGCACGGCATCGGCGTCGACTCGGCCGGCAACGTCTACGTGGCGGAGCAGGAGGGCCGGCGCATCCAGAAGTTCACCCTCGTCGACCCGTGAGGAGCTTCGCGGGCCGGCGACCCCGGCGCGGGAGTTCCCGCCATGCGGGGCCAACCGGACGCCGCGGACCGAGCGGCGGTGGACGCCCCCGGAAGACAAGGAGAGAAGCCATGTCGGACGCAGGTCGACTCGAAGTGAAGTTGCTCGCCGCGGCGCTGGCGTGCCTGCTGCTGGCTGCCGGGGCGGCGATCCAGGGCCAGTCGTCGACGACCAACCCGTACCGGGCGACGTTCGGCTGGGAGCAGCTCCCCGAGGGGCGCGTGCTGGGCACCGTGAGCGGCGCCTTCCCCGATCCGGACGGGCGGCACCTGTGGATCCTGGACCGCTGCGGCGCGAACCAGTGCGCCGGCTCGGACCTCGACCCGATCCTGAAGTTCGACCTCGAGGGCAACCTCGTCGACAGCTTCGGCGCCGGGCTGTTCGGGTTCCCGCACGGCTTCTTCCTCGACCACGAGGGCTTCCTGTGGGTGACCGAGGGCGGCTCGCACGGCGACTCGCGCGCCACGCCGGGCGAGCAGATCGGCATCGGCCATCAGGTGCTCAAGCTCAACCAGCAGGGCGAGGTGGTCATGCGCCTGGGCGAGGCGGGCGTCTGGGGCGACGACGAGGAGCACTTCAACGGGCCGTCGGGCGTGGTCGTGGCGCCCAGCGGCGACATCTGGATCGCGGACGGCCACCGCGGCGGGAACAACCGCATCGTGAAGTTCTCGAAGGACGGCACGTTCCTGCTGGCCATCGGCGGCGGCGTCGGCTCGGAGAGCAAGGAGGCCGCCCGCTTCAGCGATCCGCACGACATCAAGATGGACTCGCGGGGCCGCGTGTACGTGGCCGACCGCGGCAACAGCCGCATCCAGGTGTTCGATGCCGACGGCAACCTCCTGCACATCTGGACGCACTACGGCAAGCCGAGCGGGCTGTTCATCGACCGCAACGACATCCTGTATGCCGGCGACGGCCTCTCCGGCATGGTCCGCACCGGCCCGCCCGACAACTGGCGCAGCAACCTGGGCTGGGAGAAGGGCATCCGGATCGGCAGCCTGAAGACCGATCAGGCCTGGGTGACGCACTTCGTGCCGCATCACGAGGTGGACGTCGGCGCCGGCGTCGAGTTCCTGGGCGTGGACTTCGACGGCAACATCTACGCGGGCGAGGTCAGCCGGCGGCGGCTCGTGCGCTACGTGCTGCACCGGCCGTCGGAGCTGCTCGGATTCTGACGGTCCCCGCGGCATGGAGCTGTCGGCGTACGGGCGGCGGCTGCTGCGCGACTCGGGCCCGCGGTCGCTGATGGCGGACCTCGGCGCGGTCGCGGAGGCCGGCGGCGACATCATGAACCTCGGCGGCGGCACCCCAGCCTCATCCCGGCCGCCGAGGCGGTGTTTCGCCGCCACATGCAGCGTCTGCTGCAACCCGGCGGCGCGTTCGGGCGCGCGATAGGCACCTACGGCGGCCCCGACGGCGACCGCGGCTTCGCCCGCGCCCTGGCCGGGCTGCTCCGGCGCGAGCTCGGCTGGGCGGTCGGCCCGCACAACATCGCCCTGACCAACGGCAGCCAGTCCGCCTTCCTGGCCCTGTTCAACGTCCTCGCCGGTCCGGGCGGCGGCGACCGCCCGGACCGCCGCGTCCTGCTGCCGCTCGCCCCGGAGTACATCGGCTACGCCGACGTCGGCTTCACGCCGGGGCTGTTCACCTCGCGCAGGCCCGCCATCCACGACCTCGGCGACAAGCTCTTCAAGTACGGGGTGGACTTCGAGGGACTGGACGCCATCGAGGACATCGGCGCCATCTGCCTGTCGCGTCCCACCAACCCGACCGGCAACGTCGTCACCGACGCGGAAGTCGAGCGCATGCGCGTCGCCGCGCGCGCCCGCGGCGTGCCGCTCATCCTCGATACCGCGTACGGGTCGCCGTTCCCCGACATCGTGTTCGGCGCCTCGACCCCAGTCTGGGACGAGCAGACGGTCGTCTGCATGAGCCTGTCGAAGCTGGGGCTGCCGGGGCTGCGGACCGGCATCGTCATCGCGAACGAGGCGATCATCGAGGCGCTCGTCGCGGCCACGGCCATCTTCTGTCTCGCGCCGGGCAGCCTCGGCCCGGCCCTGGCCACCGATCTGGTCGCCAGCGGCGAGGTGCTCGCGCTCGCCCGCGACGTCATCCGGCCGCACTACGCGGCCCGCGCGCAGCGCGCCGTCGATCGGCTCCGCGCCGGTCTCGAGGCGTACGACGTGCGCATCCACAAGCCGGAGGGGGCGTTCTTCCTGTGGCTCTGGATGCCGGGCCTGCCCATCACCAACGCCGCGCTCTACGAGCGGCTCAAGGCCCGCGGCGTCATCGTCGTGTCGGGCCATTATTTCTTCCCGGGGCTCGAGGACGACCACTGGCGGCACAAGCGCGAGTGCATCCGCATCAGCTACGCCGACGACTGGGGGCGCATCGAGCGCGGCCTCGACATCATCGCCGACGAGGTGCGCCGGGCGTACGACGGCGGGGCTGCCGCTTCTCCGCGCTGACGCCGATCAGCGGGGGCGTCGAGAAGAATCCCGGTCGGGGTCGTAGAACGGGGCGTCCCCCTTGATGGTGACGCGGTAGCCGTGGCGGGTCTCCGGGTAGTAGTCCCAGATGGCCAGGTGCTGGGCGCAACGGTTGTCCCAGAAGGCGACCGAGTGCCGGCGCCACTGGAAGCGGCAGTGGTAGTCGGGCCGCGCGCAGTGCCTGAAGAGAAACGCCAGCAGCGCGTCGCTCTCGGCGAGCGGCAGCTCCTTGATGCGCGTCGTGAACCCCTCGTTGACGTAGAGCGCCGGCCGGCCGGTGACCGGATGCGTGCGGACGACCGGATGCTCGGCCGACGGGTAGCTGCCGTCCCGCAGGTCCCCGGCGCCGTAGCGGCCGCGGTAGTACTGCTCGCCCTCGTGCACGGCGGTCAGCCCGGCCAGCATCCGCTGCATGCGGTCCGAGAGCCCGTCGTACGCGGCGTACATGCTGGAGAACAGCGTGTCGCCGCCCGCCGAGGGCAACTGGACGATCCGCAGGATGCTGGCCATCGGCGGCTCGACGTCGCACGAGACGTCCGAGTGCCAGAGGCTCCCGGCGACGAACTCGACCTTGTCGTCGCCGTGCACGACGAGAATCTCCGGATGCTCCGCGTCCTTCGGTGCGGCCGGGTGAATGTGCAGCTCGCCGAACCGGCGCCCCAGCGCCTTGTGCTGCTCGAACGTCAGGTCCTGGTCGCGAAAGAACAGCACGAGGTGCTTCGCCCAGGCGTCCTTCAGCGCCGCCAGCACGGCGGCGTCGAGCGGCCGGGTCAGGTCGACGCCCGACACCTCGGCGCCGATGGCCGGGGTGACCGGCTGGATCCGCAACGCACTCGCCTGCACGGCCGGCTCTGGAAGGTTGGACATGGCGCTGCCCGATTATAGCGATCCCGTTGCTATACTGCGGCCCGGGAGATGGACTCCGCCAGGCGCGCACGGCGCGCCTCGGCAGGAACGGCGCGGGGCACAGGGG
>CAYGCV010000138.1:0-10388 GCA_964348425.1 uncultured Vicinamibacteraceae bacterium | reverse complement strand
GTGGCGGATGTCGTGGTTGCCCTCGTGGCAGCCGTACTCGTACATCGGCCCCTCGGTCCTGATCATCGGGACCTCGGCGCTCCACGAGCTGATCCACGTCGTCGGATCGTCGATGGTGAACTCGTAGTGGATCTGGTCCTCGGCCACGCGCGTGAAGCGCTCCACGACGTGCCGGAACTGGTTCGAGCCGCGGTAGTTCCGGCGCGCGACGAAGTTCTTCGACTCGACCACCAGCGTGTCGCCCTCCCACCAGCCGCGCGAGTCGCCGTTGTACTGGCGAATGTCGTCAGCGATGTGCGGGCGCCCGTCGAGCGGGATGATGCGCGGCAGGCCGGTGCCCAGCTCGGTGAAGACGACGACGTGGTCCTTCGTCTGGAAGATCTGGTGGATGTCGTTGTACGACGGCGGCAGTATCGGCGGACCTTCATGCCGCCAGGCGATGCAGCGCTCCGGCAGCGGCCGGGTCTCGTAGCTGTCGAACACGTTGCGCATCGCGGCCTCGTGGGCGATGCGCGCGGCGCCCGCGGGCGTCAGGGGCGGAATCCGGCCGTTGGGCGGATCCGTGACCAGCGACGTCCGGCGGGTCGACAGGCCCTTGGGCACGGGCGTGCGCAGCCAGACCTGGTTGTCGTAGTGCACGTACGACGCGTCGCGGTTCTCCTGATACAGCGCCTCTTCGCGCTCCGCGTCGTCCTCGATGGCGATGGCGTCGCGCCGCAGCGGGTCGACGCCTTCGGCCGTGAGCTGCCGCTGCAGCTCCGCGACCTCCTCCTCCGTGAAGAACGCCTTGTTGCCGAGGTGCTCCGGACGCTCGACCGGCGTAAAGGTCTGGGTCGTCCAGTAGCCCTGCATGTCCGGGTGCCCGTCAGGCGTGCGCGGCATGGTCCAAGCCGCGGACCCGTCAGTGCCGCCCTCGACCTGCGCCGCCGCGGAGACGGGCGCGAGCAATGCCATGGCCACGAGCGCTGCCGATGCAGCAAGAGTGGAGTGCTTCATCTGGTCCTCCCCTACCCACCGATGAATACGCGAGCATGACGCCGGCGCGGGGCCGGTGCAAGCGGCAACCCGCACCGGCCCGGATCCATTGGCGCAGCGACGCGAAGCGCTACCTCGAGGCCGCGGCTGCCGCCGCCTCGGCCGCCTGGCGCTCGAGGTTGCGGTTGATCTCGAGGATGTGCCGGATGTCGTGGTTGCCCTCGTGGCAGCCGTACTCGTACATCGGCCCCTCGGTCCTGATCATCGGGACCTCGGCGCTCCACGAGCTGATCCACGTCGTCGGATCGTCGATGGTGAACTCGTAGTGGATCTGGTCCTCGGCCACGCGCGTGAAGCGCTCCACGACGTGCCGGAACTGGTTCGAGCCGCGGTAGTTCCGGCGCGCGATGAAGTTCTTCGTCTCGACGACCAGCGTGTCGCCCTCCCAGCGCGCGCGCGAGCTGCCGCCGAACTGCCGCACGGTCTCGGGCAGGTGCGGGCGGTCGTCGAGCGGGATGATGCGCGGCAGGCCGGTCCCTATCTCGGTGAACAGCACGAGGTGGTCCGGGGTCTGGAAGATCTGGTGGATGTCGTTGTAGGCCGGGGGCAGCATCGGCGGCCCCTCGTGGGCCCAGATGATGCACCGCTCCATCAGGGGGCGCGTCTCGTAGCCGTCGAACACGTTGCGCATCGCGCGCTCGTGCGCCACCCGCGCGGCGCCCTGCGCCGTCATGGGCGGGAACCGGCCGTTGCGCGGATAGGTGATCAGCGAGGTCCGCCGGCTCGACAGGCCCTTGGGCACCGGCGTGCGCAGCCAGACCTGGTTGTCGTAGTGGACGTACGACGCCTCGCGGTTCTCCTGGTAGAGCGCCTCTTCGCGGACTTCCGGATCCTCGATCTCGACGGCGTCGCGCCGCAGCGGATCGACGCCCTCGGCGGTGAGCTGCCGCTGCAGCAGGGCCAGCTCCTCGTCCGTGAAGAACTCCTGGTCGGCCAGCCGCTCGGGCCGCTCGACCGGCGTGAAGGTCTGCGTCGTCCAGTAGCCCTGCAGGTCGGGCTGTCCGTCCGGCGTGCGCGGCAGCGTCCACGCCGCTGCCTCCTCCGCGGCTTCCTGGGCCTGCGCCGCCCCGACGGCGGCGACCGACGTCAACGCTGCAATCCCGACTACGGCGACAAGCGCGGCAAGGCTGCGGTGCATCTGACCCTCCCTGATCGCGTCCAAAGATGACTCGAGCAGTATACCGCCGCGGCCCTTCCGGCCGCGCCGGCGCGAACGCTTCCTCCTGCTACCCCTGCGGCAGCGCGAACGCCACGAGCGAGGCGTCCGGTCCCGCGCCGGTCGCAATGACGATGAACTGGCGGCCGGCGCGGGTGACGTAGGTCATCGGGTTCCCGCTCGTCCGGAACTCCGTGGGCGCGCGATGGATCTCGCGGCCGGTGGCGGCGTCGAAGGCGTACAGGTAGCGCTCGCCCCCGCCGATGAAGACGAGCCCGCTCGCGGTCGACATCGGCCCGTTGTTGCCCGGCGTGCCGAGACGCGCGGGCAGCTCGACGCCCCGCAGCAGCGGGTGCGCCCGGATGATCGGGCTGCCCTCGCCGAACGGCACCTTCCAGGCAATCTCGCCCCGGTGCAGATCGATGGCCACGAGGTTGGCGTACGGCGGCTTGATCATCGGGATGGCGCCGAGACGGCTCCGCGCGGCCGGCACCTCGCCGGCCAGGCCGCGGAAGATCCCGCCCGACGCGCCCCAGGCGCAGTTGTTCGTGTAGGCGACGTCCACGTCGGGCAGATCGGGATCCGTCGCGCAGACCTGATTCGGCGACACGCCCTCGGACGAGCGCACGACGAGCAGGCCGAGATCCTCGATGAACGTCGCGCCGCCCCAGTTCGCGCCGCCCGACTCGCGCGGGCGCATCAGCGTGCCCTGCAGGCTCGGCGGCGTGAACAGCGGCCCGAGCCGGAACTGCTGCATCTGCTCGATCGCCAGCGCGTGCACCTCGGGGGTCAGGTCGTTGGCGTCGTCCAGCGACGTGCCCTGGCCGGCGAACGGCGGCGGCCTGGTGGGGAAGGGCTGGGTCGGCCACGGCACCTCCCCCGGGACGTCGGTCTCGGTGTCCACCGGGCGCTCCTCGATCGGCCACACCGGCTCGCCCGTGACCCGGTCGAAGACGTACGTGAAGCCCTGCTTCGACACCTCGGCCACCGCCTCGATCTCGCGCCCGTCGACCGTGATCGTCACCACGTTCGGCGGCGAGGTGAAGTCGTAGTCCCAGAGCCCGTGATGGACGCCCTGGAAGTGCCACTGCCGCTCGCCCGTCCGCGCATCGAGGCACAGGAGCGACTCGGCGAACAGGTTCGCTCCCAGCCGCCGCCCGCCCCAGTAGTCGCCGCTGGGCGTGCTCGTCGGGACGTACAGCAGGCCCCGCTCCTCGTCGAGCGACATCAGCCCCCACACGTTGGCGTGGCCCGTGAAGCGCCACGACTGGTCCTCCCAGGTGTCGGCCCCGAACTCGTCGTTCGATTGCGGCACCGTGTAGAACGCCCACCGCCGCTCGCCCGTGTGCACGTCGAAGGCCTGCACGGACCCGGGCGTGTCGAAGCGGTGCTGGATGCGATCCGGCACGCGGCTGCCGACGATGACCAGGTCCTCGAAGACGACCGGCGGCGACGTCTGGTCGAACTCGTCGTGGCTGACCTCGTTCGGGAAGCCCTCGGTCAGCGCGACCTCGCCGCCGTTGCCGAAGCTCGTGATCAGGTCGCCGCTGCGCGCGTCGAGCGCGTAGAGGCTCACGCGGCTGTTGATGAAGACGCGCATCTCGTCGCCCTCGCCGTGCACGGCGACGCCGCGGTGCTTGTAGCCGCCGGGGCTGGCGCCCGCGGCGCCGGTCTCGTAGGCGCGCGGGTCGAAGGCCCACAGCTCCGCCCCCGTCTCGGCGTCCAGCGCCACCACCCGGGTGTACATGGTGGAGAGGTACAGGACGCCGTCGATCATCAGCGGCGTCGCCTCGAATCTGCCCGGGCGGGTGCCGTACTCCGACAGCGGCAGCTCGTTCGGCTCCCACTCCCAGACGATCTCGAGCTGGTCGACGTTGGCCGCCGTGATCTGGTCCGCCGGCGAGAACTTGGTGTGTGCCTGGTCGCCCCCGACGTACGGCCACTCGATCGTCGAAGCGGGGGCCTGCGCCGCGGCCGGCGCGCCGGCGGCCACCACGAGCGCTATCGCGAGCACCGTCCCGGGGACTCTGCCTGTCCGGCTGGGCCTACTCAAGCTCGCGGCGGGGGTCGCCCTCAGTTCGATGCTGGCTCGCAGTGACATGCGTGCTCCTCCACTGGATAGTGTGAATAGTGTGCAAGCGGCAAACCGCTGTCAAGACGGATCGGGTAGAATGCAGGCTGATCAGATGGCGCTCCACGACATGCTGCGGGTCGTCGTTGTCGGTGCCGCTGGCGTCAGCACGCCAGCGGGCGCCGGGTGATGACCCTGCGGGAGCGAGCGGCTATCCAGGGGCCATCATCCGCAGCCGGATGATGGCTATTTTTTTGCCATGGACGACAACGGGCGTTCCAAGCGCAGCGACGCGATCACCGCGGGGCCGAGCCGGGCGCCGGCGCGCGCCATGCTCAAGGCGGTGGGCTTCACCGACGAGGACCTGCGCCGGCCGATCATCGGCGTGGCGAACACGTGGATCGAGATCGGGCCGTGCAACTACCACCTGCGCGACCTCGGCGAGCAGGTCAAGGCGGGAATTCGCGCCGCCGGCGGCACGCCGATGGAGTTCAACACGGTGTCGATCTCCGACGGCATCACGATGGGCAGCGAGGGCATGAAGGCCTCGCTCGTGAGCCGCGAGGTCGTGGCCGACTCCATCGAGCTCGTCGCCCGCGGCAACCTGTTCGACGGCCTCGTGATCCTGGTCGGTTGCGACAAGACCGTGCCGGGCGGCGTGATGGCGCTGGTGCGGCTGAACACGCCGGGCCTGGTGCTCTACGGCGGATCGATCGCGCCGGGGCGCTGGGAGGGCCGGGACGTCACGATCCAGGACGTGTTCGAGGCGGTGGGTGCGCACGCCGCCGGCAAGCTGACGGACGCGCAGCTCGGCGCGCTCGAGAACAGCGCCTGCCCGGGGCCGGGGGCGTGCGGCGGCCAGTTCACGGCGAACACCATGTCGATGGTGTGCGAGCTGCTGGGCGTGTCGCCGCTGAGCGCGAACGGCGTGCCGGCGATGGTTGCCGAGAAGGGCGACGCGGCGCGCGGCGCCGGCCAGCTCGTGATGGAGCTGGTTCGGAAGGATCTGCGGCCGCGCCGGATCGTGACGCGGGCCGCGGTGGAGAACGCCATCGCGGGCGTCGCGGCCACCGGCGGCTCGACGAACGCCGTGCTGCATCTGCTGGCCATCGCGCACGAGGCGGGCGTCGACCTGGCGATAGACGACTTCGATCGCATCAGCGAGCGGACGCCGCTGCTGGCCGACCTGAAGCCGGGCGGGCGCTTCGTGGCGACCGACCTGTACCGCGCCGGCGGCATCGGGCTCGTGGCGAAGCGCCTGCAGGAGGCCGGCCTGCTCCACGAGGACTCCGTGACGGTGACCGGCGAGACCATCGGCGCAGCGGCGCGCGCGGCGGCCGAGACCGCGGGCCAGGCGGTGGTGCGGCCGGTGGCCGAGCCGCTGACGCCCACGGGGGGGCTCGTGATCCTGAAGGGCAACCTCGCGCCCCACGGCTGCGTCGTCAAGGTCGCCGGCCACGCGCCCGCGACGCACCGCGGCCCGGCCCGCGTGTTCGACAGCGAGGAGGCGGCGTTCGAGGCGGTGGGGCAGGGGCGGATTCGCGCCGGCGACGTCGTGGTCATCCGCTACGAGGGGCCCAGCGGCGGTCCCGGGATGCGCGAGATGCTCGCCGTGACGGCGGCCATCGTCGGGGCCGGGCTCGGCGAGTCGGTGGCGCTGCTCACCGACGGCCGGTTCTCGGGCGCCACCCGCGGCATGATGGCGGGTCACGTGGCGCCCGAGGCGGCCAGGGGCGGGCCGATCGCCATCGTGCGCGACGGCGACCCGATTCTGTTCGACGAGCGGAACCGGAAGCTGCAGCTCGAGGTGAGCGACGCGGAGATCGAGTCGCGGCTGGCCGCCTGGCGGGCGCCCGCGCCGCGCTTCGCCAGCGGCGTCATGGCCAAGTACGCCCGCCTGGTCTCGTCCGCGTCGACCGGCGCGGTAACGAGCTAGCAGTCTGCGCCGTAGAACGGTGCAGACTGCACAAGGCGCGCCTCGGCGGGAGCGGCGCGGGGCAGTGGGGTTCCCGCAAGCGGACACCGGGGGTTCGGGGCGCAGCCCCGTCTGATTGAAGCCAGGAACCACGGGGAGCCAGTCATGTCTTCGATGCGGACCGGTGCGCAGATCGTGTGGGAGGCGCTCGTCCGGGAGGGTGTCACCACCGTCTTTGGCTATCCCGGCGGCGCGATCCTGCCGGCGTACGACGCCATGCTCGAGTACCCGATTCGGCACGTGCTCGTGCGCCACGAGCAGGGGGCCACGCACATGGCCGACGGCTACGCGCGCGCCAGCGGCGAGGTGGGCGTCGCCATCGCCACGTCGGGACCGGGCGCGACGAACATGGTGACCGGCATCGCCACGGCCATGCTGGACTCGTCGCCCATCCTCTGCATCACCGGCCAGGTCGGCAGCAAGGTGATCGGCACCGACGCGTTCCAGGAGACCGACGTCACCGGCGTGACGTTGCCGATCACCAAGCACAACTACCTGGTCTCGGATGTCGACGACGTCGCGCCCACGATCCACGAGGCGCTGTACGTGGCCCGCTCGGGACGGCCCGGCCCGGTGCTCGTCGACATCACGAAGGACGCGCAGCAGGCGTCGACCGAGATGCAGTGGGATCCCGGCGCGGTCAAGCTGCCCGGCTATCGACCCGACCTGCGCGCGTCGGATGCGGAGTACCGCCGCGCCGCCGAGCTCATCAACGGGTCGAAGCGCCCCCTCATCCTCGCCGGCCACGGCGTGCAGCTCGCGGGGGCGTCGGCGGAGGTCAGGCAGCTCGCCGAGCGGGCCGACATGCCGTTGGCGATGACCCTGCTGGGCATCGGCGGCTTTCCGGCCCTGCACCCGCTCAACCTCGGCATGATGGGGATGCACGGCGAGGCCTGGGTGAACCAGGCCGTGCAGGAGGCCGACCTGCTGCTGGCGCTGGGCATGCGCTTCGACGACCGCGTGACCGGCAACGTGAAGACCTACGCGCCGAACGCCCGCAAGGTGCACATCGACATCGACCCGTCCGAGTTCAACAAGAACGTACAGGTCGACGTGGCGCTGGCCGGCGATCTGCGAATGGTGCTCGAGGAGCTCTCGCCGCTGATCGCGGCGGGCAACCGCAAGAGCTGGCTCGCCGCCATCCGGGAGATGAAGGGCGAGGTGGCCGTGCGCGACATCCAGAATCTGCCCGACAGCGGCCACCTCTACGCGGCGCACGTCATCCACGACATCTGGCGGCTGACCAAGGGCAAGGCCGTGGTGGTGACCGATGTGGGCCAGCACCAGATGTGGGAGGCGCAGTACTACCACCACGAGCAGCCGCGCTCGCTCATCACCTCGGGCGGCCTCGGCACGATGGGGTTCGCCCTGCCCGCCGCCATCGGCGCCAAGCTGGCGCAGCCCGACGCGGAGGTCTGGGTGGTGGCCGGCGACGGCGGCTTCCAGATGACGATGGCCGAGCTGGCGACGATCGCGCAGGAGAAGATCAAGATCAACGTGGCCATCATCAACAACGGCTACCTCGGGATGGTGCGCCAGTGGCAGGAGTTCTTCTACGAGCGGCGCTACGCGGCCACGCCGCTGCTGAGTCCCGACTTCGCGAAGCTCGCCGAGTGCTTCGGCCTGACCGGGATGCAGGTCGACAAGCGCCAGGACGTGGTGCCCAGCGTGGAGCGGGCGCGCGCCGACGAGCGGACGGTCGTCATCGACTTCCGCGTCGAGCAGGAGGACACCGTCTATCCGATGGTGCCGGCCGGCGCGGATCTGCACAACATGATCCGCCGCCCGAGCCCGAACCCGATCGTCGAGACGGCCGACGACGAGTAGCCTTCATACGAGCAGCATCCATCGAGCAGGTTCAAATGCAGACGCGGCACACGTTCTCCGTCTACGTCGAGGACAAGCCCGGGGTCCTCAACCGCATCGCCTCGCTGTTCCGGCGGCGCGCCTTCAACATCGAGTCGCTGACGGTCGGCCACACCGAGACCGCCGGCGTCTCGCGGATGACCATCCTCGTCAACAGCGACACCCAGGGGGCGCGGCGGCTGGAAGCCAACCTGTACAAGCTGGTCAACGTGCTGCGCGTGCACGACATCACCGCCGAGCCGGCGGTGTACCGCGAGCTGGTGATGATCAAGGTGGCCACCCGGACGCTGGAGAACCGCATCCACGTGCTCCAGCTCGCCGAGGTGTTCCGGGCGCGCGTGGTCGACGTCGCGCCCGACTCGGTCATCGTCGAGACGACCGGCACGGAAGACAAGATCGAAGGCCTGCTCGAGGTGCTGCGCCCGCACGGCGTGCTGGAGCTGGTGCGGACCGGCCGGGTCGGGATGGTGCGCGGCCCGCAGAGCGTCATGGTGGAGCCGGCGCCCCAGCGGCAGCGGTCCGAGCGGCCGACGACGGCCGACGACGGGTCCATCTCCTATTCGGTATAGAGTATCCCGGCGCTCGACGGTGAGCGCCACGACCACGAGCGAGGACTGCCGGTATGGCGACGATCTACTACGACGATGCGGCCGACCTCTCGCTGATTCGCGAGAAGAAGGTGGCGGTGTTCGGCTACGGCTCGCAGGGCCACGCGCATGCCCTGAACCTCAAGGACAGCGGCGTGGACGTGCGGGTGGTGCTGCAGGCCGGCAGCCGGTCGCGGGCGCGGGCCGAAGCGGAGGGGCTGACCGTCACGCCGGGCGGCGAGGCGTCGGCGTGGGCCGACGTCATCATGCTGCTCACGCCCGACACGACCCAGGCCGGCATCTACGCCGAGCAGGTCGCGCCGCATCTGAGCGCAGGCAAGATGCTGATGTTCGCGCACGGGTTCAACATCCGCTTCAAGACGATCGCGCCGCCGGCCGACGTGGATGTGGCGCTGATCGCTCCCAAGGCGCCGGGGCACCGCGTGCGCGAGGTCTTTCTCGAGGGCGGCGGCACGCCGGCCCTGATCGCCGTCGAGCAGGACGCGACCGGCGGCGCCCAGGCGCTGGCCCTGTCCTACGCGAAGGCGCTCGGGTTGACGCGCGCCGGCGTCATCGAGACGACTTTCGCGGAGGAGACCGAGACCGACCTGTTCGGCGAGCAGACCGTGCTGTGCGGCGGCGTGAGCGCGCTGGTGAAGGCCGGCTTCGAGACGCTGGTCAAGGCCGGCTACCAGCCTGAGGTGGCCTACTTCGAGTGCATGCACGAGCTCAAGCTCATCGTCGATCTGTTCTATCGGGGCGGTCTGAACTACATGCGCTACTCGGTGAGCGACACGGCCGAGCACGGCGATTACACCGGCGGCCCGCGGATCGTCACCGACGAGACCCGCAAGGCGATGCAGCAGATCCTGGCCGAGATTCAGGACGGCACGTATGCCCGCCGCTGGATTGCCGAGGACAAGGCCGGACGCCCCTGGTTCATGGCGCAGCGCCGCCAGGAGCAGGCCCACCAGCTCGAGCAGGTGGGGGCCGAGCTGCGCAAGATGATGCCGTTCCTCGACGCGGTGACGCTGAAGGAGGATGTGTAGGAAAGGCAACGCCCTGGCGCGTTCCACCGCAGGCACGGCAGCCTGCGGTGGAACGAACCGGGACGCGGGCGAGCGTTTCGGACCGGAAGAACGGAGCGACTCCCCCGCCGGAAGTCGGGGGAGTCGCCATGAGCCTGCGCTACTTCGCGTCAGCCTTCGGCGGCGCCGCGGGCCTTCTGGCTGCCGCCGCCGCGCGCGCCTCGGCCACCTTGGCCGCGCGCTCGGCGGAATTCCGAATGCCGAGCCGCGTGAAGATGCGGTAGACCATGTCGCTGCCGCCCGCGATGAGCAGAGCCGTCAGCGCCTGGCCCGAGAACGTGGCGGCGTGGTCGCCCTCGCCGGCGATGTTGAGTACCTGGCTGACGAGGTCGACGTTGAAGGAGTCGACCACGATCCACGCCAGGATGACGGTCAGGGGCGTCTTCACGCCCCTGCCTTCGAAGCGCTTGGCGAACCATCTCCAGTTGAAGACCGTCGTCATGGCGGCCTCGAAAATAACAGACAGCAACAGGAACAACACCAGAATCTGCACCAACTCGAGCCAGGCTGACTGGGTCATTTGCCTTCTCCTGGTAACGGGTCCGGTAACGACAATGGTATTCATTTACCGGGTGAATCGCCAATGAACACGGGCTGAGAATGGACTTGG
>CAYGCV010000137.1:0-10471 GCA_964348425.1 uncultured Vicinamibacteraceae bacterium | reverse complement strand
CGGAAACATGTCGACGACCCGGTTGATCGTCTGCACGGCGGAGCCGGTGTGCAGCGTCGCGAGGGTCAGATGGCCGGTTTCGGCGATGCGCAGCGCCACCTCCATGGTCTCGCGATCGCGCATCTCGCCGATCAGGACGACGTCGGGATCCTCCCTGAGCGCCGCGCGGAGCGCGCTGCCGAAGCTGGCGCAGTCCGTGTGGACCTCGCGCTGGTTGACGATGGACCGCTTGTGCGCATGCACGAACTCGATGGGATCCTCGATGGTCAGGATGTGCCCCCGCCGCTGCGTGTTGATCGTGTCGACGAGCGCCGCGAGCGTGGTGCTCTTGCCGGACCCGGTGGGACCGGTGACCAGCACGAGGCCGTTGGCGAGCCCCGTCAGCGTCCGCACGACCGGCGGCAGATCGAGCTCGTCGAACGACGGAATCCGCTCGGGCACGAGGCGGTAGACGGCGGCGACGGCGCCGCGCTGCCGGAACGCGTTGCACCGGAACCGCGCCAGCCCGGCGATGCCGAACGACAGGTCGACCTCCTCGCCCTGCTCGTGGCGCGCTCGCTGGGCCGCGCTGAGCCGGCTGTAGACGAGCTCCCGGGTCGCTTCCGGCGTCAGCGGAGGGTGGTCGCCGAGCGGCCGCAGCTCGCCCCGCTCGCGCACGAGCGGCGGCGCGCCGGCGGTCAGGTGCAGATCCGACCCGGCCCGGTCCGCGGTCGACCGCAACAGTTCCAGCAGCGTCGCCGTCATCGCCCCCTCCGTCGGCCCGCGGGCAGGCGCCCGGCCCATTACCCGCTCGTCTCGCGCAGGACCTCCTCCACCGTGGTGACGCCCGCGGCGACCTTCTGCAGCCCGCTCTGCCGCAGCGTCAGCATGCCCTCCTCCAGCGCCTGCCGGCCCAGCTCGTGCGACGCGGCGCCGGCCAGAATCATGCTCCGCAGCGCCGGACTGAGCGCCATCACCTCGAACAGCCCGACCCGCCCCTTGTAGCCGGTGTCGTTGCACGCGCCGCACCCGCGCCCCGCCCGCGGCACCGTCTCGGCGGCCGCGCGCTCGGAGAAGCCGATGCGGACGAGCGCCTCGGCCGCCAGGGGAGCCGGCTCCGCGCAGCGCGGACAGACGCCGCGCACGAGGCGCTGCGCGCACACGAGGTTCAGCGAGCCGGCGACGAGAAACGATTCGACGCCCATGTTCAGGAGCCGCGCCACGGTGCCCGGGGCGTCGTTGGTGTGCAGGGTCGAGAGCACGAGATGGCCGGTGAGGGCCGCCTTGACGGCGACCCCGGCCGTTTCGGCGTCCCGGATCTCGCCGACCAGGATGACGTTGGGGTCCTGGCGGAGAAACGATCGCAGGGCGGCGGCGAACGTCAGCCCGATCTGCTCGCGGATCTGCACCTGGTTGACGCCGGGCAGGTTGAACTCGACCGGGTCCTCGGCGGTCATGATGTTGACGGCCGGCGCGTTGAGCCGGGCGATCGACGAGTACAGCGTGCTGGTCTTCCCGCTGCCGGTCGGCCCCGTCACGAGCACCATGCCCCAGGGGCTGCGGATGCCGGCCTCGAAGCGCTGCAGCGACTGCGCCTCGAAACCGAGCCGGGTCAGATCGAGCGCAAGCCGCTCCCGGTCGAGGAGGCGCAGGACGAGCCGCTCCCCGAACAGGGTGGGCAGGCAGGACACCCGCAGGTCGAGCTCGCGCACGCCGCCGGCGCCGGCCCGGAAGCGCAGCTTGATCCGGCCGTCCTGCGGCAGGCGCCGCTCGGTGATGTCCAGCCGGGCCATGACCTTCAGCCGCGCGGTCACGGCCTCGCGCAGGTGCGCCGGCGGCTGCGTCGCGCTGCGGAGCTGGCCGTCGATCCGGAAGCGGACGCGGAGCTCCCGGTCGTACGGCTCGACGTGCACGTCGCTCGCTCCCTGCCGGATCGCGGCGGCCAGCAGCCGGTTGACCAGCCGCACGACCGGCACCTCGTCGCCCCTGCGCTCCGCGTTCGCGGCCGCGGGGTCCTCCGCTTCGTGGAGGATCTCGATGTCGGAGTCGGCGTCGGAATCGGGCACCGCGGCCGGGCCGGACGGCTCGCCGGCGGGGGCGTTCCGCCGCGCCGGCGCCGCCGGGCGCGGTCCGGGCTGCTCGTAGTACTTCCGCAGGGCGTCGGCGACGGCCGTCTCGCAGGCCACCACCGCCTCGACCTTGCAGCCGGTCATGAACGCGATGTCGTCCAGCGCCGACACGTTCGCCGGATCGGTCATCGCGACCGTCAGGGTCGCGCCGCAGCAGCTCAGCGGCACCAACTGGTGCCGGCGGGCGGTGGCCGGCGGGATCAGCGCGAGCACGCCGCGGTCGACCTCGAAGCGCGCCAGGTCGACCGACGGCACGCGGAAGCGGCGGCTCAGCGCCGCGGCGACGTCGTCCTGCGTGACGAACCCCAGCGCCACGAGCGCGCCGTCCAGCCCGCCCCCGCGGGCCCGCTGCTGCTCGACGGCCTCGTCGAGCTGCGGGCGCGTGATCAACCTGGCCCTGACCAGGATGTCCCCGAGTGGGACCGGCATCGCCCCTCCTGCCGCCGCGCGGCGGCGCCTGCGCGCGTGGACGCAGGAGGCGCGGGGGGGTCGCGGACGGCTCCCGGCCCGGCTAGAACCCCACGCGGGCGGCGACGCCCCAGCTCCGTTCGGGCGAGTCGCGCCCGCCGGTGAGCTGTCCGTCCAGGTACACGCCGGACATCAGCGCGATGCTGAGGCCGACCGCACCGACGACCCGTGGATCCTCGGCCTCGAGGTTCACACGCGCTCCGCCCCGAACCGCGAACCAGCGGCCGAACCAGCGCTCGGCCCCCGCCGCCGCGTTGCGCCGCGACCCGCCGGCGGCGTCCGGCCCCGAACGGGTGAGATCGAGGTCGGCGGACACCAGCAGGCCGGCCACGGTGCGCACGGCGAGCCCCGCCCGGATCCGGCGGTCGAGGCGGATGCCGCCGCCGCCGGGCGCGTCGAGACGCGGCTGTCGCAAGTTTCTTGCCACCAGCCCGACGCGCACGGCATCGCTGCCGATCAGCACACCCGCGTCGAGGTCGAACGCCTGCTGGCCGGGGACGTCGAGCGGCAGGTTGCCGCGCGCGAGGCCGGCGGCCGCCGACCCGAGCGTGAGCCGTCCGAGCCCGGCCGCGGCGCGCACGTAGCGCAGGCTGGTGCCGAAACTGACACCCGGCAGGACGAACTGGGCTCCGGATATTGCAACGTTGTGCGTCACCAGCGAGCGCGCGTCGTCCACGCGCAGGCGGTAGTACGCGAAACCCACCTCGTTGGTCGACAGCGCGGCGATGGTCCCGGCGCCGACGGCCGGCAGGGCGTGGAGCGCCCCGGGGTCCCACCGGCCCGCCTTGGAGTGGTCGAGCAGCAGGCTCAGGAAGTCGCCGGTCGCCAGTCCGGCCGGGTTCCAGTAGATGGCCGTGGCGTCGTCGGCGACCGCCACGAACGCGCCGCCCATGCCGAGGGCGCGCGTGCCGAGGGCCTCGAACGGCTGCGCCTGCGCGACGCCGGGCCCGGGCGCCGCGGCCAGCAGCAGGACGAGAACGCCGGCCGCGGCCGCCGGCCGCCGGCCGCGTATTCCTAGCCGACGAGCACCGCGGCGGCGATGACCGTGGTCCAGAGTCCCTCCTTGCTGCCGACGGCCGACTGGGTGACGTTGCGCGTGAGCACGATCTGGTTGGAGAGCCGGTAGACCTCCTTCTTCTCGTCCCAGCTCGTATCGGGATCGAACTCCAGGCCGAGCGTGGTGGCCAGCATCTCGGCCGCGAGATCCTCGGCGTAGTCGCCGGCGGTCTTCTCGCTCTCGCCGAAGCTGTGGTGCTCGGAGAGATAGCCGTAGAGCTTCTTGTTGCGCGGGATGGCGACGCCGATGGTGGCCGCAATCAGCCGCTGCGGCTCACGCGTGGCCGCCTCGGACATCACCACGAACGTGACCTGCCCGGGCCTGAGCCGCCGCGCCCCCTCGGTTCTGGACAGGATCTTGCATCCTGGCGGGAAGATGCTCGAAACGCGCACCAGATTGCAGGCGGCGATGCCGGCCGAGCGCAAGGCCAGCTCGAAGGAGGTGAGTTTTTCGCGATGCGTGCCGACGCCCTTGGTGAAGAAGAGCTCCTGCGGGACGAATCCAAGCACCGGGAACCACGTGGATTGGGTACGGGTTGTCGGAAGTCGTGCGGCTGTACGGCGGAACGCATCGTAGTGAAACCACCGAACCGTGTCAAGGAAGCGCGGCGGGGCCGCGGCGCCCCGGATCGCCGGCGCGATTACATACAATGGACTCGAGCAGCGCCCGCCGGACCGGCGCTTCCCGGGCAGGAGTGGACGCGGTGAGCGTTGAACGCAAGGTCCTGATCGGCGTTGCGGTGGGGCTCCTGGGGACGGCCCTCGCCTGGCTCGCTCTGTACTATTCGCGCGCCGACGATCCGCTCGTCGACGTCGAGCGGATCGAGCGCCGGAACCTCGAAGCGGTCGTCTCCGCGTCGGGCACCGTGGAGCCGCAGCTCTCGGTCGACATCAGCTCGAGCGTCATGGGCCGCGTCACTCGGCTGGCCGTGAACGAGGGCGAGCGGGTCGCGGCCGGCCAGTTCCTCCTGCAGATCGATCCGGAATCGCTGCAGGCGGCCGTCGACAGCGGCGTCGCCGCCCTGCGCGCCGCGGAGTCGAGCCTCGACCAGGCCCGGGTGGCGGTGGAGACGGCGCGCGTCAACCGGGAGCGCGCGCGGGAGACGCTCGAGCGCCAGCAGGAGCTGTGGGAGCTGCGCCTGGTGTCGCGGGACGACTACGACCAGGCCCGCCGGGACGTCGAGCTGCGCGAGACCGAGCATCGGGCGCGCACCGTCGAGGTGACCACGGCGCGGCAGCGCGTAGAGCAGGAGCGGGCCCGGCTCGACAGCGCGGAGTACGACCTGACCCAGGTGACGATCACCGCCCCGATCGACGGCGTCGTGACGCGGCGCAACATCGAGGCGGGCGAGACGGTGGTCATCGGCACGATGAACAACCCGGGCACGGTCCTGATGACGATCGCCGACTTCTCCGTGCTCGAGGCCCACGTCGAGGTGGACGAGACGGACATCCCGGCCGTGCGGTTCGACCAGCCGGCGGAGGTCACCATCGACGCCCTGCCCGGCCGGGTCTACCGCGGCGTCGTGACCGAGATCGGCAACAGCCCGATCCAGAGCGAGGCCGCCGGCACCCAGGCCACCAACTTCCTCGTGGTGGTCACGCTCGACGGCGATGTCCCGGGCGTGCGCCCGGGGTTCACGGCCACCGCGGACATCACCACGGCCACCCGCAGGGACGTGGTCGCGGTCCCCATCCAGTCGACCACCATCCGGGAGATCGGGCGCGGCGCGGCAGCCGGCGGCGCGGCCCCGACCGCCTCGTCGGTGACGCCGGCCGTCTCCGCCGCACAGCCCGCCGCGGCGGACGCGGGCGAGCCGGAGGAGGTGGAGGGCGTGTTCGTCGTTCGCGACGAGCGCGCGGTGTTCGTCCGGATCGAGACGGGGATCGCCGGCGACCGCTACTTCGAAGCGCTCACGGGGCTCGCGGCCGGCGACCTGGTCGTGACCGGTCCGTTCGACGTCGTGCGTACGCTGGAGGACGGCGACGCGGTCCGCATCGATGAACGCCCACCTGGCCGGTGAGATGATGCGGGTCGCGCTCGGCGCGATCTGGTCCAACAAGCTGCGCTCCCTCCTGACGATTCTCGGCAACGTCGTCGCGGTGGCGTCGATCATGGCGCTGGTCTCGCTGATCGCGGGGATCAGCGACGAGGTCGCCGACATCATCGTGACGGAGGTGGGCGCCGACTCGTTCCTGATCGATCGCGTGGGGCTGGTCACCAGCGAGGAGGAGCTCGAGCGCCGCCGGGGCAACCCGCGGATCTCGCTCGACGATCAGTCGGCCGTGCGCCGCTTCAGCCCGCGCGTCGCGGCCGTGATGGCCCAGGGCCGGGAGACCGGCGAGGTGCGCTACCGCGACGAGGTGCTCGAGCGGGTCACCATTCAGGGCGTCACGAGCGAGTACGACCGCTTTCCCGCGTTCACGGCGGAGCGCGGACGCCTCATGACGCCGACGGAGGTCGCCCGCCGGCGGAACGTGACGCTCCTGGGCCGGTCGACGGCCGACCGGCTGTTCGGCGGCGCGGATCCGCTGGGCCGCACCGTCACGATCCAGGGGGTGCACTTCCGCGTGGTCGGCGTCAGCCGCCCCAAGGGCACCCTGTTCGGACAGTCGCAGGACGAGTTCGCGGTGATTCCTCTCGGCGCCTTTCGGCGCCTCTTCGGAAACCGCCGGCCGCTCACGCTGACCGCGCGGCCCGCGGACCCCGCCGATCTCGAGCGCGCCATGGACGAGGCCACGGTCGCGCTGCGGATCGCGCGCCGCCTCGGGCCGCGCGAGGAGAACGACTTCGGCCTGTTCACGGCCGATACCGTGCTCGACATCTTCAACCGGGCCACCAGCGGCCTGGTCGTGGTGCTCGTCGGCGTGGTCGGCCTGGCGCTGGTCGTGGCCGGCATCGTGATCATGAACATCATGCTGATGGCGGTCTCGGAGCGGACCCGGGAGATCGGCCTCCGCAAGGCGCTGGGCGCGAAGCGGCGCGACATCCTGTGGCAGGTGCTCTCCGAATCGATCTTCCTGTCGCTGGCGGGAGGCGCGCTGGGGACGGCCCTCGGGGCGGCCGCCGCGGCGGCCCTCGAGCGGTTCACGCCGGTCCCGGCCGTCGTGCATCCCTGGTCGGTGCTGCTGGCCCTGTCGGTGACGGCGGCGGTCGGCCTGTTCTTCGGACTCTATCCCGCGGCGCGGGCGGCCGCGCTCGATCCGATCGAGGCGCTCGGCCGGAGCGGGTAGCCGTGCAGGGCGCGCTGCTCGTCGAGATCGTCCGGATGGCGCTCGACACCATCCGCGCGCAGGCGCTGCGCTCGGCGCTGACGGTCCTCGGCGTCCTCATCGGCATCGCCTCGCTCGTGGGCATGACGTCGATGGTGCGCGGCTTCGACGAATCGCTGCGCGACACCATCCGGGCGATCGGCCCGGACACGATCTTCGTCACCCAGTTCTCGGGCCTCAGCGTGTCCTCGGGCGACGACTTCTTCGAGCTCATGCAGCGCCCGAGCCTGACGCCCGCCGACGCGCGGGCGATCGCCCGCAGCGCGCCGACGATCGACAGCGTCACGCTGGTGCTGGGCGAGGGGGGGCCGCCGACCCAGGCGCAACTGCAGTACCGCAACCGGCGCTCGAAGACGATCAACGTGCTGGGCTCGACCGACAACTTCGCGGCCGTGTACCACATCGACGTGGCCATCGGCCGCTTCTTCACGGCGGCCGAGGTCAGCCACCGCCGGCAGGTCGCGGTCCTCGGCCAGACGCCGTACCAGGCGCTGTTCCCCCACACGGATCCGGTCGGCAAGCTGGTGCGTCTCGGCAGCAAGCGCTATCGGGTCGTCGGCATCCTCGGTCCGCGCCCGTCCCCGGGCGGGCTGGGCGGGGGCCAGGACGACTTCGTGGTCATTCCCCACTCCGCGTACCAGAAGCAGTTCGGGCTGCGCGCCACGCGGGCGAGGCGGGGCGAGCTGCGGAGCATCATCATCGCGGCGGTCCCGCGGGCCGGCGTCGACCGCGACGATGCGCTGCGCGACGTCGAGAGCGTCATGCGCATACGCCACGGCCTGCGCCTCGACGAGCCGAACGACTTCGATCTGCTGACCCAGGAGGCCGCCCTGCGGCTGTGGGACCGGATCAGCGGGGCCACCTATCTGGCGCTGGTCGCGATCTCGTCGATCGCGCTGCTGGTGGGAGGCATCGGCGTCATGGCGATCATGACGATCTCCGTGACGGAGCGGACCCGCGAGATCGGGACGCGCAAGGCGCTGGGCGCCCGGCGACGCGAGATCCTGTGGCAGTTCCTGCTGGAGGCCGTCGTCCTGACGGCGGCCGGCGGCGTGCTCGGCATCCTGACGGGGAGCGCCATCGGCCTCGGCGTGCACTACGCCACCGGCTTTCCGATCTCGCTGCCCTGGTGGTCGCACGCCATCGGCTTCGGCTTCTCGGCCACCGTCGGCGTCCTGTTCGGCTTCTTCCCCGCCGTGCGGGCCTCGGGCCTCGATCCGATCGAGGCGCTCCGGCACGAATAGGGCATCGGGCTTGAGCCGCCTTCCGCCGGTCGACTACGATTGTAGGTCTGGCCGTTGCAGCGGGGCGCTTGCCGCGGGCTGCCTGTCAGGGGAGGTCAACCGTACATGAAGGTCTATGCCGCGGAGCATATCAGGAACGTCGCCCTGGTCGGCCACAGCGGGTCCGGCAAGACGCAGTTGGCGTCGGCCGCGCTCTTCGACGCGGGGATGGTCAACCGGCTCGGCAAGGTCGACGAAGGCAACACCGTCACCGACTTCGACGAGGAGGAGATTGCCCGCAAGCACACCCTGTCGTCGAGCGTGGCCTTCGCGGAACGGAACCGGGTGAAGGTCAACCTCATCGACACGCCGGGCATGGCGAACTTCCTCAGCGACACGCGCGCCGCCATGCGCGTCACCGACGCCGCCGTGCTCGTCGTCGATGCCGTGGCGGGCGCCGAGGTGCAGACCGAGAAGGTCTGGGGCACCGCCAGCGAGCTGGGCGTGCCGTGCCTCGTCGCGCTCAACCGTCTCGACCGCGAGCGGGCCAGCCTGGAGCGGGCGCTGGCCTCGCTGCGGGAAGCCTTCGGCCGCGAGATCGTGCCGATCCAGTTGCCCATCGGCGAGGAGAAAGGGTTCGAGGGCATCATCGACCTGGTCGCCATGAAGGCCCTGCGCTTCAGCGGCGGCGCGGACGAGCCGACGGAGGCCGCCATTCCGGACGCGCTTGCCGAGGCGGCCGGCAGCGCCCGCGAGACGTTGATCGAGATGGTGGCCGAGGCCGACGACAGCCTCATGGAGAAGTTCTTCGAGGCCGGCACGCTGTCGCAGGAAGAGCTCGAGCGCGGCCTGCGCGCCGCGGTCGGCCAGCGTCTCATCTTTCCGCTGGTATGCACCTCGGCGCTCGCCAACGTCGGGATCCAGCCGCTGCTCGACGCCATCGTGACCTATCTGCCGTCGGCCGCCGACCGGCCGCTGCCGGCGGTCGCGCGCGAGAACGGCGAGGCGGCCACGTACGACGCCTCGGCGGACGCGGCGGCGGCGGCCTTCGTGTGGAAGACGATCGCCGATCCCTTCGCCGGCCGGATCACGCTGTTCCGGGTCGCGGCCGGCGCGCTGGCCGCGGACCAGGGCATCCACAACGTGACGCGGGACGGCGCCGAACGGCTCGGCGGGCTCGCGCTCATGCAGGGCAAGACGCAGGCCGCGGTCGAGCGCGTCAACGCCGGCGATCTGGGCGCGGTGACCAAGCTCAAGGACACGCAGACCTCCGACACGCTGGGGGCCCGGGACGCCGCGTTCGTCTTCCCGGCGATCGCCTTTGCGGAGCCCGTGCTGTCGTACGCCATCGAGCCGAAGAGCCGCGGCGACGAGGAGAAGATCAGCAGCTCGCTCCAGCGGCTGCAGGAAGAGGATCCCACCATCCGCTACGAGCGGGACCCGCAGACGAAGCAGTTGCTGCTGTCGGGGCAGGGCCAGTTGCACATCGAGGTGACGGTCGCCAAGCTGAAGCGCCGCTTCGGCGTCGAGGTGAACCTGAAGCTGCCGCGCATCCCGTACCGCGAGACGATCACCGCCGCCACCGAGGCGCACGGGCGGCACAAGAAGCAGACCGGCGGCCACGGCCAGTTCGGCGACTGCAAGATTCGCGTCGAGCCGCTGTCGCGCGGCCAGGACTTCGACTTCGCCAACGAGATCTTCGGCGGCGCCATCCCCCGCCAGTTCATCCCGGCCGTCGAGAAGGGCATCCACGAGGCGCGCGAGAAGGGCTATCTCGCCGGCTACCCGATGGTCGACTTTCGCGTGACGCTGTACGACGGCCAGTTCCACGCGGTCGACTCGAACGAGATGTCGTTCAAGATGGCGGGGCGGCTGGCGTTCAGGGACGCGATGTCGCGGGCGCGCCCCACGCTCCTCGAGCCGGTCATGAACGTCGAGGTCCGCGCGCCCAGCGACTTCGCGGGCGACCTGATGGGGGATCTCAACGGGCGCCGGGGCCGTATCGGCGGGATGGAGACGCGCGGCGCGTCCACCGTCATCAAGGCGCAGGTCCCGATGGCCGAGATGCTCACCTACGAGCAGCAACTGACCTCGGCCACCGGCGGCCGCGGGTCCTACCACATGGAGTTCTCACACTACGAGGAGGTCCCGGCCCACCTGCACGCGCGGGTGATCGCGGAAGCCAGGGCCGACCGCGGCGAGGCCGAGGCCGCCGACGACGAGTAGGGCGCGCACAGCGCGCCTCCGGCGGAAGCGGCGCGGGGCGAAGGGGTCCCCGCAAGCGGGCGCCGGGGGTTCGGGGCGCAGCCCCGTCTGATTGAAGCTGCGCACAGCGCGCCTCGG
>CAYGCV010000136.1:0-10569 GCA_964348425.1 uncultured Vicinamibacteraceae bacterium | reverse complement strand
TAACGCCTCATGGGTCTATCGCAGTCTCAACGATGGTTTTATGTTTGAAGGCGGTCGCCAGGCGCAGCAGCAGGGCCACCGCCGCGAGATCGATCGCGATCAGGATGGCCTGCAGCGGGACCACGCTCGCCGGCTGCAGCCAGTACGCCAGCAGGAAGATCGCCTGCGTGACGGGCGCGTAGATGGTCGGCAGCTCCGGGTAGTTGATGCCGTCGAGGACGCCCTGGAACAGCGCCGGCACGGCGGGGTCGACGAAGAACGCCTCCGGCGCCGCGCCGTAGGGGGTGCCGGTGGTCGCGAACCGGTAGCCGTCCCACAGGTAGCGGTAGAAGTCGTCCTCGAAGAACGGCCCGCCGGCCAGGCCGCAGAGCCGGAAGACGACGGCCCAGCCGACCAGGCGGCCGATCGGAAACGCCTCGTTGCGGGCGCGGACGCGCAGGTAGAGGCCGGCGACCGGCACGCCGGTCCAGGCGACCAGCAGGAAGAACGCCGGCAGCTCCGGCTCGCCGGGCCGGCGCGCGAGCACGGCCAGGGCCGCGTAGCCCAGCGCGCACCACAGGCCGGCCGCATCCGCCCAGCGCCGGGTCGCCGCCCCTGGCCGCACGCCAGCGGCGGTGGGTCGTATCATGCCGCAGCGCAACCGGGCCGGGCGGCGCTACTCCCGCGCGACGGGCGTCAGCTCGCTGGTCATCCGTTCGCCGTCGCGCACGAAGATGACTTCCACGGGCTCGCCGACCCTGAGCAGGTCGAGCGCGTACATGTAGTCGTAGATGTTGGTCACCGTCTGCCCGGCCAGGCCGACGATGACGTCGCCTCCCTGCAGGCCGGCCGCCTCGGCCGGGCCGCCGCCGATGACGCCCGACAGCGACAACCCCTCGACCTCCTGCGTGTAGTCGGGGATGGTGCCGGTGAAGATGCGCATCGTCGCCGCGCCGCCGCGCTGCGCGACCTGCTCGACCCGGATGAAGTCCGGGGCAGCGGGACGGGTGACGAGATTCCCGGCCACCGCCGTCGCCAGCTCGACAATCCGGTCGAGCCCGGCGTAGTTCAGCGTGTCGGCGTCGTCGGTGGGCCGGTGGTAGTCCTCATGACTGCCGGTGAAGAAGTTCAGGCTCGGGACCTCGGCGGCGTTGAGCTCCCGGACGTCGGTTGGCAGGTAAGGATCCGCGACGAAAGACAGGTCGAATCCGATCGGCTCGTTCAGCTCTTCGGCCAGGGGGGTCCAGATGGAGCTGCTGCCGACCGCCTGCAGGGTGAGCCTGTTGTCACGCAGGCGCCCCACCATGTCGAAGTTGAGGTAGGCGGCGATGCGGTCCATCGGAACCGGCGCCTGCTCGACGAAGTCGGCCGACCCCAGCAGGCCCAGCTCCTCGCCCGACCAGAAGGCGAGAATGACGCCGCGGTCCCGTTCCAACGATGCCAGCCTCGCGCCGGCCGCGAGCACGGCGGCCACGCCGGAGGCGTTGTCGTCGGCGCCGTTGTGGATCTGTCCGGCCTCGTCCGCGTCCGCCAGCGAGTCGCCGCCACGCCCGTAACCCAGATGATCGTGGTGGGCGCCGAGCAGGATGTACGGCTTCGCGATCTCCGTGGTCCGAGTCGGCGGCAGGTAGCCGACCACGTTGTGTCCGGTCGCTTCCTGCCTTTCCAGGCTCACGTCAATCGCCGCCTCCAGGGGGAGATCGAAGCCGGTGACGTGCGGGTTGGCCGTGTCGAGCGACGCCTGCACCTCCTGGAGCGAGCGGCCCGCGGATTCGATGATCGCCGCGCCGAGAGCGCCGTTTATCGAAGCGGAGACGATGCCGGAGTCGCTGACGGCCGTGTCGAAAGCGAGCGGCACCAGCTTGCCCGCGTTCGGCGACCGCGGCCCGGTCACGACGATGAGCCCCCTGGCGCCCCGCTCCCGTGCCGCGAGCGCCTTGAAGCGAAGCCCCGCGTAGCGCGCCAGCGTCGCCCGCAACTCGCCCTCGGCGTCCTCCGGGAAATAGCGCAGGACGACCGCGATCTTGTCCGTCACGTCCAGCGTCGCGTAGCTGTCGTAGCCGAAATCGTCGGTCTCGGGCACGGACAGACCGTAACCGGCGAAGACCAACGGCCCCTCGACGCGTCCGGAGTCGGAGAACGACAGGGCGCGGACGGGCGGATCGTCCTCCGCGGGCGGCGGCGGAGGCGGAGCGACGCCCGGCGGCGGCGGTTGATCCGGCGGCGCCGGTAGCGGCGAGGCAATCGGGACGACCTCGTCGGTCGACGACACGGTGCGCACGGCGACCGCTTCGCCGTCGGGTCCCGGGATGCGCGTTTCCCCGATCCCCTCGATGCGCAGGGTGGTGCCGGCGTCAGTCACGCCTGCCGTGTAGGAGAACGCCTGGCGGTAGCCGTCCAGTCGCGGCAGCGGCTCGGCGCCGATCGCCTCGAGCTGCTCGATGATGTAGTCGGCCGCCATCCGGATGCCCGGTGAGCCGGTCAGGCGTCCCTCGAACTCGTCGTCAGCCAGACGCTCGACGATCGCGCGCGTGTCGAGCGCCGCGGGCGCCCGCGGCGCCTCCTGCGCCAGCGCGGATCGCGGAACGGACGCTGCGCACGCACACAGTGCCAGCCCCAGGGGAAGGAGGCGTCCAGTCGTCGATGGCATCGGCATTTCCTCTCTGTCTCGTCCAACCTCGGCCGGCGGCGTCAGCCGGCGGTCGCTTCCACGGCGCGCTCCCGGGCGAAGGCCGGCGGCCGCTCCAGGACCTCGACCACGGCCCCGGACAGCGCGCTGACGCGCGCCCCGGGGGTGACGATGCCGACCAGGTTGAGGGGATCGGCCGCGGACAGTCGCAGGCAGCCCCCGGTCTCGTCCTGCGCCTGCGCCCGGCGCACGCTGCGCAGGACCTCGACGGCCTCGGGACGCGCGAACTGCTCGCTGAGGAACCCGTCCACGAAGCGGCCGCCCCGTATCTCCCCGCGCGCCTCCAGCGTCCGCAGTGCCCGCAGCAGCTCGCGCCAGGGGGGCGCGAGCGCCTCGCGCGCGATCAGATCCCGGAACACGACCCCCCACCGCGCGAGGAGCTGCCGGGCGAACGACTCCACCCGCGTGCCGGCCTCCGCGCGAGATGCCGGCGCCGGGGGCGCCGCCGGCGTCCGCAGCAGCGCCCAGCGGCCGGCGGCGTGGCGGGGCCGCGCCGCCCGGAACCGGCCCTCGCCCCGCCGCCGCTTCGGATCGATCAGCGCGCGCAGGTTGTCGAAGCCGTCGGCCGTGACGAGGCCGGCCGCGGCCAGCTCCCACAACCCGTCCTCCACCTCGCTGGCCAGCCGCCCCGTGGCCCGCACCAGATCGCGGAGGAACGAGGCGCCGAGCGCCGTCAACTGCTCCAGCACGTCGCGGCCCGCATGGGAGAGCGCCGGCTGCCCCGCGCCGTCCTCGCCGGCGTCCGGGAGCAGCCAGCCCGCGTCCTCGCGCAGGAAGAACGTCACCGGCGCCACCCGGGTCGGGCGGACACGACGGCGGGCGCGCGGGTGCGCGGCCTCGCGCGCGCCGGGGGCGGGGGATGCCCCGGCCTCGAACGCCGGATGGGGCGAGAGCCGCCCCCACATGACGTCGCCGGAAAGGCAGAGCCGATCGAGCAGCTCCGGATCGTAGCCGGCCACCCGGCGCGCCAGCACGTCGGGCTCCCAGGCCGCGGCCGAGGTCTCGTAGCCCTGCAACTGGCGCAGCACCTGCAGCAGGCCCGCCGCGCCGTGCAGTTGCGTGCCCGGCGCCACGTGCTGCCAGCGCGCCAGGAAGCGCACGAAGTCGGCCGCGCTGACCGGCTCGATCTCGCGGCGGAGCCGGCCCAGGGTCAGCCTGTGGATGCGGGCCAGCACGCGCCGGTTGCACCACTCGGTCTCGCCGCCGGCGCCGCCCGGCGAGAACTGCCCGCGCAGCACCTGCCCCTCCCCCTCGAGACGCGCCAGCGCGGCGTCGACCACCGCCGGCGGCAGCGCCAGCGCGTCCGCCAGCACGCTCGGCCGCTGCGGCCCGGACGACTCCAGCCAGCCGCGGAGCACCTCCGCCGCCGCGGCCTCGCGGCTGTCGGGCGCCGGCTGGTCGATATCCGGTACGTCGCGCGTGAGCGGGCAGCCCGGGTGCAGCGCCTCCACCAGGCGCCGGCGCTCCGTCGCCAGCCACAGCCGGCGGGCGCCGACGACGAGGCTGGTCGCCCGCCGCGTCCGCTCCAGCGCGTCGTACAGCCCCTGCCAGGCCGCGACGGGCGGCGTGACCGACAGCGTGAGCAACGCGTCGTGCAGCTCGTCGGCGTCACGCACCAGCGGCCACGAGTCGCGCGCCACCTCCGCGATCGCCGCCGCGTCCAGCGCCCCGACGTCGCGGGCATCGCGCGGCAGGGTGCGGCGCAATTGGACCGCCCGCGCCCGGCGCTCCTCCAGCGGCGCGTCGTCGAGAAAGGCGTACGGGTTGGCGTTCAGGATCTCGTGGCTGAAGACCGACGGCTCGGCCGTCTCGACCGTGCAGGTCGCGATGCGGCCGTCCTCGATGCCGGCGATCACCGCGCGCAGCCCGTCGAGGTCCATGGCCTCGTGCAGGCAGTCGCGGATCGTCTCGTCCACCAGCGGATGGCGCGGTATGCGGATCTCGCCCGTCAGGTTCTCCTGGCAGGCGACCTGGTCCGGAAAGACCGACGCCAGGAGGTCGTCCGACCGCATGCGCTGGATGGGCGGCGGCACCTTGCGGCCGCCCGCGAAGCGCAGGACGGCCAGGGCGCGCGACGCGTTCCAGCGCCAGCGCGCGGTGAACATGGGCGCCGGCAGCATGGCCTGCGTCAGCACGTCCGCGACGGTGCCGGGCGCCAGGAAGCGGTAGATCGCGTCGAGCGGGAAGCTGTGCTGCTCGGCCAGCGAGATGACGATGCCGTTGTCGGTCGCCGCGGCCTGCAGCTCGAAGTTGAACGAGCGGCAGAACCGCTTGCGCAGCGCCAGCCCCCACGCGCGGTTGACCCGCGCCCCGAACGGGGCATGGATGACGAGCTGCATCCCGCCGCCTTCGTCGAAGAAGCGCTCCGCCACCACGGTCTCCCCAGTCGGGAGCGCGCCGAGACCGGCGATCCCGGCGGCGACGTAGGCTGCCGCCTGCTCCGCGCCGGCGGCGTCGAGGCCGCACTCCGCCCGCAGGAACGCTTCCGCCGCGCCGCGAGCGGGCGGGTCGGCGCCGGACGCGCGCGCCAGCTCCGCGATCCGGCCGCGCACCGCCGACACCTCCGCCGACAGCTCGGGCGTCCGCCCCGGGGCCTCGCCGCGCCAGAACGGAATCGACGGCGCCGCCCCGCCGGCATCCTCCACCCGCACCCGCCCCGCTTCCACGCGCCGAATGCGCCATGACGTGGTGCCGAGCAGGAAGACGTCGCCCGCCAGGCTCTCCACCGCGAAGTCCTCGTCCACGGTGCCGACGGTGCCCCCCTCCGGCTCGGCCACCACGAGGTAGTTGGCGTTCTCCGGAATCGCCCCGCCGGACGTCAGCGCCGCCAGCCGGCCGCCGCGCCGGCCCCGCAGCACGCCGTTGACCCGGTCGCGGTGGACGTAGGCGCCGTGCCGGCCGCGGTCGGTGGCGATGCCGTCGGAGAGCATGGCCACGACCGCGTCGAACTCGGGCCTGGGCAGCCGGCGGTAGGGGTACGCGCCGCGCACCAGGTCGAACAGCGCGTCCTCCTCCCACGGCTCGCAGGCGGTCGCCGCCACGAGCTGCTGCGCCAGGATGTCGCGCGGCCAGTCCGGGATCGAGCGCCGGTCCAGCCCGCCGCGGCGCACCGCCCGCACCAGGGCCGCCGTCTCGATCAGCTCGTCGCGCGTCGTCGGAAAGAAGCGGCCCTTCGGCACGTGCGACCGCTCGACCTTGTGCCCCGACCGGCCGACGCGCTGCAGGGCCACGGCAATCGAGCGCGGGGAGCCGATCTGGCAGACCAGGTCGACCGATCCGATGTCGATCCCCAGCTCGAGCGACGCGGTCGCGACCACGGCGCGGAGCCGGCCCGCCTTCAGCTCGGTCTCTGCCTGGTGCCGCAGTTGGCGGGACAGGCTGCCGTGATGCGCCAGCACCGCCTCGGCGCCGGCGCGCTCGGCCAGGTGGTGGGCCACGCGCTCGGCCAGCCGTCGCGTGTTGACGAAGACCAGCGTCGTGCGGTGCTCGGAGACGAGCTGCACGATCCGGTCGTAGATCTGCCCCCACATCTCGTTGGAGGCCACCACCGCGAGCTCCTCCTCGGGCACCTCGACCGCCAGGTCGAGCTCGCGCCGGTGCCCGGCGTTCACGATCACCGGGGCGGCGGGGCCGGACCCCTGCAGGAAGCAGGCGACCGCCTCGACCGGGTTGACGGTCGCCGACAGGCCAATCCGCTGCGGCCGGTCGCCGCCGGACTGGCGCACGAGGCAGTCGAGCCGCTCCAGCGTCAGGGCGAGATGCGATCCGCGCTTGTCGTCCACCAGGGCGTGGATCTCGTCGACGATCACGACCCGCGCATGCTGCAGCGCGCGCCGGCCGCGCTCGGCCGTCAGCAGAATGAAGAGCGACTCGGGCGTCGTGACCAGGACATGGGGCGGCTGCCGCACCATCCGCTCGCGTTCCCGGCTCGGCGTATCCCCGGTGCGCACCGCGGTCCGGATGGGCGCCAGCGATTGATTCGTCGCGTGGGCGAGCTCGGTGATCTCGGCCAGCGGCGCGTCGAGGTTCTTGCGGATGTCCGTGCTCAGGGCCTTGAGCGGCGAGACGTACACGACCTCCGTGCGATCCGCCAGGTCCGCCGCGCCGGCCGCGCGGCCGATCAGATCGTCGAGACAGATCAGGAAGGCGGCCAGGGTCTTGCCCGAGCCGGTCGGCGCGGAGATCAGGACGTCGCGACCGGCGCGAATCTGCGGCCAGGCCTCGCGCTGGGGCTCGGTGGCCTCCGCGAAACGGCTGCGGAACCACGCGCCGGTCAGCGGATGGAATCCGTCCATGCCCGCGGCTATTGTAGCCTGCGGCTGTTGGCAGCCCACGTCGATAGGGCCTCAAGGCGCGCACAGCGCGCCTCGGCGGGAGCGGCGCGGGGCGAAGGGGTCCCCGCAAGCGGACGCCGGGGGTTCGGGGCGCAGCCCCGTCTGATTGAAGCTAGGCGTGGCGGCTGCCGGCGTCGAACAGCCGGTCGCACGCCTGCTGGAACCGCTCGGCGAGACGCTGTCCCTCCGGCCCGGGCAACTGGCCGAGCTTGCGCCGCTCCGCCTGCAACCGTTTCACCTGCTCGATGGCGGCGCGCCGGCGGGCGCCCTCGTCGACCCGGGCGCCCATGAGGTTGCTGGCGAGCGCGTCGCGCCAGCGGGTGGCCAGGATCTCGGCCGGCGACGCATCGGGCTCGATCTCCTTGCCGATGAGCGACTCGACGCGCCGGCACAGCTCGTCGAGCCGCGCGAGCTGCCGCGCCGGGTCGAGCTCGGTACCGCGAAAGGCGGCCGGATACGCCGCCACCACGCGGCTGATCGCCTGTCCGAAGCGAGCCGCCAGCTTGCGCCGCAGCGCTTGCGGCAGGTCCGGAGCCTGGCGCCATTGCTGCTGCAGGTCCCGCACCCTGTCGGCCAGCCCCTCCGGCACCTCGCCGGCCGGGTCGTCGGCCGGCAGCAGGGCTTCCAGCGCCCGGCACAGCGCCTCGCGCGCCTCGACCTTGTCGGCCGCCGCTGCGTGCTCGGCAGCCTGCGCCCGGCCGAAGACCGCGTCGCAGGCCGCCCGGAACCGCTGCCAGATCGCGTCGGAGCGCTTGCGCTGCACGGCGCCGATCTGCTTCCACTCGGCCTGCGCCTGCCGCGCCTGCGCGACCGCCGCCGGGATGTCGGTCACGGCCTCGAGCGCCTCGACGCGCGCGATCAGCGCCTCCTTGCGCTCCAGGTTCTGCGCCCACTCCTGCTTCCGCTGCGCCAGATCGTGCTTGCGCCGGGTGAAGAACGTGCCGCAGGCCGCGCGAAATCGATCCCAGGTCTCCTGCTGCTGCCGGCGCGGAACGGGGCCGATCTGCTTCCACTCGGCCTGCAGCTCGGTGATGCGCTGAACGGTCCTGAGCCAGTCCGTCGACGACGCCAGGCGCTCGGCCTCCTCGACGAGCGCGAGCCGGCGCGCCAGGTTGCGCTCGCGGTCGGCGGCCTGCCCGGCCAGGTACTGCTGGCACCGCTCGTAGACCTTCTCGTGGGCCGCCTCGAAGCGGGCCCGCAACTGCTCGCCGCGGTCCTTGGGCACGTCGGCCGCCTGCCGCCAGCGAGCCATGACGTTGCGGTAGCGGGCGGCCAGTTGCGCGTCGTCCTCCACGCCGGCCAGCGCTTCCAGCTCGGCGCACAGATCCTCCTGCACGCCGAGATTCGCCCAGCGTTGCCAGTCGGCGAAGTCGCGCAGCTCGCGCACGCGGCCGAGCAGCGCGGTCTGCACGCGCCGCAGCCGCCGCGCGAGCGCCGCCCTGGCGCGGCGCGGCGGGGCGGACGACCCGGCGTCCGCGGCCTGCATCTCGTCCAGCGCCCGGCGGACCGCCCGCAGGTGACGCTCGGCGACCGGCAACTCCAGCTTGTCCGAGGCCGCGGCGGACTCGGCCGCGCCGCACAGCCGGCCCAGGCGGTCGTCCCGCGGCTTCCCCGCCGCCCTGGACGCGGCCGCGGCCGGCTCGCGCGTCTCGCCGGCCGGGGTGACGTCCGCCGCCGGCACGTCGGCGGCCGGCGCATCTACGGCCGGCGCATCTACGGCCGGCGCATCTACGGCCGGCGCATCTGCGGCCGGGGCATCGACGGCCGGCGTGTCTACGGCCGGCGTGTCTGCGGCCAGCGTATCTGCAGCCGGCGCATCGACGGCCGGCGTATCGACGGCCGGGGCATCTGCGGCCGGGGCAGCCGCAGGCGGCACGTCTGCAGCCGGGGCATCTGCGGCGTGCGCATCCGGCGCCGCGACGGGGCCCGCATCCGCGTCGGGCGCGGCGGGCGTGCCTGCCGGTTGCTCGACGGCAGAATCGGCGCCCTCGGCCGCGGCTCCGCCACGGGCGCGGAGATCCGCGTCCTGGGCGTCCGGGCGCGCGTGCGGCTCGTCTACCAGCTCCATGGTGGCGCGGTTCGATCGTAGACCGCTACTGGACAGGTTGGCAAAAGTTATGCATACTCGGGACCGAATTCGGAAACGGTCGCAAAAGGACGAAAAACCCGTGTATTCCAAGAGGATAGCCCGGTGTCACCACTGACGCAGCGGAACGGGAATCCCGATTATTGGATTTCCGGATCCCGCATTTTGGATGAGAAGGAGAACACTTCATGTCGCTTCGCATGCTGGTCGTCGCCGGAGCCGTCGTCATGACGCTGGGCGCCTCGGATTCCGCCGCGCAGGACAACCCGACGGTCGTGATGCAGACCTCCCTCGGGGACATCACCCTCGAGCTGTTCCAGGAGCAGGCGCCCGTCACCGTCGAGAACTTCCTGCAGTACGTCAACGACGGCTTCTACGCCGGGACCGTGTTTCATCGCGTCATCCAGCAGTTCATGATCCAGGGCGGCGGCATGACGGCCGACATGCGGCAGAAGCCCACGCGGGATCCGATTCGCAACGAGGCGACCAACGGCCTCAGCAACGAGCGCGGCACCATCGCCATGGCCCGTACGAACGTCGTCGACAGCGCCACCGCGCAGTTCTTCATCAACACCGTCAACAACGCGCCCCTCGACAACCGGGGCACCGACGCGCGCAGCTACGGCTACGCCGTGTTCGGCCGGGTGACCGACGGGATGGACGTGGTCGACCGCATCGCGGCCGTGCCCACCGGCACCCGGGGCCCGCACCGGGACGTCCCCGTCGAGCCGGTCGTCATCAACGGCGTGAGCGTCAACTAGGGCCATGCCTGGGGCCATTCTGCGCAGCACCTGTTGGACTTGCGCCGTCCTGGTCGGCGCGCTGGCCATCGCCGGCGCGACGGCCCTGGAGCGGCAGGACCCGCCCCCCAACCCGCGGGTCGTGATCGAAACCACCGCGGGCGACATCACCGTCGAGCTGTTCCGGCAGGACGCGCGGGTGACGGTCGTCAACTTCCTCACCTACGTGCAGGACGGGTTCTACACCGGGACGCTGTTTCATCGCGTCATCCGGGGCTTCATGGTCCAGGGCGGCGGCTACGACGCGGACCTGCAGCCCAAGACGGCGGGGCTGCGCGGCGGCATCCTGAACGAGGCCACCAACGGCCTGCGGAACCGCCGCGGCACGGTGGCCATGGCCCGCACCGGCAATCCGAACTCGGCGCGGGCGCAGTTCTTCATCAACACCGTCGACAACCGCTCCCTCGACCACCGGGACCGGAGCGCGCGGGGGTACGGCTACGCTGTGTTCGGCGAGGTGGTCGACGGCATGGACGTCGTCGATCGGATCGAGCGCACCCGCACGCACAGCCGGAACGGCCTGGACGACGTGCCCCGCGACCCGATCGTCATCATCCAGATTCGACGTCTCGACTGAGCCGGCCCGCGCCGCCGCGCCCGCCCCCCCGCCCCCGCGGCGCCCCCGGGCGGTCCTGTCCCCCCCGCCGCCTTAGCCGGCACTCGGCCCCCCGCAGGCCCGTG
>CAYGCV010000135.1:0-10577 GCA_964348425.1 uncultured Vicinamibacteraceae bacterium | reverse complement strand
TCTTGATGGTTGACAGCAACCCGGTCCGTCGCCAGGATAGAGGGTGATGCGGCAACGCTTGGTGCGCTCGCTGCTCGTGCTGACGCTGCTGTCGTCCGGCACGTCGGCGCCCTTCGCCCACGTGCACCCGCCCGGCCACGACCACGGTGCCGGCGCGGGCAGCGATGCGGCGGCCGGCGAGCACGACGCGCGCCGCCAGTGGCACGGCGTCCACTGGCACCAGGGCGAACGCCGGGGTCCCGGGACGTCGGGCGCCGACATCGGCGAACGCGTCGCGGTCGCGCTGGCGGCGGCGGCCGAAGCGCCGCCTGTCCGCATCGACACGATGCCCGCGCCGGCGGCGGAAGCCTTGTCGTCCGCCGCGCTCTGCGAGCCGGCGAGCCGCACCGCCCCGGCCGCGGCGTGCGCCGATCCCGACCCGCCGCCGCGGGCACGCCGCTCCAGCCGCGCCCCGCCCCTCCCCCGCTGACAACCCTGCGCCGCGCGCTCGAAGCAGGCGTGCGCGCGCCCATCCCAACCGATACCTGAGAAGCCGTCCACCGCCGCGTCGGACGGCAGCGGGAGCCGACGAGAATGCGTGGTTGGCGATCTGTAGTACTGGCAGCCGGCTGCTCGGCCCTGGCCGTGCCGGCAGCCTTCGGCCAGGTGCTCACCGAGGAGCAGGCGCTCGAGCGGATGCGCCAGGAGCATCCGCAGCTCCGGGCGCTCGGCTTCACCGTGCGGGAACGGGCAGCCGCGGCGCGCGAGCGGGGCCTGCTGTCCAATCCGGCGGTGAGCTACACGCGCGAGGAAGCCGGCATCTTCGTCGACAACTTCCTGGTCATCTCCCAGGACCTGCCGGTGCGGGGCCGGCTGGGCCTGCTCGGCGAGGCGGCCGACCAGGCGGGCGCCGCCGCGGAGTCGCGGGCCACCGCTTCCCGGCTGGCCCTGGAAGCGCGGCTGCGCCTCGCCTTCACCGATCTGCTGCTCGCGCAGGAACGGACGCGCGTGCTCGACGACGACCTGTCCGAGCTGGGGCGGCTGGTCGGCGTGCTGCGCGCGCGCGAGGACGAGGGGGAGGGCTCCCGCTTCGACCGGCTGCGCGCCGAGCGCGAGGTGGCCGAGATCGAGGCCGACCGGCGCGCGGCCGTCATCGACCGGCGGGTCGCGCAGGCCCGGCTGGCCGCCTTCCTGGCGCCCGGCACCGAGCCGTCCGGCCTGACCGCCGCCGGCGACCTGGCCGAGCGCGCCGCGGTCACGGATCTCGAGGCGCTCGTCATGCAGGCGCTCGCGGAGCGGCCGGACTATCGCGCCCTGGCCCAGAGCGCGACGCAGTGGACGCTCGAGCGGCGTGCGGCGGAGCGTCTGCGCCTGCCCGCCGCGGCGGTGAGCGCCGGCCTCAAGCGCGCCAGGAGCGCGCCCCTCGGCCACGACTCGGGCTACGCGCTCACCGCGACGATGTCGCTCCCGCTCTTCAACCGCGGGCAGGCGCAGGTGGCGCGGGCGGAGGCGGCCCGCGCCCGGACCGACGCCGAGCGGCAGGTGCTCCGCGGCCGCATCGAAAGCGAGGTCCGCGCGGCGCATGCCAGCGCAACGGGCTACCGGGAGCTGGCGGAGCGCTACCGCCTCGAATCCGTGGAGCCGGCCGCCACGCTGGCCGACATCGCTGCAGCAGCCCACGACGAGGGCGAGTTCACCATTCTGGAGCGGCTCGACGCGCATCGGGTGATGCTGAGCGCGCGGCTCCGCCTGCTGGAGCTGTACGCCGCCGCGCGGCGGGCCGCCATCGAGCTGGACCGGGCGGTCGGAGGGCGGAGGGCACGATGAGGAAACGGCAACCCTGGCTCGCGGCCGGGACGGCGCTGCCGCTGTTGGCGTCGATCGCCTGCGGCGGCCAGCACGCACACGAGGTCGGGGCGGCGGATGCGGCCCTGGAGGACGAGGCGCCCGCGGTGGTCGAGACGCGCTGGACCACGCGCAGCGAGCTGTTCATGGAGTACCCGCCGCTCGTCGAGGGCGGCAGCAGCCGCTTCGCCATCCACTTCACGGACCTGACCACGTTCGAGCCGGTGCGCATCGGGCGGGCCGCGGTCCGTCTGGCAGGCGCACGGGATGAGGAGTTCACCGTGGACTCGCCGGGGTCGCCGGGCATCTTCGGCATCGACGTCGAGCCGACCCGGGCCGGCCGCTACCGGCTGGAAGTGGCGCTGGAGGCCCCGGGCCTGACGGACCGCCACGAGCTCGGCGAGGTCACGGTGCTGCCGGCGGGCGCCGCGCCGGCCGGCGCGGGGGACGTCGAGGAGGACGGCGCGATCCCCTTCCTCAAGGAGCAGCAGTGGACGCTGGACTTCGCGACGGCGCCCGCCAGCCGGCGGCGGATCGCGGACAGCCTCGTGATTGCCGCCGAGATCGAGCCGCGCACCGGCGGCTGGGCCGACGTGACCGCGCCCGTGGTGGGACGGCTGGCCGACGACCTCGCGCCCCGGCCGATCGGATCGGAGGTGGCGCGGGGCGACGCGCTCGCCGAGATCATCCCGCGCAGCGGGCACGGGGAGGACCGCCCCGAGCTGCAGCTCGCCGTGGCCGAGGCACGCAACGTGCTCGAGCTGATCCGGGCCGAGCGGGCGCGGGCCGAGCGGCTCGTCGCGGCGGGGGCCCTGCCCCGCCGCCGCGCGCACGAGACGCAGGTGGCGGAGCGGACGGCCGAGGCGCGCGTGGCGGCCGCCGAGGCCCATCTGGCGCAGCTCGACACGACCCGCACCGGCGAGGGCGAGGTCGGACGCGACACCCGCTTCGTCGTCCGCGCACCGATCAGCGGCGTGGTGGCCGAATCCGACGCCACGCCCGGCGCCAGCGTCGAGGAGGGAACGCACCTGTTCCGCCTCGTCGCCGTCGATCGGGTGCACGTCGTGGGCTCGCTGCCGGAGGCGGCCCTGGCGCGCGTCGCCGAGCTCACCGGCGCCGAGCTCGACGTGCCCGGCTTCGAGGTCCCGATCGCGCTCGACCGGCTCGTCGCCGTCGGCCGCGTGCTCGAGCCCCAGGCGCGCACGGTGCCGATCATCTACGAGCTGAGCAATCCGGACCGGCGGCTCGCCATCGGCCAGGCGGTCTCGCTGCGCATCTTCGCCGCGGCGGCGACCGACGCGGTGACGGTGCCCGAGAGCGCCATCGTCGACGACGCCGGCCAGCCGGTCGTCTTCGTGCAGGTGGCGGGCGAGAGCTTCGAGCGCCGGCCGGTGCGGCTGGGCAACCGCGAGTCGGGCCAGGTGCAGATCAGCGGCGACATCGCGCCGGGCGAGCGCGTGGTGGTCCGCGGCGCGCCGCTCATCCGGCTCGCCGCGCTCTCGCCCCAGGTGCCGGCGCACGGACACACGCACTGAACACGTTCCGGGACGGACGACCATGCTGTTCGACATGCTCATCCGGTCGTCGCTGCGCAACCGCCCGCTGGTGCTCGGGCTCGCGGGCGCCTTCCTCGTCTGGGGCGGGTTCGTCGCGGCGCGCATGCCCGTCGACGTGCTCCCGGACCTGACGGCGCCGACCGTGACGGTGCTGGTCGAGGGCCGGGGCATGGCGCCGGCGGACATGGAGGCGCTCGTCACCTTCCCCATCGAGACGGTCCTCGGCGGCGCGGCGGGCGTGCGCCGCGTGCGCTCGGAGACGGCCGTCGGCATCGCGGTCATCTGGCTGGACTTCGACTGGGGCACCGACGTCTACCGCGCCCGGCAGACCGTCTCCGAGAAGCTCGCCACGGTGGCGGCGACGCTGCCCGCCGAGGTCGGGGCGCCGGTGCTGGCGCCGCTCTCGTCGATCATGGGCGAGATCATGTTCGTCGCGCTCGAGTCCGCGCCGGCGGTGGAAGCGGCGGCCGGCCTGCCCCGCTGGACGCCCCTGGAGCTGCGGATGGCGGCCGAGCTGACGGTGCGGCGGCGGCTGCTCGTGACCCCCGGGGTCTCGCACGTGACGGTCATCGGCGGCGAGCGCCGGCAGTTCGAGGTCCTGGTCGATCCGGCCCGTCTCGCCAGCTACGACCTGCCGCTGAGCGCGGTCGAGAGCGCGCTGCGGCGCGCCAGCCGCAGCACGTCGGCCGGGTTCCGCGAGGCGGGCGGCCAGGAGTACCTGATTCGGGGTGGCGGGCGCGTGCGGGACGTCGAGGGGCTCGGCGCCACGGTCATCGCCACGCGGGAAACGCTGCCCATCCGCGTGAGCGACGTCGCCGACCTGCGCGTGGGCGAGTCGATCAAGCGCGGCGACGGCTCGTTCAACGGCCGGCCGGCGGTCATTCTCGGCATCCACCGGCAGCCCGACGTCAATACCCTGGCCCTGACGCGGGAGCTGGAGGGCGTCCTCGACCGGATTCAGGGCGAGCTGCCGGCCGGCATGCGGCTCGACACCCGCGTGTTCCGGCAGGCGGACTTCATCGAGCTGGCGCTCGGCAACCTGCTGGCCGCGCTGCGTGACGGCACGCTGCTCGTCGTCCTGGTCACCCTGCTGTTCCTGGCCAACCTGCGCGCCGGCAGCATCACGCTGCTGGCCATCCCGCTGTCGCTGCTGGCGGCCGTCGTCGGGCTACGGCTCGCGGGTCTGTCGATCAACAGCATGACGCTCGGCGGCATGGCCATCGCCGTCGGGGCGCTGGTCGACGACGCGATCGTCGACGTCGAGAACGTGTCGCGGCGGCTGCGGGAAAACGCGTTGCGGCCGGCTGCCGCGCGGCGGCCCGTGCTCGAGGTCGTCTATCGCGGCAGCCGGGAGATTCGCGCGTCGATCGCCTTCGCGACGCTCGTCGTCATGCTGGTCTTCCTGCCGCTCTTCTTCCTGCCGGGCGTGGAGGGACAACTGCTCCGGCCGCTCGGCTTCGCCTACCTGATCGCGCTGGCCGCCTCGCTCATCGTCGCGCTGACCGTCACGCCGGCGCTCTGCCTGTACCTGCTGCCGGGCGCGCGCGGCATTCGCGCGGGGCGCGAGGCCTGGCTGGCGGCGGCGTTGAAGCGGGGCTACGGGCGCGTGCTGCCGGCGGTGCTGCGGCGGCCGCGGCTGGTGATCGGGACGGCGGCGTCCCTGCTGGCCGCCACGCTGGCAACCGTGCCGTGGATGGGCCGGGCCTTCCTGCCGACCTTCAACGAGGGCGCGCTCGTCATCAGCGCCGTGACGCTGCCGGGCACCAGCCTGGCCGAGTCGAACGCCCTCGGCGGCGCCATCGAGCGGCTGCTGCTCGACGTGCCGGAGGTGGCGGCGACGGCGCGCCGCACGGGCCGGGCCGCGCTCGACGAGCACGTGCAGGGCGTCGAGTCGGCGGAGATCGACGTCCGGCTGACGCCCGGCGGCCGGCCGCGCGACGCGGTGCTGCAGCAGATCCGCGAGCGGCTGTCGCTCGTGCCCGGCACCAACATCACCATCGGCCAGCCCATCTCCCACCGCATCGACCACATGCTGTCGGGGCAGCGGGCCAGCATCGCGGTCAAGGTCTTCGGCGACGACCTCGGCACGCTCAGGACCCTGGGAAGCCGGATCGTGACGGCGCTCGAGGGCGTCCCGGGGCTCGTCGACCTGGCGCTCGAGCACCAGGCGGACATTCCGACCGTGGAGGTCGGCTTCGACCCGGCCGCGCTGGCGCGGCACGGACTGCCCGCGGGCCAGGCCGCCGCCACGCTGGAGACCGTGCTGCGCGGGCGCCGGGTGGGCGAGATAATCGACGGCCAGATGATGGTGCCGCTGGTGCTGCGCTACCGGCCCGACGACATGGCCAACCTGGACGACATGTGGCAGACGCGCCTCGACATGCCCGCGGGTCCGCGCGTGCCGCTCGGCAGCCTGGCCGACATCGCGGAGGACCGCGGCCCCAACTTCATCCGGCGCGAGAATGCCGAGCGGCGCATCGTCGTCACCGCGAACGTGGCCGGGCGCGATCTCGGCGGGGTGGTCGGCGACGTCCAGGCACGCGTCGCCGGAGGTGTGCCGCTGCCCGCGGGCTACCGGGTGGAATACGGCGGGCAGTTCGAGGCCGAGGCCAGCGCCGAGCGCCGGCTCCTGCTGCTCGGGCTGGTCGCCATCGGCGGCATCTTCCTGATCCTGGCCAGCGCGTTCGCGTCGGCCCGCGACGCCGCCATCATCATGCTCAACCTGCCGCTGGCGCTGATCGGCGGCGTGGCCGGGGTCTTCCTGGGCGACGGCATCCTGTCGATCGCCACGCTCATCGGCTTCATCGCGCTGTTCGGCATCGCCACCCGCAACGGCATCATGCTCGTCTCGCACATCCGGCGCCTGCAGGCGGTGGCCGGCAACGACCTCCGCGCGGCCGTCGTGCAGGGATCGCTCGACCGGCTCGCGCCCATCGTGATGACAGCGCTGTCGACCGGCCTGGCGCTGCTGCCCGTGGCCGCCGGATTCGGCGCGCCCGGCAGCGAGATCCAGGCGCCGCTCGCGCTCGTCATCGTCTGCGGGCTGCTCTCGTCGACCGCGCTGAACATGCTCGTCGTGCCGGCGGTGATCGTCTCGCTCACGCCCGCCGACCCGCCGTCCCGCGACTGAACGCGGTGGTGGCGCGTGAGAGCCAGGGAGATGCTCGGCACGGCGCTGTGGTTCGCGGCGCTCGCCGCCGCGGGCTGGCTGCTGCTGGTCGGGTGGCTCGTGCTGCAGGAGCGCCGCCTCGTCTTCTTTCCGACGCGCGCCCTCGTGGCCGGTCCGGCCGACTTCGGCCTCCGCGCCGACGAGCTGTCCATCCGCACCGACGACGGGCTGACGCTCCACGGCTGGTGGATCGCGGGTCCGGGCCGCCGGGTGCTGATCTGGTACCACGGCAACGCGGGGAACATCGCCGACCGGCTGCACAACGCGCGCTGGTTCGTCGAGCAGCTCGGCGTCGACGTCGTGCTGGTCGACTACCGCGGCTACGGCCGCAGCGAGGGGACGCCCGACGAGGCCGGCCTGTACCGCGACGGGCTGGCCATCCACGACGTCGTCGCGGCCCGCGGCGTGCCGGCGCGCGACGTCATCCTCTTCGGGCGCTCGCTGGGCGGCGCGGTGGCCATCGAGGTGGCGCTCCGGCGCGCGGCCGGCGCCGTCGTGCTCGAGTCGGCCTTCCGCTCGGTGCCGGCCATGGCGCGGGTGCACTACTGGTTCGTGCCGGGCAGGGCCATCCGGACGCGGATGGACAACGAGTCGAAGATCGGTCGCGTGCCCGCGCCGATCCTCTTCCTGCACGGGGACCGCGACCGGATCGTGCCGCTGGCCCACAGCCGCCGCCTGCGGGAGCTGGCCGCCCGCCCCGCGCGGCTCCACGTCATCGAGGGCGCCGGCCACAACGACACGTACCTGGTCGGGGGCGCGCCCTACACCGACGCCTGGCGCTCGTTCCTGCGGGAGACCGCCGCGCCGGCGCCCTGATTCCCGGCCCGCCTGCGCGGGGCCAAGCGCCCGAGCACGGCGCGTCCACCGTCAATCCATCATTCCATCAATCCATCAATCGACAGGCAGCCTGTAGACCGAGCGGCCGCGCGAAAAGGTCTCCAGGACGCGGATGTCCCCGAGCTCGTGCGGATCCGCCGTCAGGGGGTTCCGCTCGAGGACGACGAGATCGGCCTGCTTGCCGGCGGCGATCGAGCCCTTCGTGTCCTCCTCAAAGTACTGGTACGCCGCGCCGAGCGTCACCGCGTGGAGCGCCTCGCGAACCGTCAGCCGCTGCTCCGGTCCCAGCACGCGGTTGCTGCGCGTCGTCCGGTTCACCGCGATGGAGACCAGCCGCATGATGTCGGGCGGCACGATCGGCGCGTCGTTGTGCATCGTGAAGCGCACGCCGCGCTCGATTGCCCAGCGGGCCGGGCTGACGTTGCTGCCGCGCGCCGCGCCGAAGCTGCGCACGTGCCAGTCGCCCCAGAAGAAGGCGTGCGCCGAGAAGAACGACGGCACGACGCGCAGCGCGGCCGCGCGGTCGAGCTGATCGGCGCGCATGAGCTGGGCGTGGATGATCACCGCGCGGTGGTCCGGCATCGGCTCCGCGCCCGCAACCGCCTCGGCGACGCCGTCGAGCATCAGGTCGATGGCCGCGTCGCCATTGGCGTGCACGATGATGGGCACCCCGCGCCGGACGAGGCGCGCCGCCCCCGCCTTGTAGAGATCCGGCGCCAGCGTGCCGTAGGCGCGGTAGTCGGCGGGTGCGCCGGGCGGCCCCTCGTCGTACGGCTCGGTGACCCACGCCGTCCGCCCCTGCGGCGATCCGTCGAGCGAGAACTTCACGCCGGCCACGCGGAATCCGCCGCGGTAGCGCGGCTCGTGCTCGGCCCGCTCGGCGTCCTCGAGCGTCCGGAACCACGGAAACACGGCGACGTCGGCGTCGAACGGCCGCCGGCGCGCGGCGGCGCGTAGCGCGGCCACCGTCTCGGGTCCGGCCGCCCCGTCCTGGATCGTGGTCGTGCCGTAGCGCAGGTAGACCTCGATGGCCCGGCGGGCGGTCGCGTCCGTGTCGCCGGGCGCGGACGCCAGCAGTCCGCCGCCGACGAGCCCGCCGGCGCGCTCCTCGAGGACGCCGTCGGGCTCCCGCGATCCCGCCCGGCGTCGAATGTGGCCGCCGGGCGGATCGGGCGTCTCGGCCGTGACGCCGCCGGCGGCCAGGGCCGCCGAGTTGGCGGCGCGGAGGTGTCCCGAGACGTGCGTCAGCACGATGCGGTGCCCGGTCGAGGCCCGATCCAGATCGTCGCGCGTGGGATGGCGGCGTTCGGCGAGCAGGGAGTCGTCGTAGCCGCGGCCCAGGACCAGCCCGCCCGGCGCGATGTTCCGCTCGGCGATCCACGTCCGGATCCAGGCGACGATGTCGTCGATGTTCTCGACGTCGCCCACCGGCGGCGGGTGCAGCGACAGGGCGTCGAGCCCCCGGCCCACGGCCAGGAAGTGGCCGTGGGCATCGATGAAGCCGGGGAGCAGCGCGCGGTCGCCGAGGTCGACCACGCGCGTCGCCTCCCCGCGCAGCGCCGTCGCCTCCGCCCGCGTGCCCGCGGCGACTATCGTCTCGCCCCGGACCGCCACGGCCTCGACCCGCGGCCGGGCCGGGTCCATGGTGACGATGGCGCCGCCGACGAAGATGACGTCCGCCGGCGCGCCGGCCTCCGGCGGCGGCTGGGCCGCTACCCGGGCGCAGGAGGCGGCACCGGCCGCACCGGCCGCCAGCGTGCAGATCAGAAGAGTCGCAGCCTGTCTCGACACGCGCATGACGCTAGCCACTCGCCAGTCCGGTGTCAATCGCAGGTCCCGCCTCCGCGCAAGTTGGGCGACAATAGCACTGCCATGCGCAGCTTCCTCCAGGACGTCTTCCAGACGCGCTACCGGGAGGCGACGGCCAGCGCGATTCTCTTCGCCATCGTGATCGGGCTGGTCATGAACGCGGCCATCACGTACGCCGGGCTCAAGATCGGCTTCACGATGGGCGGCAGCGCCATCGCCGCGGTGCTCGGGTTCGGCGTTCTGCGCGGCGTCCTGCGCCGCGGGTCGATCCTCGAGACCAACATGGCCCAGACCTGCGCGTCGGCGGTCAACACGTCCAACGCCGGCATCATCTTCACGGTCCCCGTGCTGTTCCTGCTCGGGCTGCCGCTGGCGACCGACAGCGCCGACTTCTGGCTGATCACGCTGGCCGCCGTCGGCGGTGCGATCCTCGGCACGGCGTTCATCATTCCGCTGCGCAAGCAGATGATCGAGATCGATCGGCTGCGCTTCCCCACCGGCATGGGCGTGGCCGCCATCCTCAAGTCGCCCGGCGCCGGACCGCGGAAGGCGCTCGTGCTGCTGGGCGGGGTCGTCGCCGGCGCGGCCGTGTACTGGTTCGTCGCCGCCGAGCAGCTCGGCCTCCCCAGCTACGGCTCGCTCGGCATCGGGGTGCTGACGGCCGACGCCCTCGACGCCGGCCGCCTGTTCGGCTTCCCGCCCCAGCTCGAGCTGATCTTCGGCATCGCCCCGTTCGCGCTCGGGGCGGGCTACATCACCGGCCGGCCGGGCCTGTTCGTGCTGGCGGGCGGGGTGCTCGCGTACCACGTGCTGACGCCCTTCGCGTACTCCGTGGGGTGGATGCCGCAGACCGTGGCGGCCCACGAGGCGCCCGCCTACGCCTTCAACGCCTTCAACCGGCCGCTCGGCATCGGGCTGCTGCTCGGCGGCGCGCTGATGGGCATCGTCGCCTCGCTGCCAGCCATCCGCGAGGCGCTCAGGAGCGTCGCCGGCGCGGGCGCGGCAAGGGGCGGCGGCGACGAGCTCGGCCTGCGGGTGCTGGGGACGGCGGCGGTCCTGGCCGGCGTGCTCCTGTTCGTCGCAGCCTACGTGGTGGGCGAGAGGCCGTTCAACCGCACCTGCCCGGTCACCGGCCAATGGGTCGACCGCGTGTCCGTCGCGGATCTGCCCACGGGCGTGCCGGAGAGCGATCGGCGCGCCACAGTCCAGGCCCTCAACGCGGAGGTCGACGCGCTGGAGACGGCCACGCGCACCCACGGCGGGTACGTCGTCCGCTTCGCCAGCGAGGACGCCGCGCGCACGTGGGACGCCTACGATGCCGGGCGCAGGGACGACTACCTCGCGAGCAGCAACGCGCGGCCGGGGTGGCTGGCCGCGTTCCC
>CAYGCV010000134.1:0-10681 GCA_964348425.1 uncultured Vicinamibacteraceae bacterium | reverse complement strand
ACACCATCGAACCCATGTGACAAAATGGGAAGTTATTTTTGCGCCGGCCCTTAGCCTCGGAGCGGTTGATGTGGACCATTTTTTCGCGTACAATCTCCAGCGCCCCCATTGTTTTTATGGCGGAGTCCTGCCGATACCGTAGCTCTAGCTCGTATTGGAGGAACGTCATGGACGCCCTGGCAGTCTGGCCAAGTTCATCTTCGCCTTCCTCCGGAATCAAGAACTCCGCTGCGAAAGTCATTTTGTCGGCGACATCGTTGCCGACACGCCGGAACAGGCTTCGGACGTCGCCGCGTCGCGAATCGCCTCCTCGGACGGCGAGCGCGGCTTCGACCAGGGGTTTATCGGCCAGAACGGCAAGGAACGCGATGGCGTCGAATAGATTAGATTTGCCGACACCGTTTGGCCCGGCAACGCACGTGAAGGGTCCCAGCCGGACATCGACCCGATCCAGATTCTTGAAACCTGCTACTTTGAGGCGTGTGAGCACGGTGTTCGTACTTTATACGGCAGCGCTGCGTTTTCCAAGGTCTGAATGGCCGGGGCAGGAGAATTGGGGACCGCGAGCTGCCAGCGGGCGCGTGTCCGTGCCTCGGGCCGGCGCATGGAGCGCGCGTTGCGGCGTAATGTAGTGGCTATGGGCCGGACGTTGGGGATTGAGGACGTGTTGTCGCGGGCCGCGGGCAGTGATCGACCACTGTGCGGCCGTGGCAAGGCGCTCTTGGAAGCGTACTCTGTTGCGCCTAATAACTACCTTATACTCGCGTGGCGGTCTTGACCCGTGCAGGAGAAGGCGATGCGAACCGGGCAAACTCACGGCGGTGCGCTGAGCAGGCGCTTTTGCTGGGGATGGGATGGGGCAGCGCTTTGCATTCATCGACAAAATGGTTGGCGCGACGAGTTTCCGGTGGCAGAGCTTGCCGAGATCCTGAGGAGTTTGGAGGAGCAGTTCCGTTCGGGATGGTTTCCTCTGGCGAACGACGTGGAGAAGATGTGGAACGGCAGGGAAAAACCGGGTCTTGGTATGACGATCCTGAGCATTCGACCCAATGACCGGCGGCACGCGCAGGCTGGCGGCTACCTGGCCGTGGTGCTTGAACACCGTGAGCTCGCGACATGGAACGGGAAGAGCAAGGGAATCGAGTGGCGTCTCAACGGGAAGGCACCTACCGTCGAAGAACTGGCTGCTCGCCTGCAGGAAGGAACCTGCCGCTGACCGCACCCGTACCCACGAAATCGCCATCCGTCGGGGGCGGAAGGCAGACTCCCGGTCCGAGGTGTCGGTGAGAGTTGGTCGAGCCTCACGTAACGTTCCCCGACCTTCCCCTTGCGACGCTGCCGGACGCCGCAAGGCGCGCACAGCGCGCCTCGGCGGGAGCGGCGCGGGGCGCAGGGGACCCCGCAAGCGGACGCCGGGGGTTCGGGGCGCAGCCCCGGCTGATTGAAGTCTAGCGGGCCGGCTGCAACACCTCGGCCGAATGCCCCTCGCCGGCCGGCTCGGGACGGCGCAGCAGGCGGCGCACGACCCATTTGAGGTCCTCCAGGATCATGTAGGACGTCGGCACCAGCACCAGCGTGATGAAGGTGGCGAACACGATGCCGAAGGCCAGCGAGATGGCCATCGGCTTGAGGAAGTCCGCCTGGGTGCTCTGCTCGAACAGCAGGGGCGCCAGCCCGGCGAACGTGGTGAGCGACGTCAGCAGGATGGGGCGGAAGCGCGCCGCGCCCGCCTCCTGCACGGCCTTCAGCATGCCGCCGCCGCGCCGCAGGTGGCGGTTGATGAAATCGACCATCACCAGGCTGTCGTTGACCACGACCCCCGACAGCGCCACGATGCCCATCGTCGACATCAGCGAGATGTTCTCGCCCATGATGACGTGGCCCCATACCGCGCCCACGAAGCCGAACGGGATGGCGCTCATGATGATCATGGGCTGGACGTACGACTTCAGCGGGATGGCCAGCAGGGCGAAGATGCCGAACATCGCCAGCGTGAACCCGATCTGCAGCCCGCCGATGGCATCCTGCTGCTCGGCCTGCACGCCTTCGAACTCGTAGCGCACGCCCGGAAACTCGGCCAGGACCTCGGGGAGGACGGCGGATGCGAGGTACCCGTTCACGGTGCCGGTGGACGTCACGGTCTCGTCGACCGACGCCATCACGTTGATGGCCCGGTTGCGGTCCACGCGCTTGATCGACGCGAAGCCGCGGCCCGGCTCGACGACGGCGACGTGGCTGAACGGCACCTCGCCCCCGTCCGGCGTGCGGATGCGCATGCCCTCCAGATCGCCCAGCGACCGGCGCTCGTCGGCCGGAAAGCGGACCATGACGCGGATGTCGTCGCGCCCGCGCTGGATGCGCTGCGTCTCCTCGCCGTAGAACGCCTGCCGCACCTGCCGCCCGAGGTCCTGCAGGGTGAGGCCGAGCGTCTCCGCGGCAGGCGTGATGCCCAGCTTCATCTCCTCCTTGCCGGCCCGGAACGAGTCGGTGATGTCGTACACGCCCTCGTAGCCGCGCAGGTGCTGCTTCACCCGCTCGGCGGCCGCCTGCATCTGCTCCACGTCGGGGCCGACCAGCATCACGTCGACGTCGCTGCCGGCCGCCGCCTCGGAAGCCACGTAGCTGAGCTCGGTCGCCTGGGGAATCGGCCCGGTCAGCTCCCGCCAGCGGTTGCTCAGCTCCTCGGCCCGCAGGGGGCGGCTGTCCGGCGGCGCCAGCTCGATCATGACCTGCCCGAGATGCCCCGACGACGGCGCGCCCAGCGCCCGCATCGGCCCGGGGCCGTCGCCGCCCATCGGCTGGTCGCCCACGGCCGCGTAGACGTGTCGGATCACGTCGATCCCGGACTCGTCCAGGACCTCCTGCCGCAGCCGTTCCGCGCCGTCCTCGAGCTGCCGTATCGCGTCCGACGTGGCGGTCGCCGGCGTGCCCTGGGGCATGGTCAGCGACGCGCTGATGACTGTTGCCTCCGGTGACGGGAAGAAGTGGAACGCGATCCAGCCGGCGGCCACCATGCCCCCGGTCACGATCAGCGTCGACACCCCGACGGCCAGCGAGAGATAGCGCCAGCGGAGGCCGAAAGCCAGCGCGGGGCGGTAGACGCGGTCGATGAAGCGCTCGAGCCCGTTGGCGAAGTGGCTCTGGAAGCCGTTCCACAAGCGCCACAAGCCCCGCCCGCCCTGCTTGCGGTGCGCGAGGTGGGCAGGCAGGATGTTGAGGCACTCGACCAGCGAGAACAGCAGGCAGGGGATGACGACCAGCGGCACGAAGATCATCATCTTGCCCATCATGCCGGGCACGAACAGCAGCGGCGAGAACGCCGCCACGGTGGTGAGGACCGCGAAGGTGACCGGGGTCGCGATCTCCTGCGCGCCGCTGATGGCGGCCCGTAATCGATCCGGGTCGCGTTGCTGGTGGCGGTGGATGTTCTCGCCGACGATGATGGCGTCGTCCACGACGATGCCGAGCACCATGATGAAGGCGAACGTCGAGACGACGTTGGCCGTGACGTCCATGCCCGGCAACAGCATGATCGCCCCGAGGAACGAGATCGGGATGCCCAGGCTCACCCAGAACGCGAGGCGCAGCTCCAGGAACAGCGCCAGCATGAGGAAGACGAGCCCGAAGCCCGCCAGGCCGTTGCGCAGCATGAGCGACAGCCGGTCGACGAGGATGTCCGCCTGGTTCATCCAGACGGTCAGGTTGATCCCCTCGGGCAGGGTGGCCTGGGCGCGGGCCATGTAGTCGTCCACGGCGCGGGCGATCTCCATGTCGCTCTGCTCGCCGGTGCGGAAGATCGAGACGAGCATGGTCGGCTCGCCGTCGAAGCGCCCGAACTGATCGGTCTCGGCGAAGCCGTCGACCACCGTCGCCACGTCGCCCAGCCGCAGCCGCGTGCCGTCGGGCCGCGCCAGCAGCACCAGCCGCTCGAACTCCGCCCCGCGATACGCCTGCCCGATGGTCCGCAGCAGGATCTCGCCGCTGTCGGCGCGGACGGATCCGCCCGGCAGGTCGAGCGACGAGCGGCGCACGGCCATGGCGACGTCGTCGAACGTGAGCCCGTGGCGCCGGAGGGCGTCCTCGGACACCTCGATGGAGATCTCGTAGGGCCGCGCGCTCGCGAACTCCACCAGCGAGATGCCCGGCTGGGCCGCCAGGTCGTCGCGCACGCGCTCGGCGATGGCCTTCAGGGTGAACTCGTCGGTCTGACCCGAGACGGCGATGTCCACCACGCGGAACCGCGCCAGCATCTCCGTGATGATCGGCTTCTCGGTCTCCTCGGGGAACGTCTCGATGGCGTCGACGTTGGCCTTGATGTCGTCGAGCACCCGCCGCGTGTCGGCGCCGAGCCCGACCTCGACGAGCACGGTGCCCGAGCCCTCGTCCGCGGTGGACGTGATCTGCTCGATGCCGTCGATGCCCTGGATCGCCTCCTCGATCCGGATGCAGACGCCCTCCTCGACCTCCTCCGGCGCGGCGCCCAGGTACGGCACCTGGATGCTCACCATGTCGAGCTCTATCTCCGGGAAGGTCTCGCCCCGGACGTTGAACATGCCGATCAGACCGCTGACGATGATGAACACCATCAGCAGGTTGGCGGCCACCGGGTTGCGCGCGAACCAGTCGATCATCCCGTTCATGATGCGCCTGCCTTCACGTTGTGCCGGTCATGGACCCGGATGTCAGGGCTGGCCGGCTGCGCCGCCGATGCGGTACAGATGGGTGGCCGTGCGCAGGAAGAACGATCCGTCCGAGACCGCCATCGAGGCGAGCGTCAGCCCGTCGAGCTGGTTGGTCGCCAGCTCGGTATACGTCGTCCCGGGCGCGAGCACGGTCGTCCGGCCTTCCTCGCTCTGGACGTAGATGCGTCCGTCCGCGAACACGGGCGAGGCGGCGTAGTTGCCGCGGATCCGCTCCTGCCAGTGGACCTCGCCGCTCTCGGCGTCCAGGCAGGTCATCACGCCCAGGTCGCTCACCATGTACAGCTCGCTGCCCACGAGCAGCGGCGAGGGCGTGTGCGGCGCCCCGCGCCGGTGCCGCCACGCGACGTGCGTGCCGGTGACGTCGCCCGCCCCGTCGGCGCGCACCGCCAGCATGGTCGGCGACTGGAAGCCGGTGGCGATGTAGACCAGACCGTGGCCGTAGACGGGCCGCGGCACGTTCGAGAAGCCGCGGCCGTAGCGCACGCGCCAGATCTCGGCGCCCGTGTCCGGGTCGTACGCCGATGTCCGGAAGGCGCCGACGCTGACGATCTGATCCACGCCGCCGACCCGGATGGCGAGCGGCGTCGAGTAGGCCTGCGACACCGGTTGATCGCGCTCGGCCTGCCAGCGCACCGCGCCGGTCCCGGTGTCGAGCGCCACGGTGTAGGCCACGTCGTAGCCGTCGCAGCCCAGGATGAGCAGGTCCTCGTAGACGATCGGCGAGCCGCCGTTGCCGTGCTGCGTCACGCAGGTGAACCGCGCCGTCCAGAGCAGCTCGCCGGCGGTCGTTAGCGCCGCGGTGCCGTAGGTGCCGAAGTGGGCGTACACGCGGTCGCCGTCCACGATGGCGGACGGCGACGCCAGGCTGTTCTTGGGATTGGGCGCGGCGACGTCCTCGGTCCGGAACACCTCGACGTCCAGCGCGGGTTGTCCCGACCCGGCGTCGAAGGCGAGCAGGCGCAGCGATCCGCCGTCCGTGTCCGTCGCGGTCGTGATCCAGACCCGCCCGCCGGCCACCACCGGCGTCGACCAGCCGCGGCCGGGGACGGCGGTCTTCCACAGGACGTTGTGCGACTCGCTCCACTCGACCGGCAGGCCCTGCTCGGTCGAATGGCCCTGCCCGGACGGGCCGCGGAACTCCGGCCAGTCGCCGGCGCCGGCCGCGGGGCCGGCAGTCAGCAGCAACGCCGCGGCGATCCACCCGAGCCACCGTCCGCTCCTGCGCACCAGCATCCTCACATTGTAACGCCGCGATGCGCCTGCGGCCGGTATAATCGGCGCTTGGCCCGCCGCCGGCGGGCGCACCGGCGAGGGGAGGCGAGCCGATGTCCACACTGCTGACGCGGTGCATGCGCGGTCTTGCGACGCTGGTTCTGCTGGCGGGCGCCGTGCCCGCCGGCGCGCAGCCGCTGAACGACCTGCCGAATCCGTACCTCACGATCGAGAACCACTTCAAGCTGCCTCCGGGCCGTACCTGGGGCGCAACGAGCGCGGTCGACATCGACCCGGACGGCGTGTCCATCTGGGTGGCGGAGCGCTGCGGCGCCAACAACTGCGCCGGGTCCGACCTGCCCGTCGTGCTCAAGTTCGACGCCGACGGGAACCTGCTGCGCAGCTTCGGCGCCGGCCTGTTCATCTTTCCCCACGGCTTCCACGTCGACGCCGACGGCAACGTCTGGGTGACCGACGCGCAGGGGCCGGACGGCGAGGACCCGAACCGGGACGGCAAGGGCCATCAGGTGATCAAGTTCAGCCCCGAAGGCGACATCCTGCTGACGCTCGGGACACCCGGGGTGGCGGGCGACGGAACCGGCCCGCTGCTGTTCACGCCGTGCGACGTCGTCACGGCGCCGAACGGCGACATCTTCGTCGCGGAGGGGCATACGGGCCAGGCCGCGGACGCGCCGCCCGACACGGTGGCGCGCATCGTCAAGTTCGACAGCGACGGCAACTTCATCAAGTCGTGGGGCCGGCTGGGCTCCGGCCCGGGCGAGTTCCGGACGCCGCACGGCCTGGCGCTCGACTCGCAGGGGCGGCTGTTCGTGGCCGACCGCGGCAACAACCGGATCCAGATCTTCGACCAGGACGGCAACTTCCTGGAGGAGTGGACGCAGTTCAGCCGGCTGAGCGGGATCTACATCGACGCCGACGACATGCTGTACGGCGCCGACTCCGAGTCGAGCGCGACGCGCAACCCCGGCTGGCGGCGCGGGCTGCGGGTCGGCAGCGCGCGCACCGGCGAGGTCCTGTACTTCATCCCCGACCCGGCCGGCGAGCAGGCCCGGGGCACGAGCGCGGCGGAGGGCGTGGCGGTCGATGCGGCCGGGAACATCTACGGCGCGGAGGTCGGCCCGCGCGCGCTGAAGAAGTACGTCCGGCAGTAGGCGGCCGAGACCGATGCGGCCGAGCAGTCGATGCCGAATCGCCGGCCTGCTCGCGGGCCTGCTGCTCGTGGCGGGCGCGCCGCCGGCGCGAGCCGGCGAGCTTCCGGCCGAGCGGCGGGTAGTGATCCTGACGCCCTCGCTCGAGGACCCGCGCCTGGCAGCCGCCCGGGAGGCACTGGCGTTCTGGAACCGGACGCTGGCCGAGCTCGGCCTCGACGCGCGGCTCACCGAGGCCGCCCTCATCACGGAATCGCCGCTGACCCGGCCGCTCGAGAACTACGCCCAGCGCCTGTGGCGGCAGGCGGGACGGATCTCCGCCGGGGAGAACGGACCCCGCCCCCCCGACGAGCTGCGCGGCATGGAGGGCGACATCGTCCTCCTGCTCTCGCAGCAGCACCTGATGTCGTTCGCCTGGCCGGTAGACCGCACGGAGCGCTACTTCGTCGCCATCGGGACGCGTTCCAACGATCCGGTCAAGAGCCCGGTGGCGGTCCACAACGTCGTGGCTCACGAGCTGGGCCACGCACTCGGGCTGGTCCACAACAACTTCCCGGCCGCGCTGATGTGCAGCCCGTGCCGCTCGTCGCTGATCGCCTCGTACAAGGAGCGGTTTCTGCCGCTGACGGCGAACGATCGCGCCCGGCTGCTGGAGCTGCATTCCGCCCGCTGACAACTCCACCCATGCAGGCTTCCAGGGAGGTGGCTGCCATGACGCTCTCACGACGCAAGGCGCTCTCGATTTCCGGACTCACGCTGGCCGGTCTGTCCCTCGGCGCCGTGCGGCCGGGGCGCGCGGCGGCCGCGGCCCAGGAGCAGGACGACTGGCCCGACCGGCTGGTCGAGCGGCCGTTGCGGGAGGGATTCCCCGCGCCGCTGCCGCTCGAGGCCGACGGCTCGGCTCCCGAGCATCCGGAGAGCGCGGCGGGCCCGATCACCGATCCCGTGCTGTGGCGCACGCCGGGCCGGGAGACGCCGCAGATCGAGTTCGACTACCGGCGGATGGCGATCAGGGTCGATACGCGCGGCCTCGCGCGGCTGGCCGGGACGCTGCGGTTCGAGGATCTCGAGCAACTGCCGCAGGTGTCGCACACGTTCCTGTTGCAGTGCGGCGCGCCGAATCCGCGCGGGATCGTCAAGTGGACCGGCGTCCGCTTCAGCGACTTCGCCGACCTGCTGGGGCTCGTCCCCGGGGCGCACTACTGCCGCTTCGTCGGTTCCGACCGCTTCTATGCCGACGAGCCGCTGACCACGCTGCGCCGGCCGCAGGTGATGCTCGCCTGGCTGATGAACGACGAGCCGATCGCACCGCGGCACGGCGCGCCGCTGCGGCTGATCGTGCCGTTCCGCTACGGCAACCGCAGCGTCAAGGCCATCACCGAGATGACCTTCAGCACGCCGGGCCCGCGCATGCCGCCGTTGCCGGCCTGAGCGACGACGCGGCCTGACCGTCCCAGGGCGGGACCGTCATGTTCGACACCAGCGTCAGGGACAGGGCCGGACAGACACGGCGGCAAAGGCTGGCGGCGGAGCAGACCGAGCTGCTGCACCGTGTCCGGCGCACCGTACTGCTGGAGGCGACGCTGCGGGCGCGCTGCCGAGACGTCGAGCGCTTTCTGTCGGCTCTGCGGCCGGGATAGGCGCGCTCGGGTCCCCTCAGCGCCTCCCGAGGATGCCCCGGTGCGCGATCTCGCCGAGCGGCTTGCGGTCGTCCCGCGGCTGCTCGCGTGCCTGCAGCTCGGGCGGCAGCGCCTCGCGCGGGCCGATGCGGCCGGCGGCGAAGGCGCACATCGCCGCGTGGTGCTCGGTGTCGACGCCCAGCTTCGCGTGCGCGGCCTCGACGTCGATGCCCGCCATCGCGTGCGTGCGGATGCCCAGCGCGTGCGCCTGCAGCGCGAGCGACATCCAGGCCGCCCCGGCGTCGAACTGCGCGGTGCGCGGCTCGCGCCCGTCCTCGGTCCGGATCCTGGCGAAGAGGAAGGCCAGCAGCGGCGCCTGCGCGGCCCACACGCGGTTGCCCGGCTTGAGGATCGAGTCGAACACCGGACGGTCCGGACCGTCGGTCTCGTACAGGAAGAGCCACGGCTGCAGGTTGGAGGAGGACGGCGCCCAGCGCGCCGCCTCGAACAGCGAGGCGATCTCGGCGGCCGTGAGCGGCTCCGGGGCGAACGACCGCGGCGACCAGCGGTCGATGAACTGCGCGTCGACGCGGGCCGTGGCCACGCGCGGATTCGTTGTCTGGGTCATGGGTTTGTCGTCTGCAGCGGCGGGCCCACCTGCCTGCAGGCCAGCTCGAACACCGCGTTGGTCATCCACCGGTTGAAGCCCTCGTTGTCCATGAACTGCTTGAACAGCTCCGTGTCGTCCTTCATCAGGCTCGTCATCACCCGCAGCAGCGCCTTGTCGTGCTCGATGCGGGTGTTGGCGGCATCCGAGTTCTGCATGGCGTTCCTGAAGGCGGCGTCGGCAGCGACGCGGGCCGGGATGGTCTCGCTGATCAACTGCCGGACGCGATCGGCGTCGTCCCAGTCGATGTCGCCGAACAGGTCGTTGAACGCCCTGAGGATGTTGGAGAGGCGATCCAGTTCGGGCTCGGGTCTCGATCCGCCGCCGCTGGTCGGCACGGGGTCGACCTCGGCATCCTCGTCCGGCAGGGCAATCTGCCGCATCGCCTGCTTCTCGACCCGGTAGCTGTCCATGTCGATGGCGTCCAGGATGCCCTGCGCCAGGTCGTCGTCATCGGGCGCCGGGAGCCTGGGGATCAGGAAGTTCAGGAAGATCGAGCGCTTCTCCCATCCGGCGTTGTTGTAGGGCAGCACCGACGCCAGGAAGGCGTAGGTCCGCACGAAGCCCTTGGCGTTGCCCTTGAACGCGACCTGCCCGTCCTCGTCCAGATCGCTCTTGTAGGCCGAAACGCAGGCGTCGAGGATCGGATCGAGCTGCTCGCGGTCAGTCCCGCCCAGGTAGCGCTCGACGAACTCGTCGACCTGCCCGGGCGTGTAGACCTGGGCCGCGTCCAGGTCGGCCTGCAGGTCGTGCAGCTTGTCGGGGTCGGTCTCGTCGGCCAGGATCGTCGCCCGGTAGAAGTCGGCGAACGAGTCGCGGATGGTGTCGGCGTCGTTCAGGAAGTCGAGCACGAACACGTCGTGCTTCTTCGGATGCGCGCGGTTGAGACGCGACAGGGTCTGCACCGCCTTGATGCCGGAGAGGGTCTTGTCCACGTACATCGTGTGCAGCAGCGGCTCGTCGTAGCCCGTCTGGAACTTGTCCGCGCAGACGAGGAAGCGGTACGGGTGCTCCCAGAACTTCGCGGCGATCTGCCCGGACGGAAAGCCGTTCAGCGACGCCTCGGTGACCTTCTCGCCGCCATGCTCCGGCTCACCCGAGAACGCCGCAATGGCGCGGTAGGGGCTCTTTCTCTCCTTCAAGTACTCGCGTATGGCGTCGAAGTACTGGATCGCGCGCTGCACCCCGTTGGTGACCACCATGGCGCGCGCCTCGCCTCCGATCCTGCCCTGGGCGAGCACCTGCTCGTGGAAGTGGTCGACCATGATCTCGGCCTTGAGCCCGATGGCGTGCTCGTGGCCCTCGACGAAG
>CAYGCV010000133.1:0-10767 GCA_964348425.1 uncultured Vicinamibacteraceae bacterium | reverse complement strand
TAGAACGGCGTGGACTCCTGCAGGGTTGGTTGGGCGCCGAGCGGAGCCGTCAGGCAACGATTGGCGGGCTAGGAACGGGGAACATGGCCATGACTCAACGTCTGCTGGTCACGGCGTGCCTGCTGGCCGCGCTCGCGGCGGCGGCGCCGGCCGGAGCCCAGGCGCCGCGCACGCCGTGGGGCGATCCGGACCTCCAGGGCACCTGGACGAACACCACCACCACCCCGCTGGAGCGGCCGTCATCGCTCGCGGGCCAGGCGACCCTCAGCGCCGAGGAGCGCGCCGCGATCGACGAGGAGAACGCGCCCGGCATCGACGCCGCGCCGGGCGTCGGCGCCTACAACAACTTCTGGATGGAGCGCGGCTACGTGTACGAGCAGACGTCGCTGGTCGTGGACCCGCCGGACGGGCGGCTGCCGGGCGTGACCGCGACGGCGCGGCAGCGGCAGGAGGCGCTCCGCGCGGCGCGGCGCTCGCTGTCGTACCCGGCCTCGTACGAGGAGCCGAGCCTGATGGAGCGCTGCATCACGCGCGGCGTGCCCGGCATCATGCTGCCCGGCAACTACAACCACAATTACAACATCCTGCAGACGCCCGAGCACGTCGTGATCTTCGCCGAGATGATTCACGATACCCGCGTCATTCCGATTGACGGGCGGCCGCACGTCGACCCGGCCATCCGCCAGTGGCTCGGGGACTCGCGAGGCTACTGGGACGGCGACACGCTGGTGGTCGAGACGACCAACTTCACCGACCAGCTCTACGAGCGGCGCGGCTCGCTGATGGTCTGGGGCACCGGGCGGCACATGACGGTGGTGGAGCGCTTCACCCGCGTCGGCGACGCGATCGACTACCGCTTCACGTTGACCGACCCGACCACCTTCGAGCGCCCGTTCACGGCCTCGATACCGATGGTGCCGCTGGCCGCGCCGATGTTCGAGTACGCCTGCCACGAAGGCAACTACGCGATGGCGAACATGCTGCGCGGCGCGCGCGAGGACGACCGGGCCGCCGCGCGGGCCGCCGCGAAGTGACGGCGCCGCGCGGGCGGCGCCCCCGACGCGACCCGCCCGCGGCCTCGCCCCTGACGGGACCGGCGAGACCGCGGGCGCGCAACGTCCCCGACAGGCGGTCCCGGGCCACGACCCAGCCACGATGACCCCCGCGCGCGGCCGTTCCACAGCCTGGGCCCTCGCGCTGCTGGCCGGCCACGTGCTGGCCGGCGCGGCCCAGGAACCTTCCGGGGCGCCGCCCGGCGCAGAGCCCGTCGTCGTCGTCGACTTCGAGAACCTGAGCGGGGATCCGGCGCTCGACTGGATCGGAACCGGCACGGCCGCCTCCCTGCGGGCCGACCTCGGGCGGCTCGGCTTCGACGTCCTCGACCTGGACCGGGCCGCCGACGTGCCCGAGGCAGCCCGCTGGACCGTCTGGGGCAGCTATCAGCGCCTGGGCCGCCAACTGCGCCTGACGGCCCACCTGCGGGCGCCGCAGGGCGGCGGCGGGGACCGGCTCCGTACCTTCCGCGTCGAGGGACCGCGCAGGGATCTGTTCGATTTGCAGGACCGGATCGCCGGCGAGCTGCGCGCCCACATGCGTCCCGCGGGCCGGGCGCCGATCCGCGGCGCGCCGCCCCCCGGCGCCGCAGCCGCGACGCCCGCCGCCGGCGCAGCGGCCCGCGCGCCGGCGGCCGGGCTGGCCGTGCCTGCCCTGCCGGCCGGCATCATCTACGGCCCGCCGCCGCCGGTCGCGCCGGCCGTGATCAACCGCGACGCCGACGGCCGCGCCACGCTGCGCGCCGTCCGCGTGGCGGGTCTCGACGTCGACGGCCTCCTCGACGACCCCGTTTACAGCGAAGTCCCCGGGGCGTCGGACTTCGTCACGCAGGAGCCGGTGGAGGGCCTGCCGGCCACCGAGAAGACCGAGGTCTGGTTGCTCTTCGACGACGACAACTTCTACATGAGCGTCCGCTGCTGGAACTCGGCGCCCGAGTCGTCCTGGATCATCCGGGACATCCGCCGCGACAGCCAGAACGTCATCTCCGGCGAGTACATCGGCGTGCTGCTCGACACGTTCTACGACCGCCGCAGCGGCTACAACTTCGGCATCAACCCCGACGCCGGGCGGCTCGACGCCCAGATGACCGACGAGCGCGGCTTCAACCGCGACTGGAACCCGGTCTGGGAGCTGCGCACCGGCCGCTTCGAGGGCGGCTGGACGGTCGAGGCCGCCTTCCCGTTCAAGTCGCTGCGCTACCGGCCCGGCCGCGAGCAGATCTGGGGCTTCAACATGATGCGGAACGTGCAGTGGAAGAACGAGCGCTCGTTCCTCATCCCGGTGTCGGCGGCGCGCGGTCCGGGCGCCATCATGCAGGCGTCGCTCGCCCCGACCGTCGTGGGGCTCGAGGCGCCGGAGGAAGGCCTCAGCTTCGAGATCAAGCCGTATGCGATTGCCGACCTGACGAGCGACCGCCGGGCCCGCCCGCCGGTCTCCAACGCCCTGCACGGCGACGGCGGCCTCGACGTGAAGTACGGCGTCACGCGCAACCTCGTGGCCGACCTGACGGTGAACACCGACTTCGCCCAGGTGGAGGCCGACGAGCAGCAGGTGAACCTGACGCGCTTCAGCCTCTTCTTTCCCGAGAAGCGCGAGTTCTTCCTCGAGAACCAGGGGGTCTTCACGTTCGGCGGCGCGCAGGCCGGGCCGTTCGGGACGCAGGGCGAGACGCCGGTGCTGTTCTACAGCCGCCGGATCGGCCTCGCGGACGGCGGCCGGGAGGTGCCGATCGACGCCGGCGCGCGGCTCAGCGGACGGGTGGGCGCGTTCAGCGTGGGGATGCTGAACATCCAGACTGACGACGAGGCGGTGTCCGGCACGCCCGCCACGAACTTCTCCGTCATCCGGCTGAAGCGGGACATCCTGCGGCGCAGCAGCGTCGGTGCGCTGTACACGCGCCGCTCCGTCTCGCGGCGCAGCCTCGGCTCGAGCGAGACGTACGGCCTCGACGCCCAGCTCGGGTTCTACGACAACCTGACCATCAACACCTACTGGGCGCGGACCGACACGCTGGGGCTGGAGGACGACCTCAGCTACCGCGGCCAACTCGACTACGAGGGCGACCGCTACGGCGTGCAGGTCGAGCGCCTGGTCGTGGGCGACGACTTCAACCCGGAGGTGGGCTTCCTGCGCCGCGACGACTTCGAGCAGAACCGCGGCTACTTCCGCTTCAGCCCGCGGCTGCACGGCAGCCCCGTCATCCGGCGGCTGTTCTGGGAGGGCCGCTTCGACCACTTCACGACCCGCGCCGGCATCCTCGAGACGCGCCAGGCCCAGGGGCGCTTCGCCGTCGAGTTCGAGAACAGCGACGAGATCGACGTGACGTACACGCGCAGCTACGAGTTCCTCGACGAGCCCTTCCACATCGCCCGGAACCAGGGCGTTGCGGTCCCGATCGGCGGGTACGACTTCGACGACGTGCGGCTGTCGGTGACGCTCGGGCCGCAGCACCGCCTGGCTGGACAGATCGCGGTCCAGCGCGGCGGCTTCTTCGGCGGCGAGCGGACCAGCCTGGACGTGATGCGGGGCAGCTTCCAGATATCCCGCCGGCTCCTGCTGGAGCCCGGGGTGTCGTTCAACTGGATCGACCTGCCGCAGGGCCGCTTCCGGACCGACCTGGTGACCACGCGGACGACCTTGACGTTCACGCCGCTGATGTTCGTCAGCGCGCTGGTGCAGTACAATTCGAGCAACAATTCATTGGGCGCCAACGTCCGGATGCGCTGGGAGTACCAGCCCGGGAGCGAGCTGTTCGTCGTCTACAACGAGCAGCGCGACACGCTGCTTCCGCAGCGTTTCCCGGAGCTCGAGAACCGCACGTTCGTCGTCAAGTTCAACCGGCTGTTCCGGTTCTGACCGCACGAGGAGGCTGGAGATGAGACGAGGAATCGTTCTGGGCGTGCTCCTGGCCCTGGGAGCCGTCTCGCTGACCGTGGCGGCGTCGCAGCAGTCGGCGCCGATGCTCGAGGTCGAGCCCCTGAAGGACAACCTGTTCGTGCTCAGGGGCGGGGGCGGCGCCTCGGCCGCGTTCGTCCGCTCCGACGGCGTCGTGCTCGTCGACACCAAGGTCCCCGGCTTCGGCCAGGCCCTGATGGACGCCATCGGCGAGCTGACGACCAGGCCGATCACGACGATCATCAACACCCACACGCACTTCGACCACGTCGGCAGCAACCCGGACTTCCCGGCGACCGTCCAGGTGGTCGCGCACGAGAACACCGCGGCCCTCATGCACGAGATGAACCCGGTCACGGGGCTGTCCGGGGCCGCGCGGGAGAACATCTTCGAGGTCAGTGACGGCGTGGGGCTGGCCACCCGGACCTTCTCCGAGCGGATGTCGCTCGGCCGCGGCGACGACCGCATAGACCTCTACCACTTCGGCCGCGGGCACACGGCCGGCGACGCGTGGGTCGTGTTTCCGGCCCTCCGCGTGATGCACGCCGGCGACATGTTCCCGGGCAAGGCGCTGCCGATCATGGACGCCAACAACGGCGGCAGCGGCGTGGAGTACTCCGGGACGCTCGCCCGGGCCCATGCGGCCGTCACCGGGATCGACACGATCATCACCGGCCACAGCACGACGATGACGCCGGCCGACCTGGAGGAGTACTCGCGCTTCGTGGGCGACTTCGCCGCCGCGGTGCGCGAGGCGAAGGAGGCCGGCCGCTCCGTCGACGACGTGGCCGGGAGCTGGACGATTCCGTCCGCGTACGCCGGCTATGCCGACCCGCAGCCGGAGCGGCTGCGCGCCTACGTCCAGGTGATCTACGACGAGCTGGACTGATTTCCGCGAGGAGGTTGGAGATGATGCATCGACACCTCGGACTGCCCGGCGCGGCGCTCGCGCTGGCGGCGCTCGTGCTGCTGGCGCCGGCCGGAGCCGCCGGCCAGGGCAACGGCGGCGACGGCTGGACGGTTCCGCAGACCCCCTGGGGCGACCCGGACCTGCAGGGCATCTGGACCACCGACTGGGAGCGCAGCGTCCCGTTCGAGCGCCCCGTCGAGCTCGGCGAGCGCGCCGACCTGAGCCCCGAGGAGGTTGCGGCGCGCGCCGAGCGCGAGTCCATCCTCCTGGCCGACAACAAGGAGGACCGCACGCCCAGGCCCGGCAACACGGAGGCCGGCCCGGAGCACTGGTACGAGTTCGGCGACCGGACCTCGCCGCGCACGTCGCTGATCGTCGATCCGCCGGACGGGCGGGTCCCCCCGCTGACCCTCGGCGCGCGGAGCCGCCACATCGACCCGAGCTCGCGGCTCGGCTTCGTGGGCGGCAGCATGGGCGACGGGCCGTTCGACGGACCGGAGGACCTGCACCTCGCGGACCGCTGCATCACGCGCGGCCTCCCGCAGACCTGGTATCCGAGCGCCTACAACAACGGCTTCCAGATCATCCAGAGTCCCGGCTACGTGGCGCTGCTCTACGAGCGCCTGCACGAGCACCGCATCATTCCGCTGGACGGCCGCGACCCGCTCACGCCCGCCATCGGCCAGTGGTTCGGCGACTCGCGCGGCCGCTGGGAGGGCGACACGCTGGTCGTCGAGGTGACCAACTTCAGCGACCGCACGAACTTCCGCGGTGCGGGGGCCACGCGGCGGCTGATCGAGCGCTACACGCGCGTGGACGCCGAGACGGTGCGCGTGGAGATCACGATCGACGATCCGACGACCTGGACGCGGCCCTGGACGACGGTCGTCAACGGCATCCACGACCCCGACTACTGGCAGGTGTTCGAGTACGCCTGCCACGAGGGCAACTACGGGATGCGGAACATCCTGAGCGCGGCGCGCAACCTCGAGAAGCAGGCCGCGGAGAGGGCCGCGGCGGAGGCGAGCAGGTAGGCGCCCGGCGGCGGGCGGCCCCGCCACGGGCGGCCCGCCGTGGACCGCACGGGAGTCTTGCGGTGCGCTGCACACCGGCAGCTCCACGCTGGGGCCGAGTCCTGCACCAGGGGCTCCTGGCGGTCGCCCTGGGCGCGGCCTGGGGCATGTCTGCGCAAGCCCGGCCGCTCGACCCTGCCACCGCGGGCCGCTTCGTGCGCCTGGCGCTGGACTGCGTGCACCGGGAGTACCCGAACAAGATCGCGCACGTCCTGACGAGCGACCGCGACGTCGGGGCGCCCCGCGAGCTGACGCCGGCGTTCTACGGCTGCTACGACTGGCACTCCGCCGTGCACGGCCACTGGCTGCTGGCCCGGCTGGCCCGGCTGGCGGGCGGCGGCGAGTTCGAGCCGGCCGCCCGCGCCGCGCTGGGGCGCAGCCTGACGGTCCGCAACATCGAGGGCGAGTTGCGCTACCTGAACGGGCACGGCCGCATCGCCTTCGAGCGGCCCTACGGCCTCGCGTGGCTGCTGCAGTTGGCGGCCGAGCTGCGCGAGTGGGACGATGCCGACGCCGCCGGCTGGCGCGCGGCGCTCGAGCCGCTGGAGCGCGAGGCCGCCCGCCGCATCGCGGACTGGCTCCCGAAGCTGACCCACCCCATTCGCGTCGGCGAGCACTCGCAGACCGCGTTCGCCCTGGGCCTGGTGCTCGACTGGGCGCGGGCGGCCGGCGACCGCGGGCTGCTGCGGCTGGTCCGCGCGCGGACCGAGGACTACTACGCGCGGGACCGCGACTGTCCGCTGGCCTACGAGCCGTCGGGACAGGACTTCCTCTCACCCTGTCTGGCGGAGGCCGATCTGCTGCGGCGGGTGCGGTCGCCGCACGATTTCGCGGCGTGGCTCGACGGGTTCCTGCCCGGCATCCCGCGGCGCGGCGACCCGGGCGGCGAGCGGTGGCTGCAGCCGGCGGTCGTCAGCGACCCGCGCGACGGCAAGCTCGCGCACCTCGACGGCCTGAACCTCAGCCGGGCCTGGATGCTGGAAGGGATCGCGGCGGGCCTGCCGGCCGGCGACGCCCGCCGGCCGGCGCTGCGGGAGACGGCCCGCCGCCACCGGGAGGCCGGGCTCGCCGGCGGCCACTGGCTCGCCAGCTTCGCCACCTATCTGGTGACGGAGCGGGGCCTCGACTGAACCCCGGACGGCCGCGGTCAGGCGCCGATGATGTCGGCGACCGACAGGCGCAGGCCGGCCACTGCGGTGGCGACGGCCGCGTCGTCGCGTTCCAGTACCCGTTCGCTGGCGTAGCCGTTCGCGCCCGGGCCGGTGTACACAGTGACCGTACGGGCCGCGAGGTCGATCAGCCACGTTTCCGGAATGCCGGCCCGGCCGTAGCGCGGCACCTTTTCCGCGCGGTCGTACTGCAGCGACGAATCGGCCACCTCGATGACCAGGAGCACGTCGGCCGCCTCGGGGTGGCGGTCGGCGTAGGCGCTCCGCCGCCGCCGCGCGACCACGACATCGGGCTGCGGTTCGCTGTGCCGGTCCAGGCGAATCGGATTCTGAACGGTGACGTTCGCCCTGCCGGCCAGGCGCAGGACGATCAGTTCGGTCAGGCGATTCACGACGCCCGCGTGCGGCGGGCCGATGGGGGTCATCTCCCGGATCTCCCCGCCGATGAGCTCCACGCGGTCGTCCTCGGCGAAGATGCCGGCCTCGCCCATGCGCGCGAACTCCTCGACGGTGAACCGGTAGCGCAGGGCGTCCGTTACAGCCATGGCGTGCGGCAGCCGGCGGCTCCCCTACGGCAGGGCGAACGCCAGCACGTTGTTGGTCGACACCAGCGCGATGAACTGCTGCCCGTTGACCTGATACGTCAGCGGGCTGGCGCGGATCGGCCGGTTGTGCTGGTAGCGGAACAACTGATCCCCCGTGCGGGCGTCGAACGCGTAGAACTCGCCCACGTCGGTCCCCTGCAGAACCAGGTCGCCCGCCGTCGCCACGCTGCCGCTGCTGCCGATCGGCGAGTTGGTGGGCGTCACCTGCTGCCAGACCAGCTCGCCGCTCACCGGCTCGTAGGCCGAGACCGTGAACATCGGGACCATGTCGTCGCGGAACGGTCCGTCCGCGATCGAGTCCATGTGGCCGTCGCTCTGGCCGACTACCAGCGAGTCGCCGACCGGGTTGACCGTGATCGTGATCCCGCCGTCCTTGCCGGTGACGTACAGCAGGCCGGTCTGCGGGCTGAAGGACGGCGGCCCCCAGCTCGAGCCGCCGTGCGTCACGATGTAGCGCTCGGTGAGCGAGTACGGCGTGTAGAGCTGCCGCGCCCGCCGCTGCGCCTCGGGGTCGCTCAGGATCGGGAAGGTGGCGCAGAACGGCGTCATCGGGACGCCCCGCGCGTTGTACGGGATGGGCTGCGTCGGCCACACCTCCTCGCCGGGCACGTCCGTCTCGGTCGGCACCGCCGTCTCCACCATCGGGTTGAGCGGCTCGCCCGTCTCCCGGTCCCAGATGTAGAGCAGGCAGTTCTTGCCGGCCGCCGCGATGCCCTTCACCGTCCGCCCGTCGTGCTCGGCGTCGAACAGCAGCGGCCCGGTGACGTGATCCCAGTCCCACAGGTCGTGGTGGATGGCCTGGTAGTACCACGCCAGCCGCCCGGTCTCGAGCTCGAGCGCGATGGTCGCGTTGGTGAACAGGTTCATCCCCGGCCGCGCCGACCCGTCGTAGTCCGGCGACGGGTTGCCCGAGTTGACGTACACCAGCCCCAGCTCCGGGTCGATCGCCGGCGGCGTCCACACGCCGCCGCCGACCTTCTGCCCGTCGCCCCAGGAATCCTTCGCAATCTCCCAGCCGTCGTCGCGCGGCCCCTGCGGCACCGTGTTGAACACCCACTCGATCGCGCCGGTGGCCGCATCGGCGGCAATCACCAGCCCGCCGGGAATGTGGTTCTCCGACAGGGCCACCCCGGCGTACAGCGTGCCCTCGTGGTAGACCGGCGGCGTCGTCAGGCGGTAGCCGAGGCCGTAGGCGTCGACGCCCGGCGGGTAGTCGTCGGGGTACTTGAACTCGAGCGCCTCGCTGATGATCTCCAGCCGGCCGCCGTCGCCGAACGACTCCGCCAGCTCGCCGGACGCCACGTCCACGGCGTACATCGAGGCGCCGCCGAAGGCGTAGAGCCGCCCGTCGCCGTACGTCGGACCCCGGCCCCGCGCCTCGAGCGTGTCGTTCATCCGCAGCGTCCACACGGTCTCGCCCGTGACGGCGTTGAGCGCGAAGACGGTGGCGCCCGAGTTGACGTACATCACGCCGTCGATCACCAGCGGGGTGACCTGCGTGATGCTGTTGGCCGCCCCGGCCTCGAACGACCACGCCAGCTCGAGATCGCCGACGTTATCCGCGTTGATGTCGTCGAGCTCGGCGTAGCGGCTGCCCCGGATGTCGAGGTTGTGCAGCGCCCAGTTCGCCTGCCCGCTCCCCGCGAGCACCGGCGGCGCCGACTGGTGCGTGGTCGTGGCCTCCTGGGCCGCCGCCGGCGCGGCCAGCAACGCCGCGATCAACGCGATCGACGCGATGCCCGCGACCGCCGCGCGCGCCGCCGCATCCGTCCGTACGTGTCCGATGCATCCCCTGGTAGATCGCATGGATGTTCTCCTGGAAGTCGTCACTCTATCCGGTTCGAGCCTCGACGCGCCAGCGGGCGGTCAGAAGAGCAGGAGAAACGAGTCGTCGGGCTGCACGACCGCGGCCGGGGCGCTGCCGCTCGGCACGGTCGTCCCGTCGCCGTGGTGCCGGGTCGGCCGGCCCTCGTCGTCGAAGATGCGCCAGTGCAGCGTGCCGCCGGCGCGCAGTCCCGGACCGTCGCCCCAGGCGAGCAGCGTGTCGCCCCTGCCGTTGACGGCAACCACCGGATTCTTGCGGCGGAAGCGGGCCTCCTCCGCCGGCGAGGCCGGCTCGTCCAGCCGGCTGACCGGCGCGAAGTACACCTGGCCGTCCGTCTCCCACGCCACCCGCGTGTCGTCCGGACCATGGCTCAACGTGGTCGTGGTGACCGGGCAGGCCCCGATCTCCCACGGATGAATCGGCTGGTCCTCGAACGTCCGACCGGCGTCGCCGGAGGTCAGCAGGCGCTGGTCGCGCCGCACGTTCCCGCGCGCGCTGCGGTACGAGACCCGGACGCTGCCGCCGGGCGCGGCCAGCGCGGCCAGGTTGCAGCAGCCGCACGCCCCCTCACTCGCCTTGCTCACCCGCCGGGCCGCACCGAACGTGTCGCCGCCGTCGTACGACGCCAGCGCGTGCACCGCGCGCTCGGCGTCCTCCCCGGCCCCGGCGTGCCAGAAGACGAAGACGTTGCCCGCGTCGTCCGCCGCGACGGCCGGGCCTGCCTCCAGGCGGCCCTGCGCCTCCTGCCACAGGGTCCGCTGCGGCTCGAAGCCGTCCCCGTCGGGCCGGCCGCGCGTGTAGTAGATGCGGTTGGGATTGGTCTGGAACCACACGACGTGGAGCCGCCCGCGGGGGCCCAGCGCCACCTGCCCACCGTCCATCGGTCCCATCCCGACAGCCGAACGCGGCTGGCTGTTGACCTGCACCGGCCGGGTCCAGTCCGGCGCGCCCGGCGCCCGCGCCACGTGGAGCAGCTCGCCGCCGCTCATGACGCCCTCGAAGTAGACGACGTGCACGACGCCGGCCGCGTCGATGACCGCCCGCGGCATCCGGCCGCCCTCCGGAATGCGCACGACGTCGACCGTGACGCCGCCCCACAGCGCGTTCGCGGACCAGGCCGCCGCCGCCACAGCCGCGACCGCCAGCAACCCTACGCCTGCCCGTTTCATCAGCTTCAATCTCACGGGGCTGCGCCCCGAACCCCCGGCGTCCGCTTGCGGGGACCCCACAGCCCCGC
>CAYGCV010000132.1:0-10842 GCA_964348425.1 uncultured Vicinamibacteraceae bacterium | reverse complement strand
GCGCTCGGCCATCTCGCGCTCGAACTCCTCGTCGGTCAGCGCGAAGCCCTGCCCGATGTTGATGAACATGTTGGCCACCGAGCGGCGGCCGCCGCCCGACCAGTTGCGCGGGTCGGCCACGTTGCGGTTGGCCACCGTCGTGTCGTGCCAGCCGATGATGTGCAGGATGGTGCCCTTCGGCAGCAGCGGGGCGTGGTCGTCCTCGTAGATGTACTGCTTCACCCAGTTGTGGTCGTAGCCGGCACAGGTGAGCTGCTGGACGTTGTGCCCCCAGATGGCCTCCAGGCACATGCGTATGCCGGGCGCGTGCTGGTGCGGCTCGAACAGCACGATCTTGGTGTGCTCCTCCAGCACGCGGTACGCGTGCAACTGCTGGCCCGCGACGTTCGGCTTCATGTCGATGTCGACGCCGTTGCCCAGGACGTTGCTCGTGTACTTCATCTCGGGCTCGTAGCCCCTGGGATGCAGCTTGAACGCGAACTTCAGATGCGCCCGGGTCTCGCGGCCGTTCGAGTGCAGGTGGGCGTTCTCCAGGTTCAGCCGCGAGCCGGCGGCGAGCAGCCGCCCGGCCTCGACGGGAAACACGTCCGCGTTGCGGCCGACCTCGTGCACGGGCCAGCGCGTCGTGGTCTCGCCGTCCTCGCCCTCGGGGGCGATGGTCTCGTAAGTCATGTGGTGGAACACGTAGCGCCCGCCCACCGTGTTGCTGCCCTGCGTCCGGGGCACGTCGTTGAACTCCTTGACCTCGACCGCCGCGACGTAGCGGTCCTCGTCAAGACCGATCGGAATGGTGCCCAGCGACGTCCACTTGTCGGGCGCCGCGACCGGCACGACGATCTCGTTCGACTCGACGATCAGGTCGGGCTCGCCGATCGTCCACTGATCCGGCCCGGCGAACTGGCGCGGCGGCGGGAGATCGGCCGGGTCGCCGAGCGGGGCCCCGCTGTCGGCCCAGATCCCGATTGCCTCGATTTCGGCCTCGCTGAGCGACGGATCGTTCTTGTAGTGCTGGATCCCGATGTCCTTCTCGATGAACCAGGGCGGCATCGCGCCGCGCTTGTTGCGGAGCGCCGTGCGGGCCTTGATGGCGCGCGCCCAGGGCCGGACCTCCTCGTAGGTCAGCAGCGACATCGGCGCCACCGAGTCGGGCCGGTGGCATTCCTGGCAGCTCCGCTGCAGGATCGGCGCAATGTCCTTGGCGAACGTGACCTCGCCGGCCGCGCCCTCCGCGGCCGGCTGCGCGCCCGCGGCGACCGGCACGAGCATACCGACGACCAGAAGTCCGAGCATGCCTCTCATCGCAACTCCCTTCGAGATGAGCCGAACAGTCTATGGCGCAGGCCCCTAGTATCCCTGCAAATCGCTCGGGGCGCAACGGGGTGCCACGGCCGCGCCGGCGTTCACTCGGCGGGTTCGATCCTCAAGAGCGCGGCCTCGTCGGCGTCCGTCAGGACGTACAGCAGCCCGTCGGGCCCCTGGCGCACGTCGCGGATGCGCTGGCGGAGCTCGGTGAGCAGCCACTCGCGGCGCTGCTCCTCCCCCTCCGCGTTGAAGACGATGCGCTCGAGGTGCCCCGTGTTGCGGATCCCGCCGGTCCGCAGCGCGCCGACGAACAGGTCGCCCTGCCACTGCGGAAAGGCGTCGGCGTCGTAGAAAACCATCCCCGACGGCGCCACCGAGGGCAGCCACACGATCTCGGACTGCTCCATCCCCGCCTGCCACGGCCGCGACGCGACGCGCGGTCCGGAGTACTGCCGGCTGTAGGAGACGACCGGCCAGCCGTAGTTCCGGCCCGGGCGGATGATGTTCAGCTCGTCGCCGCCGAGGGGCCCGTTCTCGTGCGCCCACAGTGCGCCCGTCGCGGGATGGAAGACCATGCCGAGCTGGTTGCGGTGTCCCAGCGAGTAGATCTCCGGGCGGTGGCCCGCCCGCCCCGCGAAGGGGTTGTCGTCGGGGATGCCGCCGTCGTCGCGCAGCCGCACGACCTTGCCGACGGTATCGCCCGGGTCCTGGGCCCGGCCGCCCTGCTCGCCGAAGGCGCCGCCGACCGTGAGCAGGAGCGTCCCGTCCGCCGCGAACACGACCCGCGACGCCCCGGCGCCGCTGCCGTCCAGCAAGTCGGAGGCGAACAGCGTCTCGACGTCGGCCAGCGCCGCCCCCTCCAGCCGCCCGCGCGCGAGCGCCACGCGGACGCCGTCGTCGCCCGGCCGCGAGTAGGTGAGATACACGAGCCGGTTCGCGTCGAAGCGCGGGTGCAGCGCGATGTCCATCAGGCCGGCCGCGCCGACCGCGTGGACCGCCGGCACGCCCGCGACCGGCTGCGGATCGAGGACGCCGTCGCGAATCACCCGCAGGCGCCCGGCCCGCTCCGTGACGAGCAGGCGGCCGTCCGGCAGGAAGGCCAGCGCCCAGGGATGCGACAGGTCGCGCGTCACGACCACCAGCCGGATCCGGGCTTCCGCGGTCTCGATGACCAGCGGCCCCGCGGGCAGGGGCACCGGCGGCAGGCCCGGCGTCGCCTGCCCGGCCGCCGGCAGGGCGGCGGCCAGCAGGCAGCCGCCCAGGGCTGCCGCCAGCATCACGGTGCGCCGTGCGGCCGGTCGCATGCCTACTGCTGCTGCTGCGCCGCGGCGTCCTGGACGCGGGCGCCCGCGAGCATGTTGTACAGCCCGTAGTTGCCCTCGTGGCAGGCGTACTCGAACACCAGCTCGCCACGCTTCATCGGCAGCTCCGCGGTGAACGGCCGCGTGAAGGTCGTCGGGTCGTTCACGGTGTACTCGTAGAGCAGCGTGTCCTCCGCCGCCAGGCTGAAACGCTCCGTCAGGTGCAGGTGGATGCCGTCACCGGCCGCCTGCGCGATCGACGGGTTGAAGCTCGCGGTCTTGGCGGTGAAGTTGGTCGACTCGATCACCAGCGTGTCGCCGTCCCAGTAGCCCCGCGAGTCGCCCAGCCACTGGCGGATGCTCGCCGGCAGGTGGTCGCGCCCGTCGAGCGGCACGATGCGCGCGTCGTGCACCATCTCGTGGAAGATCACGACGTAGTCGGACGTCTGGAAGAGCTGGATGTTCTGGTTGTAGCCGGCCGGCACGATCGGCGGACCCGAGTTGAAGCCGAGCAGGCAGCGCTCGGCGAGCCCGCGGTCCTCGTGGCTGTCGGTGCCGATGCCGGCGGCCCGGACGCGGACCGGCAGGGTGCCGCCCACGTCCTCGGCCAGTGAGAGCTGCTGCATCTCGACCCCGGGCTGCAGCGCGGGCAGGCGCCCGTCGGGCGGGTCGACGATGAGGGACGTGCGCTGGTCGTCGACCACGCGGGCGCCCTGGTCGACCCAGTAGTGGTTGTAGCCGCCGACGTTGCCGCCGACCGGCAGCAGCTCGTCCCGATCCGTGGTCGGGGCGTTCAGCTCCGCGCTACGGGCGGCCGCCCGCGCCTCGATCTCGGCCGCTTCCTCGGCCGCCAGGACCGCCTGGTCCGCCAGATCCGCGGGCCGCTCGAGCGGCGTCAGCGTGCGGAAATCCCAGACGCCCTGCAGGTCGGGCCTGCCGTCGGGCAGCCGCGGCGGGTCGAACGCCGTCTGCGCGCTGGCCGGGGCAACACCCAGGGCGAGCGCGAACAGCACCGGTGCGGCGACGAGAGCTCTGCTGATCATGATCATCCTCCTGATCGAACCGAATCGCGTCCGACCCGTGGCCGGCTCGCGGTTCGCCGCCATCATATTACCCCGGGAACCGCGGTTGACGGCGCGGCGCCGGGAACATATGCTTTGTTTAACAAAGGACTTTACGTCATGTCAGTTGCACCCATCTCGCTGATCGGCTGGCTGCACACCGCGGTCTGCGTCGCCGCCATGGTCACGGGCGCCGTCGCGCTGTGCACCCGCAAAGGCTCGGCCCGCCACAGGCGCTGCGGCCGGTGGTACGTCCACTCGATGATCGCCGCCCAGCTCACGGCGCTCCTCATCTACGGCGACGGCGGCTTCCGCATCTTCCACTGGCTCGCGATCATCGCGCTGCTGCTCGTCGTGCTGGGCGCCTTCGCAGCGCCGCGTCAGGCTCGTCTAGCCTGGTTCATGGCGCACGTCAGCGGCATGGTATGGAGCTACTGCCTGCTCATCGGCGGGGCGGTGAACGAGGCCTTCCTGCGCCTGTCCGTCCTGCAGTCCGTCTCGCCGATGTACGGCGCGCCGCGGCACCACTACGACACGGTCCATGCGGCAGTCCTGCTGTTCTTCGCCGCCTGCTGGGCCGCCTTCCTGGCGACGCGGCTGCGGCGGCGGGCGCGTCCGCGGCGGCTGGCAGCGGAGACCGGACCATGACCACCGAGACCGGCACCCGCAACATGGGGGACGAGCCGGGCGGGACGTTTCCGGGCCACGCCGCCCCGGCGCACGACCTGGCGTTGATCCGCCGGATGATGGAGGAAGCACAGGAGGCCGCGGCCCTCGACGGCCGCCACCTCGTGCTCTGGGGCGTCCTGCTCGCCGCGGTGCAGGCCGTCCGGCTCACGCTGGCCCTGGCGGGCGCCGGGCCGGCGGGCGCCTATCCCTGGGTGGGCGCGATGGCCGCGGGCATCTGCGGGTCGGCCGTGCTCGGGTTCTCCTGGCGCCGCCATCCCACCAACCTCGCGGTCCGCCTGTATGGCAGCGTTTGGATCGGACTCTGCCTGACCATCGTCCTGCTCTTCGCGCTGGCGCTGGCCGGGCGCGGGATCGAGCTCGCGCACCTCGGCGTCGTGGCGTCCGCGACGACCGGGCTCGCATTTTTCGTCTCGGCGGCCATCGCCGGCCGCGGCTGGCTGCGCTGGGTCGCGCTCGGCTGGTGGGCCGCGGCGCCGACCGCCGGCTTGCTCGCTCCCGGCCCGCTGGCCGGCACCGTGGGCATCGCGCTCTACCTCGGCCTGATGGCGCTCCCGGGACTGGCGATCGTGCGCCGCGGGAAGCGCCCCTGAGCGATGCCGAGGGTTGCGCGCGGCCCGCTCGACGACACCATCCACGCCCAGGCGCGGCTGGCCATCGTCGCGTTCCTGAACGGGCTGGACGAGGCCAGCTTCACCACGCTGAGGCAGGCGCTGGACCTGACGGACGGCAACCTGAGCGTGCACCTCCGCCGCCTGGAGGAAGCCGGTTACGTGGAGGTCGCGAAGGCGTTCGTCGGCCGCAAGGCACAGACGACCGTGCGGCTCACGGCGGCCGGCCGCAGCGCGTTCGCCGAGTACGTGGCGACGCTGGCGGGCATGCTGGGCCTGCCGCTCGACGAGCGATTCGTGCGTTGAAGGGCCTGAATCGCTCGACTTCGGGGCGGCAAGTTGGCATCCTTATGTGCATCCGTTGCCCCAGGAGGCGCGCATGCGGTTCTTCGAGCTCGAGAAGCGGCAGTCGGCCCTGGCGCTGTTCGCCGGCGCCCTCGTCCTGGCGGCACCCTTGGCCGTACTGGCAGCGCCCGGCCAGGGCCAGCCGGAGAGCACCGGCCCGCAGGCGGTCGGGGCGCTCGTGGACCGCTACTGCCTGACCTGCCACAACGAGCGGCTGCGCACCGCCGGGCTGGTGCTCGACGGCCTCGACACGGCCCGGCCCGACGCCGATCCCGAGCTGTGGGAGCGCGTCATCGGCAGGCTGCGGGCGGGCTCGATGCCGCCGCCCGGACGGCCGCGTCCCGACGCCGGCACCTATCGCGCCGTGGCCGGCTGGCTGGAGGCGGAGCTCGACCGGGCCTGGGCCGCCAATCCCAGACCCGGCCGGATCGGCGCGGTCCACCGGCTGAACCGCACGGAGTACGCCAACGCCGTGCGCGACCTGCTCGCCATCGACCCGGACAGCTTCGACGTGCGGCCGCTGCTGCCCGGCGACGAGACGGCCGACGGCAGCTTCGACAACTTCGCGGGCGTCCTCACGGTCTCGAGAGCCCATCTGGAACGCTACCTGTCGGTCGCCCGGCAGGTGACGCGGCTGGCGACCGGCCTGCCCCCGGTGGCGCCGGGCGTCGAGACGTTCGAGATTCCGCTGCACGTCGTGCAGGACGAGCGGCAGAGCGAGGACCTGCCGTTCGGGTCGCGCGGCGGCATCGCCGTGCGGTACCACTTCCCCGTCGACGGCGAGTACCTCCTGAAGGTGCGCCTCCGCAGGCAGTACCAGGACTACATCATGGGCATGGGCTGGCCGCAGCAGCTCGAGGTGCGCCTCGACGGCCGGCTCGTCAGACGCTTCGTGGTGGGGGGTAACGTGGAGGGCCGACCGGCGGCGGCCAGCTATGCCGGCGCCGGCGAGCCGGGCTTTGCCGGCGACCCGCGCTGGGAAGAGTTCATGCAGTTGACCGGCGACGCCGCGCTGGAGGTGCGCGTGCCGGTCGAGGCGGGGCCGCGGGTGGTCGGCGTCTCGTTCGTGCGCGAGCTGTGGGAGCCGGAGGGTCTGCCCCAGCCCCTGCAGCGCGGCCGGGTGCTGACCAACGATCAGATCTACATGGGCTACGCGGCCGTGGGCGCGGTGCAGATAGGCGGCCCGTACGCGGTCGGCGGCCGGTCGCACGACACGCCGAGCCGGCGCAGGATCTTCCTCTGCACCCCAAGGGAGCCGGCCGGGGAGCGGCCGTGCGCGGAGCGGATCCTGACGACCGTCGCCCGCCGCGCCTACCGGCGACCCGTCACGGCGGCCGACCGAGAGTCGCTGCTGGCGTTCTTCGACGCGGGCCGGCGCGAGGGCGGCAGCTTCGAGGCGGGCATCCAGTACGGGCTCGAGCGCATCCTGGTCGATCCCGACTTCCTGCTGCGCGTCTACCGGGAGCCGATCGACCTGCCGCGCAGTCAGCGCGCCTACCGCCTGAGCGACCTGGAGATCGCCTCGCGCCTGGCGTTCTTCGTGTGGAGCAGCATCCCGGACGACCGCCTCCTGGAGCTGGCCGAGCGGGGACAACTCGCCGAGCCGGCGATCCTGGAGCAGCAGGTGCGGCGCATGCTGGCCGATGCCCGCGCCGAGGACGCGCTGGTCCGCGACTTCGCGTCGCAATGGCTCAACCTGCGCCGCGTCGAGGAGGTGGTGGTCGACCCGCACCGCTACCCCCACTACGACGAGACGCTGCTGCAGGCGTTCCGGCGCGAGACGGAGCTGTTCGTCGCCAGCACGCTGCGGGAGGACCGCAGCGTCACGGACCTGCTCGATGCCGACTACACGTTCGTCAACGAACGGCTGGCGCGGCACTATGGCATAATGGGCGTCCAAGGCAGCCGGTTCCGGCGAGTCGCCCTCTCGAATCGGGAGCAGCGCGGGGGACTGCTCGCGCATGGAGCTGTTTTGGCGACCACCTCCTATCCCGACCGGACGTCGCCCGTTCTGCGCGGCAAGTGGCTGCTGGACAACATCTTCGGCCTGCCGGTGCCGCCGCCCCCGCCCGGGGTGGACACCAATCTGGACGCCAACCCCGCGTCCATGCGCCTGCCGATCCGCGAGCGCCTCGCGCAGCACCGCCGGAATCCCTCGTGCGCCAACTGCCACGCGGTCATCGATCCGCTGGGCTTCGCCCTGGAGAACTTCGACGCCATCGGCGGCTGGCGGACCATCGACGAGGCGGGAGAACCGGTCGATGCGCGCGGGACCGCGGCGAGCGGCGCGCCGGTGGAGGGGCTGGCCGGGTTGCGCGCGCTGCTCCTGGAGCAACCCGAGCAGTTTCCCCGCACCCTGACCGAGAAGCTGATGGCCTATGCTCTCGGCCGGCGGCTGGAATACTACGACCGGCCGGCGGTGCGGCAGGTCATCCGCGACGCCGCGCCGCGCGACTACCGCTGGTCGTCGATCATCGCCGGCATCGTCAAGAGCCCCAGCTTTCTGCTGCGCGCCACCGGCGCGGCGGCATCCGGCAACTGAACGAGAGGAACCGCAGACCATGGCTATTCTGACGACGAAACCGTTGGCGCGGCGGACGGTCCTGCGCGGCCTGGGCGCGACGCTGGGTTTGCCGCTCCTGGACGCCATGCTGCCGGCGTTCTCGCCGCGCGCGCGGGCCGCCGCGCAGCCGGCGCACCGCTTCCTGGCGTTCTACGTGCCGAACGGGATGGCCATGGAGCACTGGCTGCCGGCCACGGAGGGGCGCGACTTCGAGCTGACGCCCATCCTCGAGCCGCTCGCGCCGTTCCGCGACCAGTTGATCGTGCTGTCGGGCCTCAAGTCGAGCTGGAACTACATCCACGCGGGCGCGTCCGGCTCGTTCCTGACCGGCACGACGCGCGGCGGCCGCAACGAGGTGGAGATCCTGGCCGACGTGTCGATGGACCAGTTGCTGGCGCGGCACTTCGCGGACCGGACGCAGGTCCCGTCGCTCGAGATGGCCATGGACCAGCCGAACAACGCGGGCGCCTGCAGCGGCCAGTTGAGCTGCGTCTACACGCACACGATCTCGTGGCGCAGCGCCACGCAGGCGCTGCCGATGGAATGGAACCCGCGGGCGGTGTTCGAGACGCTGTTCGGCGACAGCGGCAGCACCGACTGGGCGGCGCGCGAAGCGCGGCTGCGGCAGCACAAGAGCCTGCTGGACGCGGTGACCGAGCGGCTGGCGGACCTCAAGCGCGAGCTCGGACCCGGGGATCGGGCCAAGGTCGACGACTACACCGAGGCCGTGCGCGACGTCGAGCGGCGCATCCAGCGCACCGAGGAGCAGCAGGACGTCGAGCTGCCGGTGGTCGCCCAGCCGCAGGGCGCGCCGTCGAAGTTCGAGGATCACCTGGCCCTCATGCTGGACCTGCAACTGCTCGCGTTCCGGTCGGATCTCACGCGCGTCATCACGTTCATGATCGGCAAGGAGCAGAGCGCCCGCCCCTACCCGCAGATCGGCGTGCCGGAGGCGCACCATCCGCTGTCGCACCACAACAACGACCCGGCGCTGGTGGCGCACATGGCGAAGATCAACCGCTACCACACGCAGCTCTTCGGGGAGTACCTGGCGAAGCTGCGCGCGACGTCCGACGGCGACGGCACGCTGCTCGACCACATGACGATCCTCTACGGCTCGGGCCTGTCCAACAGCAGCCGGCACTCGGGCAGCAACCTGCCGCTGCTGCTGGTCGGCGGCGGGGCCGGCCGGCTCGACGGGGGCCGGCACCTGCACTACGCCGACCAGCCCTCGCAGGCCGACCTGCTGCTGACGCTGATGGACAAGCTGGACGTCCCGGTGGAGCGCATCGGCGGCAGCGCGGGCAAGCTCCAGCTCGACGCGCTGCCGGGGGTGTGACGCCGCCATGCGAGGCCTCATCACGCTGCTGGCCGTGCTGCTCGCCGCCGCCGGCGCGGCCGCGAGCGAAGCGCCGCCGCTGGTGGACGCCGCCCGCAACACCGACACCGAGTCGCTGCGGGCGCTGCTGGGGGGCGGCGCACCGGCCGGCGCGGCCGACGCGGACGGCACGACCGCCCTGCACTGGGCGAGCTACCGCAACGACCTGGAGGGCGCCGGCCTGCTCCTGGGAGCCGGCGCCGACGTGAACGCGGCGACCGACCTGGGCGTCACGCCGCTCTGGCTCGCGGCCGAGAACGCCAGCCCGGCCATGGTGCGCCGGCTGCTGGAGGCCGGCGCCGATCCGAACCGGGCGCTCCTGCTCGGCGAGACGCCGGCGATGGTCGCGGCCCGCGCGGGCAACGCGGACGCGCTCGAGGAGCTGCTGGCGGCCGGGGCCGACCCGGAGGCGCGCGGCGCGCGCGGGCAGACGGCGCTCATGTGGGCGGCGGCGCGGCACCGGACCAGCGCCGTGGAGGTGCTGCTGGCTCATGGCGCGGACGTGCGCGCCCGCTCCGACGTGTGGAGCCAGGTGATGGCCGTGCCGCCCCACGGCCGCCCCGAGTACAACGGCGACATCCCGCACGGCAGCAACACCGCGCTGATGTTCGCGGTGCGCGAGGGCGCGCTCGCCGCGGCGCAGCGGCTGGTGGCCGCCGGCGCCGACGTCGACGACGCCGACGCCTGGGGCGTCAGCGCGCTGGTGCTGGCCGCCCACGCCGGGCACCGCGAGGTGGCCGACTTCCTGCTCGCGGAAGGCGCCGACCCGAGCGCCTACGACGCCGGCTTCAGCGCGCTCCACATCGCCGTCATGCGCCGGGACGCGCGGCTGCTGGGCGCGCTCCTGACGCACGGCGCCGACCCGAACGTGCGGCTGCGTACCTGGACGCCGACGCGGCGCGCCTCGCGGGACTTCCACTTCTGGCCGGCCCTGGTCGGCGCCACGCCCTACTGGCTGGCGGCGCGCCTGGGCGAGCCGGACCTCATGCGCCTGCTCGCGCAGCACGGCGCCGATCCGCGTTTCGTGCACCACGCCGACTACGTGCCCTCGCGGCGCGGCATCCGGCGCCGGGAGGCCACGACGGCCCTGATGGCGGCGCTCGGCATGGGCGGCGGACGGCGCGTGCGGGCGTGGGTCCCGGCCGCGGAGGGCGAGCCCGAAACCCGGGCGCTGGCGACCGTGCAGGCGGCGGTGGAGCTGGGGGCCGACCTCAACGCGGCCGACCTGGACGGGCGCACCGCGCTCGACGCGGCGACGGACTGGACGTACGGGACGGTCATCGAGTATCTCGTGGAGCGCGGCGCCAAATCTGGAGGTCTGTGATCTGGAGGTCTGTGATGAAGAGGCGACTGATCGAGTCCATCGGCGTGCTGGCCGTGCTCGTGGCCGTGACCATGCTGCTGAAGCTGGCTCCGGTGGCGGGCCAGAGTCAGTCCGACCCGCCGCCGGGCCCGGCGGCCCTCACGGCGTGGGGCGAGCCGAACCTGGAAGGCATCTGGACCACCGACTATCAGACGCCCCTGGAGCGGCCCGCGCGGTACGCCGACCGCGAGTTCTTCACGGAGGAGGAGCGGGCCGCCATCGACAACGAGC
>CAYGCV010000131.1:0-10913 GCA_964348425.1 uncultured Vicinamibacteraceae bacterium | reverse complement strand
GCCGTAGGTGTAGATCGAGACGGGGCCGAGCTCAAGCAGACGTGGGTACATGCCGGTTCAGGATAACCGTGTCGAGAATCAGGAGGCAGGCGCCGACTGTGATCGCCGCATCGGCGACGTTGAACGCCCAGAAGTGCCAGCCGCTCCAGTACACGTCCACGAAGTCGACGACGTAGCCCGCCGTGACGCGGTCGATGAGGTTGCCGGTCGCGCCGCCGAACACCAGCGCCAGGCCGAACCGCGCCAGCGGCTCGGTGGGGCTCGTGCGCACGGCGAAGACCCCGATGGCCACGAGCGCGGCGAGCGCGATCGCCGTCATGAGCAGCGGCTTGAACGGAATGTCCACGGCGTTCAGCAGCCCGAACGCGGCGCCGGTGTTGCGGACGTGGGTGAAGTCGAGCAGTTGCGGCACGATGCTCACGCTCTCATGCAGCGGCAGCCAGGCCCGCACCAGCGCCTTCGTCACCTGGTCGAGCGCCACCACCGTCGCCGCCACGGCCGCAAGGACCCTGGTCGACAGCCAGGCCGCGCGGGCCCGCGCCGGCGGCGCGACCTCGTCATCCGGCACTGACGTGCTCCAGCAACGCGTCCGCGCAACGCTCGCACACGCCCGCGGCGCCGGCCTCCGACACGAGCCGCCGGACGTAGCGCCAGCAGCGGGGGCACTTCTCGCCCGCGGCCGGCGCGACCTCGACGAGCGCGGCGCCGCCCGGCTCCGTCCAGCGCCCGTCCGCCGCCTCGCCGTCGAGCGGCACGGTCGCGTCGCTTTCCACCGCGACGTTCGAGGTGATGAACAGGGTGGGCAGCAGGCTCTCGCAGCCCGCGAGCAGCTCGGCGGTCGTGCCGCGGCAGCGCAGCGTCACGCGGGCCTCCAGCGACGTGCCGACCACCTTCTGCTGGCGCAGCCGCTCGATCTCCGCGTTCACCGTGTCGCGGACACCCAGGAGCCGCTTCCAGCGCTGCTGCAGGCCGCGGTCGACAAGCGCCTCCCAGTCCGCCGGAAAGTCGGCCAGGTGCACGCTCTCGGCCCGCTGGCCCGGCAGGTGCCGCCACAGCTCGTCGGCCGTCACCGGCAGCAGGGGCGCGAGCAGGCGCGCCAGACCGTCGGCCATGGTGTACATGGCGGTCTGCACGGAACGCCGCGCCGCGGAGCGTGCGCCGAGGGTGTAGAGCGCGTCCTTCGAGACGTCGATGTAGAACGCGCTCAGGTCCACCGTGAGCAGCCGGGCGATCGTGTGCGAGATGGCCTGGAACTCGTAGCGCTCGTACGCGCGCAGCGTCTTCGAGACGGCTTCGGCGTAGCACGCGAGCACGTAGCGGTCGAGCTCCGGCATCCGCTCCGGCGGCACGCGGTCGGCGGCCGGCTCGAAGTCGTAGAGGTTCGCCGCCAGGATGCGCAGCGTGTTCCGGATCTTGCGGTAGGCCTCCACGACGCGGGCCAGGATCTCGGTCCCGATGCGCATCTCCTCGCGGTAGTCGACCATGGCGACCCACAGTCGGAACACCTCGGCGCCGTGCCGCTCGAGGACGGTCTGCAGCTCGACCACGTTGCCGCGCGACTTCGACATCTTGCGCCCGTGCTCGTCGACGACGAAGCCGTTGGTGACGACCTGCCGGAAGGGCGCCGCGCCGCGGGTCCCGAGGCCCACGAGCAGCGAGCTGTGGAACCAGCCGCGGTACTGATCCGAGCCTTCGAGGTACAGCGCCAGGGGCCAGCCCAGCTCGGGATGGTCGATTTGCACCCCCTCGTGGCTCGATCCGGAGTCGAACCAGACGTCGAGGATGTCCTGCTCGCGCCGGAAGTCGCTGCCGCCGCACGACTGGCAGGCAACGCCGTCCGGCACGAAGTCCGCCAGCTCCCGCTCGTACCACGCGTCGGCGCCGTGCTGCTCGAACACGACGGCCGCGCGCTCGACGACCTCGGCCAGCAGCATCGCCTCGCCGCACGCCGTGCACTGCAGCGCCGGGATGGGCACGCCCCAGGAGCGCTGGCGCGAGATGCACCAGTCGGGCCGCGTAGCCAGCATGCCGCGAATGCGCTCCTCGCCCCACGCGGGAAACCACTCGACGCCGGCGACGGCCTCGAGCGCGCGCTCCCGCAGCGCGCCGGCGTCCATCCGGATGAACCACTGGGCCGTCGCGAGAAAGATGACCGGCTCGTGGCAGCGCCAGCAATGCGGGTAGGCGTGCTCCACGGCGTCGCGATGCCACAGCCGCCCGCGCGCCGCGAGCGCCTCCTCGACCCGCGGGTTGGCGTCGAAGACGCGCAGGCCGCCGAACAGCTCGACGTCCGACGTGAAGTGGCCGGCGGGTCCCACCGGCGCGTACACGTCCAGGCCGTAGCGCATGCCGGTCAGGAAGTCGTCCGCGCCGTGGCCGGGCGCCGTATGCACCGCGCCCGTGCCCTGCTCCAGCGTCACGTAGTCCGCCAGCACCGCGACGGACTCGCGGTCGTACAGCGGGTGGCGGAACCGCAGGCCCTCCAGGTCGCGGCCCCTGAACCGGGCCAGGGGGGCGCCGAGCGGCCGGCCGGTCCGCCGCCCGACCTCGGCCGCCAGCGGCTCGGCCACGATGACCGCGCCGTCGTCGGTCGCGTAGGCCGCGTAGTCGAAGTCGGGATGGAAGGCCACCGCGAGGTTCGACGGAATCGTCCAGGGCGTCGTCGTCCAGATCAGCACGGACGGGGTCGTGCCGGCCAGCGCCGGCACGCGCTCGCCCAGCGACCGGGCGCTGGCGCCGTCCAGCGGAAACTCGACGTGGATCGAGGGCGACGTGTGCGGCTCGTACTCCACCTCGGCCTCGGCGAGCGCCGTCCGGCAATCGATGCACCAGTGCACCGGCTTCTTGCCCTTGTAGACCGCCCCCTGCCCGACGAACGCCCCCAGCGCGCGCACGATGGCGGCCTGGTAGCGGTAGTCCATGGTGAGGTACGGCGCATCCCAGGAGCCAAGGATGCCGAGCCGCTTGAAGTCGTCCCGCATCAGGCCGATGTACTTCTCCGCGTAGGCGCGGCACGCGCGGCGGAAGTCGGCGACGCTCAGCTCGCGCTTGCGGCGGCCCAGCTCGCGGTCCACCTTGAGCTCGATCGGCAGCCCGTGGCAGTCGAAGCCCGGCACGTAGGGCGCGTCGAAGCCGGCCATCGTCCGGGACTTGACCACGAAGTCCTTGAGCACCTTGTTGAGCGCCGTGCCGGTGTGGACGCGGCCGTTGGCGTACGGCGGCCCGTCGTGCAGCACGAAGCGCGGCGCGCCGCGCCTGCGCGCCCGAATGCGCTCGTACAGGCCGAGTTCCTCCCAGCGCGCCATGGCGCGCGGCTCGGCGGCCCGCAGGTTGGCCTTCATCGGAAAGCCGGTCCGGGGCAGGTTCAGGGTGTCTTTCCAGGCGGACATGCCGATCGGTCCATTGTAGTGCAAAGCGCCCGCGCCCCGGCCCGGAGGGCCCGCTCGGCGGGGTCTGTATAATCGCCAGCGCACCGCTTGCGGGCCCGGTCGGACGCGGCGGCCGCGGGCGGATTGCCAGTGACCACCACCGCCGTCTTCTTCGACGTCGACTACACCCTCATCCATCCCGGGCCGACGTTCGACGGCGAGGGCTACCGGCGGTTCGCGGCCAGGCACGGGTTCGCGGTCGACCCCGACCGGTTCGCCGCCGCGGTCGCCGCCGCGTCCGGCACGCTGACGCCGGCGCAGGACGGCGTCTACCGCGCGGCGCTGTTCATCACCTACGCCCGGCGCGTGCTCGAGGAGATGGGGGGCAGCGGCCCCGGCCTCGGCGCCTGCGCCCGCGAAGTCCACGAGGAATGGGCCAGGTGCCGGCACTTCGCCCTGTACGACGACGTGCGCCCGGCGGTGCTCGCGCTGCACGCCGCGGGGGTCCGCATCGGGCTCATCTCGAACACCCACCGCTGCCTCGCCTCGTTCCAGCGGCACTTCGACCTGCAGCCCTACATCAGCGGCGCCGTCTCGTCATCCGATCACGGCTACATGAAGCCCCACCCCAGCATCTTTCGCAAGGCGCTGCAGCTCGTGGGCGCGGCCGCGTCCGAGTCGGTCATGGTCGGCGACAGCATCGTTCATGACATCGAGGGCGCCCGCCGCGTCGGGATGCGGGGCGTGCTCCTCTCGCGGCCTGCCGCCGCGGCGCGGGGCAGCGCGCCCGAGGGCGTTCCCGTGATTCGCTCGCTGGCGGAGCTCCCGCGCCTGCTGCCGGCCCTGGCGGCCCGTGGCGGCGCGCCGTGAGCGGGCGCCATTGCTTCGGCCGGTAGCGGTCGGCCCGTGCTACCCTTCCCGGCAGGATGGATGCCGCAGCCTGGACCGTTGTCGCCGCCACGATCGCGCTCCTCGCAGCGATCGGCGCTTCGTTCCGGAGCCTGCGGGAGGAGTTGCGCGCCCAGGGCCGGCGGATCGACGCCCAGGGCGAGGAGTTGCGCCGGCGGATCGACGCCCAGGGCAAGGAGATGGCCGAGCAGATCGGCCAGCTTCGCGAGCGCATGGCGCACCTCGAGGGCCTGCTCGAGGGCCTCCGCGAGGCGATCACCGGCAAACGCGTGGCATAGCCGGGCGCCCTGGCTCCTAGCCGGGCGGCCAGGCCAGCTTCCGGCCGCCGAGCAGGTGCAGGTGGATGTGGTACACCGACTGCCCGGCGTCGGCGTTGCAGTTGAAGACGGTCCGGTAGCCGGCCTCGGCGAAGCCCCGGTCGCGGGCGATGAGCGCGGCGCGGCGGACCATCCGGCCGACGAGGTCGTGGTCGTCCGCCGCCAGGTCGTTCAGCGTCGCGATGTGGCGCCGCGGGACGAGCAGGACGTGCGTCGGCGCGCCCGGGTTGATGTCCTCGAAGGCGACGAGGTCGTCGTCCTCGTGGACCAGTGTCGCGGGAATCTCGCGAGCGATGATCTTGCAGAAGAGACAGTCGGCCATTGGTTCAGGTGCTCAGGTGCGTGCGCCGCGGCGTCGTGCGACGAGGGTGCGGGCGATGCCCTGGAGGTCGCGGCGGAACCGGACGAGGGCGAGCTGCGGCCGGGCGGCGACCGCGGCGCGGGCCGCCGGAGCCTGGCCGCGGCCGAGCTCCAGCACGAGATGGCCGCCGGGGGCCAGTTGCCGGGCCGCGGCGTCCAGCAGCCGCCGGATGACGTCCAGACCGTCGGGTCCGCCGGCCAGCGCCAGGCGGGGCTCGAAGTCGCGCACCTCCGGCGGCAGGCCGGCGATGTCGTCGTCCGCCACATAGGGCGGGTTGGCCACGATCACGTCCGGCGCGGCGGAGACGCCGTCCAGGCAGGACGTGCGGACCCAGGCAATCCGCGCGTCCACGCCGTGGGCGGCCGCGTTGCGGCGCGCCGCGGCCAGCGCGGCGGCCGAGATGTCGGTGGCGATGATGCGCGCGCCCGGCAGCTCGGCTGCCAGCGCGATCGCCACGCAGCCGGACCCGGTGCCGACGTCGGCGAGCAGGCGCGGGCCGCGCGCGAGACGCAGCGTTTCCTCGACCAGCAGCTCGGTCTCGGGACGCGGCGTGAGCACGCCGGGCCCCACCTCGAGCTCCAGGCCCCAGAACTCGCGCCGGCCGACGATGGCAGACACCGGCTCGCGGCCCGAGCGCCGGTCGAGGGCAGCGTCGTAGGCCGCCCCGAAGCCGCGCGGCGCAGCGTCCCGCCGGTTGCACAGGTACGCCGCCCGGTCCCAGCCCAGGACGTGGCGTGCGAGCACCTCGGCGTCGAGCGCCGCGACGTCCGGCGGCAGTCCCGCGGCGACCAGCCGCGACGTGGCCGCCCCGACCCGCTCGACGACGGTCACGACGCCGCGACCTCGGCCTTGAGCTGCTCCGCCTGGTAGTGCGTCACGAGCGCGCCGATCATCTCGTCGAGGTCGCCGTTCAGCATCTCCGTCAGCCGGTGGAAGGTGGTGCCGATGCGGTGGTCGGTGATCCGGTTCTGGGGAAAGTTGTAGGTCCGGATCTTCTCCGAGCGCTCGCCGCTGCCGACCTGGCTGCGCCGGTCCTGGGCGATCTCCTGCTGCTGCTGCGCGAGCTCCAGCTCGTAGAGCCGCGAGCGCAGGACCTTCATCGCCTTCGCCTTGTTCTTGATCTGCGACTTCTCGTCCTGCTGCGACACGACCAGCCCGGTCGGCAGGTGGGTGATGCGCACCGCGGAGTACGTCGTGTTCACGCTCTGGCCGCCGGGCCCGCTCGAGCAGAAGGTGTCGATCCGGAGGTCCTTGGCATCGATCCGGACGTCGACCTCCTCGGCTTCGGGCAGCACGGCCACCGTCGCGGTCGACGTGTGGATGCGGCCGCTCGCTTCCGTCGCCGGCACCCGCTGCACCCGGTGCACGCCGCTCTCGTACTTCAGCCGGCTGTACACCCGGCGGCCCTCGATGAGGGCGACGATCTCCTTCACGGCGCCGACGCCGGTCTCGTTGAGCGACAGCACCTCGACCCGCCAGCCCTGGCCTTCGGCGAAACGCGAGTACATCCGGAACAGGTCCCCCGCGAACAGCCCTGCCTCGTCGCCGCCGGTGCCGGCGCGGATCTCGAGCACGACGTTGCGCTCGTCGTTGGGGTCCTTCGGCAGCAGCAGCACCTTGATCTCGGCGAGCAGCGCCTCGCGGCGAGCGCCCAGCTCGCGCAGCTCCTGCTCGGCCAGGGCCTGCATCTCCGGGTCGTCGCCGCCGGCCAGCTCGCGCGCCTGCCCGATCTCCTTCTCCACCGTCTTGTAGTCGCGGAACCTGTCGACGAGCGGCTGTATCTCGGCGAGCGCCTTGGTGTGGGCGCGGTACTCGGCCGGATCCGCCTGCACCGCGGCATCGCTGACGAGCCCCATCAGCGTCTGGTAGCGCTGCTCGACCCTCTCGAGCTTGTCTTGCATCGGTACGTCCTGAGCGTGTCGGCCGGCCGCGGCCGACCCTGCCGCCCGTCAGCCGCCCGACACGGGCGGCAGGAACGCCACCTCGTCGCCGTCGGCCAGGCGGCGGTTCATCTTCGCGTACTCGGCGTTGACCGCGGCCGACACGGCGTCGCGGTAGGTGTCGAGCTCCGCGTACTCGCCGGCCAGCAGGTCCCACAGGACGCCCGCCGTCGCGCCGTCGGGCAGCTCGCGCGTGAGCTCGCCGGCGCCCGTGATGTCGCGCAGCCGGGCGAACAGGCGCACGGTCACGCGCATGCCCGTCGATACGCGTCCTCGCGCGCCGCGCTGTCGTCGGGGTCGGCCAGCGCCCCTTCAATCCAGACGTGTCCGCCCTCGAAGAACTCGTGCTTCCAGATCGGCGCGATCTGCTTGACGCGCTCGATGGCATAGCGGCAGGCGGAGAACGCCTCCGCGCGATGCGGCGACGCGGCGGCAATCGCCACGCTCGCCTCGCCGACCTCCAGCGTGCCGAGCCGATGGTGGACGGCCAGCCGCACCGCCGGCCAGCGCTCGAGCGCCTCGGCCGCAATCCGCTCGAAGGCCTTGACGGCCAGCGGCTCGTAGGATTCGTACTCGAGCCGCAGGACGCGCTTGCCCAGGTTCTCGCGGCGGACCAGACCCAGGAACGACGTGACCGCGCCGGCCGTCGTTTGCGGTGCGCCGCCGCCTTCGCCCACCGCGCGCACGACGTCGTCGAGGTGCAGCGGACGACTGGTCACGACGAACCGGGAAACGGACATTTTCGGAGTATAGCAGGGGTCATGTACCGCAGCCGTGGAGCGCGATGGTGGCAAGGACGCGTGCAAGTCCGGCATCCCGCCGGGGGGGCGTCCCAAGAGGGGTGGACGCCCGAATCGCCAAGCTCAGTCTACCTCATCGGTGACGAGGGCCTGCGCCATGTCGATCTGGAACAGTGGGACCGTGAGGGCCGGGAATTCCAGGCGGGCCAACGACGAGTGCACGAACTCTCGCCAGTATCCCCACACGTGAAACGGGCAATAGTGCAGCGCAAACGTCTGCAACTGGTCGTCGGTGAAGTCCGGCGCATCATCTTTGCACAGGTACAATGCTTCCAGCGTTGCCTTAACAACGACGCACGGTTCGATGTCGTCGTCCTGATCCGAAGCGGGTGACGGGGCGTCCAGCCGAAATACCAGGGTGCTCGTTGCCCTGAAGCTGGTGTCCTTCGCCTCGCCGGGCGTGTCCACGATGGGTCTGCTGAAGCTGGTTGACGCTCGCAGAGGTGCATCATCATCCACTTCCTCGATTCCCGTCCGTGCGTGCGCGGAGAATCCAGAGAAGCGGACGCTCGTGAGACGGGTGCGAGTCACGACGTCATTCGCCACCTGGATCGGTGTCAGACTTCGCCGCGGCGCAGGTACGCGTGCCGACCGCACCGCCTTCGGCCGGCCGTTGGTTGCCGCCTTCGCGGTCTTTCTTGCCATTTACGCTGCCAGTGCGTGCGGTTCGGTGATGAACGAGTCGTTCCAGGGACCAGATCCGACGACCGCCGGACTTCTCGTTTTATGTGGAGCCGCGTGACCGAACACGTCCCACGAAAGAGAACGCGGGCGTGTCCGGCGCGTCATGGCAGAATGCGCCAGACGCGCACGCAGCTCACTTGCCGTTGCCTCCACGTACAGAAGGTCCGCCCGCAGCCGGACCAGGCGGTCCAGTGCCTCGGTCTGAATCTCCCCCCGCCGCCAGCGCTTGAGCGTTGCGATGCCGACGCCCACATGACTGGCGAATTCGGGCAACGACATGCTCAGGTTGTGCCGCAGGCTTTCGATTTCGTCCATTGTCAGCAAGCCGACCTTGCGGCGGTACGCATCGGAGACCGCGCGATGGTACGCTCGAACGTGCCTGCCCAGAATTACGACGTCACCGCAGTTCATGCACTGTGGTGCGTCAAATTCCACGGAAATCTGCTCGCCCTTCAACTCCGTCTCGACAGTTCGGGGCGCCTCGGGTTCAACGACATTCCCGCACTTTATGCACTTCATTCCCAAATGCCCCAGCCATGGCTCAACGGCCTGCGTTCTTGGTGGATTCATGAAAGCTCACGATGATCAGACGCCCGTCATACAGCGAGAACTTGAGGTACATCTCACGCTTGACGTATGTCGAGTACCACCGAGCCTCGTAGAGATCATGCCCCTCGCACAGACCGTCGTAGCCTGGATCGTCGCGGGCGTGGAGATCCTGAGCCGTGATTTCTCCGAGGCATGCGCGGAGGGCGAGAGTAATGGCGAGTCCGTCGCGGATACCGATTTCGTCGCAATGCCGGCGAAGGCGGCCGTAGTCGACCGGCTGCCAGTCATCCCTTCCATTGATGTACGAACGAGCCGCTTCCAGTACCTTCCCGACGTCGCGTGGCCCGTCGGGTTTGGACTCGTCCGCCATGGAAACAACGAAAGCCTCGTCGGCACCTGGTACCTCAGGATCGCCCGGCCCACGACGCCCACGGTATCAATCGATACCTTGGCGTGTCAAGCGGCGGCGCCGGCCGGGTCAGGATTCCCGCCAGAAATGGTCGAGCGGACCCGGGCCGCGGCCGAGCGGCAGGGCATGCCGGAGGGCCTGCTCCACGTAGTGCTTCGCCGCCCGCGCGGCGGCGGGCAGCGGACGCCCGAGCGCGAGCCCGGCGGCCAGCGCGGCGCCGAACGTGCACCCCGTGCCGTGGCCGTGGCGGGTAGCCAGGCGCGGGCTGCGCAGCTCGAGCAGATCGCGGCCGTCGAACAGGATGTCGACGGCGTCGGCGCCGGGCAGGTGCCCGCCCTTGACGATGACGGCCTCGGCACCCAGGTCGTGGAGACGGCGCGCGGCGTCCCGCGCCGCGGCCAGCGAGGCGATCGACCGGCCGGTCAGCAGCTCGGCCTCGGCCCGGTTCGGCGTCAGCACGCGGGCGCGCGGCAGCAGCTCGGCCCGGACCGTCGCGACCGCGCCGCCCGCGAGCAGCCGCTCGCCGCTCGTGGCCGCCAGCACCGGGTCGACGACGAGGTTGGGCAGCCGCAGCTCGTCGACGCAGGCCGCGACGGCCTCGACCGTCGCGGCCTCGACGAGCATGCCCGTCTTGGCCGCCCGCACGCCGAAGTCGGACGCCACGGCCCTGATCTGGGCGGCGACGACGTCGGCGGGCACGGCATGCAGCGCCTGCACGCCGAGACTGTTCTGCGCGGTGACGGCGGTCACGGCGGTGAGACCGAACACGCGGTGGGCCGCGAACGTCTTCAGATCGGCCTGGATGCCGGCGCCGCCGCCGGAGTCGCTCCCGGCGATGGTCAGGGCGGTGGTCATCCGCCGGCGACCGGCGCGAAGACGAGCAGGTACTGGTAGCGCAGGAATCGCTCGTGGGCGAGCAGGCGCAGCCCCGCCCGCTCGGCGCTCGCGATGACGAGGCGGGGCTCGATCCGCTCCTCCAGCGGCGGCCCCGGCCCGCCGCCGTCGAGCGTGAAGTCGACGATGCCGAGCCGTCCGTCCGGCTTGAGCGAGGCCACGACATTGCCCAGCAGGGTGACGGGATCGGCGATCTCCGGATACGTGCCGACGATGAGCACGGCATCGAGGGCGGCCGGCAGCCTGGGGTCGCTGGCCGTGCCGAGAATGGTGCGCACGTTGGTGAGGCCCTCGCGGCCGACCCGGCGGGAGATCGACTCGATCATGCGGGGCTGGATGTCCTGGGCGTAGACCAGCCCGCCGGGCCCGACGCGGCGGGCCAGCCGGACCGTGAACCAGCCGCCGCCCGCCCCGAGGTCGGCCACCCGGGCGCCGCCCGTGATGCCGAGCGCGTCCATGACCTCGTTCGGCATCTGCCAGGCGTCGCGGTCGGGGCCCTCGAGGATGCCGAGGTCCTCGGGCGGAAAGAGCCTGCTGTGCGGCACGCGGTCCTGCGCGGCCGCCGGGACGAGCAGCAGCGCCGCCAGGGCGAGACCGGCACCGGCTCCTGGTCGCATGAATTCCGATTATAGGCGTCTGCGCCGCACAACGCTGCAGACGCCGCAAGGCGCGCACAGCGCGC
>CAYGCV010000130.1:0-10977 GCA_964348425.1 uncultured Vicinamibacteraceae bacterium | reverse complement strand
GCGCATGTCAGGATACGCCGGTCTCGTTCCGAAAACAAGTTAGCGCCTATGGGAACCGGCGGCCCCTCGTAGCCGGCGGTGCGCGGTCCCGCTGCCGGCTCCTGGTACGCCACGACCGGCATGTCCGTGAGCCGCTGGTACCACTCGAGCGCGCTCGGCAGATCCGACACGTAGTACTTGATGTGGTTCAGCGTCCGGACCGGGATGGGCGGCGGGTCGCCCGGCCGCCGCACGGCCGCGGCCGACGTGTCGCACACTTCGCCCAGGAAGCCCAGCCCGCCGCAGGCAATCACGGGGTTGAACTGCAGCGGCGCCCCGTCCGGGCCGTCGAAGTTGACGCCGTTGATGGTGGTGCCCTCGCGCAGCACCGACCGGGCCAGCGCGGGCATCTCGGCGAGGGCCTCGAAGATGCGGTGGACGTTGAAGTCCTCGATCCCCCAGCAGAAGTGCGGGCGGCGCGTCGGCGGCGCCGCCAAGCTCTCCGGACTGCGCTGCGAGAGGGCCATGTAGGCCGGCGGGGCGCTCGCCAGCCGCAGGACGGTCTGCCCGCCCCCGTAGTCCTGGAACGCGTGGCGGGGCACCCCGAGGACCCGTTCGTACCAGGCTACGGTGCGCTGCAGATCCGCGCAGCCGAAGCTGACGTGGTTGAGCGTGCTGACCCGGATCGGCAGCGCGGACTGGACGGCCGCCGTCCGGGCGCGAGGTCTCGCCAGCGCCCTCCCCCGCTGCACGCCCCCCAGCGCGAGGGCCAGGGCCAGCAGATCCCTGCGCGTCATCGTCCCCGGACCCGACGCTCCGGTCGGCTGCTCGATCGGCCTGGCCATCAGCCTCAGGGCGCTCCCGAGTCCGTCGTCTGTGGCGCAGCCGGCTCGTCGCCGTCGTCGTCGTCCTCGTCTTCCGCGGCCCAGGGCAGGTACGCCGCGTAGTCGATGTCCGAGTCGGGCGGCTCGCCGCCGGGCCCCTGCAGGTAGTGCTCCATCCAGCGCAGCGTCCGCAGCGCGTAGTCGAGTCGCGCGGCCGACCGGGCGTTGCCGTGCCCTTCGCCGGGATAGAAGACGAGCCGCACCGGCGCCTGGTCGAGCACCTTGAGCTGGCGGTAGAGCTCGAGCGACTGGCTGGGGTGCACGCGCGGATCCTCCTCGCCGTGCAGGATGAGGGTCGGCGTGCGGTTGCGCGTCACGTAGTAGATGGGGCTGGCCTTGGCGAAGTACTCCCAGTCGTCCCACAGCCACTTGCGGTGGTGCACGTCGTACATCTCCTGCGGGATGTCGGTCGTCCCCATCTTCGAGATGGCGTTGCTGATGCCGACGAACGGGATCGAGGCCGCGAACCGCTCGGAGTAGTAGGTCGTGCCCCAGGCCGAGGCGTAGCCGCCGTACGAGCCGCCCGTGATGCCGACCTTCTCGCCGTCGACCAGGCCGATGTCTATCAGGTGATCGACGGCGTCGACCAGATCGTCGAACTCCGGCCCGGTGGCGTCCGCCTGGCTGATCTTCGAGAACTCGACGCCGCGGCCGGTGCTGCCCCGGTAGTTCGGGTACAGCACGAAGAACCCGCGCGCCGCGGCCACCTGACCCGGCGCCGAGTAGCCGGTGAGCCAGCCGTTCCGGTCGTGCGCCTCCGGCCCGCCGTGGACCGACAGGATGAGCGGGTAGCGGCGGCCCGGCTCGTAGTCGAGCGGATGGATCAGGATGCCTTCCAGCTCGAGCCCGTCGCGGGCCTCGTGGCGGATGACCGTCTGCTCGGCGAACCGCAGATCGGCCAGCCAGTCGTTGCTGGTGGTGCGCCGCGCCGCCTCCCCGCCGCCAGCGGACAGCGTGTACACCTCGTTCGGGTGGCGCGGCGTCTGCGCGACCAGCGCGGCCTCGCCCGTGCTGTCGACGTCGATGGCGAGGACCACCAGCTCGCCGGCCGGCAGCAGCGTCCGCCGGTCGGACCCGTCGACGGCTATCGACGCCACTTCCGTCTCGGCCCCGACGTCAGTGACGTAGACGAGCGCGCCGTCGGCGCGCCAGTCGAAGGTCGCCACGTGGGCCTCGAGGCCGGGCAGCAGGTCGCGGGGCTTGCCGCCCTCCGCGCTCACGACCATCAGGCGGCCCGGCGCCGGGTCGTTGCGGTCGACCGACCCCACCAGCGCGATGTGGCGCCCGTCCGGGCTCCAGTCGGCGCGGCCCAGCTTGCCCTCGATCGCGATGTCGGCCTGCACCGCCCCGTCGAGGTCCACCACCTGCAGCCGGCGCGCGACGAAGGCGTCATCGACGAGCGGCGTCGGCGTCGACCCGACGAGGAGGCGCTCGCCGTCCGGCGCGAAGCGCAGCGACCGCAGCGACCCGTCGATGTCCAGCGTCCGCACCTCGCGGTCGTCCGGCCCCTCGCCGGAGTGCAGGTCGGCCACGTGCAGCCGCGTGAACGTCAGGTTTTCCTCGAAGATCTCCTGGTTGAAGCCCTGCCCGCGCAGCGCCGCCCGGTCGGCATCGCGCTCGTCCGGCGCCAGGAAGGCGAGCCAGCGCCCGTCCGGGCTGACGTCGAACGCGCCGATGTTGGTCGCGTGCTCCAGCAGCTTGCGGGCTTCGCCGCCGCGCGTCGAGATGCGGTAGACCGCCCGCCGCTCGTCGCCCTCCCGCCGCGTGCCGAACGCCAGCTCGTCGTCGCCGAGCCAGACGGGGCGTCCCACGGAGACCTCGCCGGTGACGAACGGCACCTCGCGCCCGTCGGCGTCGAGCACGTACAGCTCCACCCACGCCCGGCCGCTGTCGTCCTCCATCGGACGCCGCGGCTTGGAGCGCAGGAACGCGGTCTGGCTGCCGTCCGGCGACGGCACGGCCGCCAGCACGGAGCGGTACATCACCGAGTGCCAGGGCTGAAACGTGCCCTCGCCCGTCCGCGACTGGGCGGCAGCCGGCGCGGCCGCCAGCAGCGCCGCCACCAGCCCGGCGACCGCGACCGTGAGCCGACGCAACGACCTTCCCTCACGCAGTGCGCGTCCCATTCGCATCCTCCCTCCAGGACCGACCATCGACAATCCGCGACTGGCGCGGTCGACTGCTGACAGTCTACCGCGCATGGCCACGATTCTGTCCCTCCGCATGCCTCCCCCTGCTTCACCCCGCCGGCAGGTCGGCGGCGGACAGGTCGGCCGCGCGCCAGAGGTACAGCGATGCGATGCTGCGCCACGGGCGCCAGCGCTCCCCGTACGCCAGGATCTCCTCCGCCTCCGGCAGCTCGTCGAGCCCGCGCACGCGGGCGAACCCGCGCCGGATGCCGAGGTCGGTCGCCGGCAGCACGTCCGGGCGCCCGAGGTGCAGCAGCAGCATCTCGCCCGTCCAGCGGCCGACGCCGCGGACCTGGACCACGCGCTCGATCACCTGCTCGTCCGACAGCGCACGCACGATCCGGGGCCCGGGCACGACGCCGCGCCGGGTCTTGGCTGCCAGGTCGTGCAGCGCCAGCGTCTTGGCGCGCGACAGCCCGGCCGCCCGCAACCGCTCCGGCGCCAGCTCGCCCAGCGCCCGCGGCGTAGGTCGTCCGCCGTCAAACAAGGCCGCCACCCGCGCGTAGATGGCGCCCGCCGCGCGGCCGGAGAGCTGCTGGTAGACGATGGCGCGCAGCAGCGCTTCGAACGGCCGCCGCTCCGCCCGCCTCAACGCCAGCGGGCCGGACTCGTCGATCAGCCGGCGGAGCAGCGGATCGGCCTCGCGCAACGCCGCCACGGCAGCGCGCTTGTCAAACGTTGCCGGGGCCGTCACGCAGCCCCCCCACCCGCTGCCCAGCGCACGACTCGCCCGCTGGCGGCTGTAGAGACCGACTCAATCCAGCAACGCCTTTCACTGTTCATTCGAGACGTCAAGCAACTCATTGACTTCCGCGCGCGCCCCGGCGCATCGTCAGTCTCAGGTGATCCTCGGTCGCCTCGAACACGGGGGGCACGCCGCTCGATGCGCGCAGCAGGGGCACGATCTTGCGGCGCACGCCCATCCCGCGCGCGTCGACGTAGCCGTAGTCCCGCAGCACGTCGACGATGAGCGGGTTGCGCGGCGACCGTTGACCGGCCAGCATCTTCTCGACCGTCATGGTGTTCTGCAACGCGCCGGGACTCAGAACCTCCAGTCGATCGGCGTAGCGGACGACCTCGATCTCGTCGTAGCGGGTCCAGTCCCGATGCGCCAGCGCGTTGACGATGGCCTCCCGCAGCGCTTCCGGCGGATACAGCCAGCGTCGCTGCCGGCGCATGGCCTCGTCGATTGCCGCGTCCTCCTCGGACACGAACGGCCGCATGAAGTCGACGAGCAGGTCGATCAACCCGCTGCCGACAACCGCCCGGCCGCCGTGCGATCCACTCCGCAGCTTCACCAGCGGCCCGTCGACAACGCGGTCGTCCAGCGTGCGGTACGTCCGGTCGGACCCCTCGAACGCCATCCAGCGCACGCCCGCCTGCCGCAGCAGACGCCGCGGCCGGTGCCCGAACAGCAACAACCCGGCAATGGTGCAGACCGGCGGCCCCGACTCGCGCTCGACCATGAAGCCCAGGCCGCACAACCGTTCACTCCAGGCTGCGTCCGCGGCCGGCACTTCGTCGTCGCCGACAACCGACGTCAGGTAGTCATCCAGCCTTTCCCGGCTCAGATCGCGCAACCCGCTGCCCGAGACCGGCAGCGACTCCGCGTGGAGCATGCCGCCGAGCGCGAACAGCCGCGCCTGCTGTTCCCGCGTGGCGAGCCGGGACGTGCTGCCCATGCGCACGTAGATATCCTCGCGATCGTTGTGCCGTACCACGTACGGTTTCGTCGTCCCCTGGGTCACGGTGATGACCGCGACACTGCGCGCGGCATCGACTCGAATCTCCTCATAGAACGGCAGAATCGAACTCGACACCGGAGTTCTCGTCGTTCGCGATGAGTTCGAGAAGTTCCGTCCTGGTCATGTCTCAACGCTCCGGACAAGTCGCTCGGCGGCGTCAGACATCGCGTTTCTCGCGCTCGAACGTCACCCGCACGAACCGGTTGCGCTCGTCGCTCACGAGCGCCGGCTCCGTGCCATTGAAGCGCCGCATGGCGTGCCGCATCGTCAGCCAGCCCCGCCCGCGGCGCTCCATCAGTCCGCCGACGACCATGGCGTTCGCCATCATCTCGTTGCGCGACCGCGGAGCGCCGCCCATCCGCGCCTGATCGACCGTCATGTGGTTCGGCAGTGTGCCGGGACTTGTCACCACGATCCGGTCGTCGAAGGCCTCCAGCAACACCTGTGATCCGGTAATCGCGTAGTCGCGGTGGATGACCGCGTTGACCAGTGCCTCCCGCAGCGCGCGCTCGGGCACCGGCGGGATGTCCCGGCGCTGGATCCCCTCGTACGTCTCCCGCCTGCCGAGGCTGCGAAACCAGCCCATCGCCCGCTGCACCTGATCTTCGAGCCGGCCCTTCCCCTCCCCTGCGCTCAGCACGTCCGCCGCCCGGTCCGGACCGCCGTAGGCCGCGCACTGCACGAACAGGCTCAGCGTGTGCGGATAGGCCTGCGGGTCCCGGCCGAACACCATCAACCCGTACAGGGTCGGCCGCAGCACGCCGTCCAGCGTCTCGACGATACTGGCGTTCCGCAGATCGTCCTCGCGCGCCGGCTGCGGCGCCCGGTCCGGATCGAGTCCCTGCTTGCGCATGAACGACCGCACGGCGCCGAGGTCGATGTCCTCGACGGTGGCCGACGGAATGATCTGCTTCTCGGTCAGGACTAGGCCGAAGGCCGTGCGGCCATCCTCTCCGCCGGCGATGCGTTGCTGAACTTCAGGCCACTCCATGGTCATCCATGACCCCAGGTCGTGCCACCCGCGCGACTCTCCCACAGTGCCGACTCCCTGCAACTTCGCTCGATGCCGGACGGGAACGACAGGCAGGCTGGCATGCGCAGGCACCGGATGAATCGCATCGGTTCGCGTCTATTTCAGCGGGTTCCTCCACCGCAGTCCCTCGAAACGGTCGAAGTCGCCGTCGTTCGAGTACAGCGTCGCGGCATGCTCTATCGCGTACGCGGCGATGTGCGCGTCCGTCGTCAGGTCGGCGCCCGCGTGCGACGAACGCAGCAGATCCGACAGGACGGGCCAATGGCGGGCTGTCGGCGTGAGGAGTGCGACATTCGGACGGTCGAGCCACTGCTGCACGTCATCGAGCGCCACTCCGACCGGCAGCGGCGCACCAAAAAGGCGGCGGTTCGTCACCAGCCGCAGGAAGCCCAGAACGACCGGATAACAGAGCCCGACCGGGCCGGGCGACGACAACGCTTCCTCCCACCACCGGCGTGCGCTGGCATGGAACGGACTGGTCTCGTCAATGGCGTAGACCAGCAGGTTGACATCCGGCAGGATCATTCGCGCAGCCGCTCCTGCCGCTCCCGCCACGCGTCAGCGGCCAGTTCGTCGACCAGTTGGTTCAACCTCGTCGGGTCGTATCCGGCACGCATTCCAAGCTTGTGCGGCGTCACGCGATATCTCGTCGTCGGTCGCGGGCCGCTGCGCAACCCCTCGCGCAGCAACGCGTTGACGACCTGCTTCAGCGACTGCCCGTCGCGCCGCCGGCGCTCCTCGATCCGGGCCGCGACGTCGTCGTCTATCGTCAAGGTAGTGCGCATCTTTTCATCACAAAATGAGATCAATTGATGTTGAAAACATCATACCCGATCATCCCTTCCGCTGCGCCCCGCCTCGACCGGCCGCTCCTGTCCGCCGGCACCCCCGCGCACGGCCGTCTCCGACAGCAGCGCCGTGAGGGGGCCGTTCACTGGCCGCTCCAGCTTCGAGAAACACGCGGAAGAAGAGTGGTGCACATATCGCGCCGGGGCGTGGTCGAGTTCGCCTAAGATTGAACCATGCTGCCCCGGTACCTCGGCGCCCTCCTGCTGGTCGCCCTGGGGGCTGCCGGCGTGCTCGTCTATCAGCGCGTCATGCCCGCCGGCGAAACCGGCCCGGGGCGTCCCGGCGGCGGGCCGCCCGGCGGGTTCCGGCCGGGCGGGGGCCGCGGGACGTTCGCGGCGCAGCCGCTGCGCGTGAATGCCGCGGGCGTCACGCGGGCCGACATCGCGGAGCAGTTGCAGCTCGTCGGCAACCTGGTGGGGGCTGCCAGCGTGGAGGTGGCGCCGAAGATCGACGGCCGCCTGCGGCGGATCGACGTGCGGCTCGGCGATCCGGTGGCCCGGGGGCAGGAGATCGCGCGGGTGGAAGACGACGAGCTCCGCCAGCAGGTGAGCCAGGCCGAGGCGTCGTTCGAGGTCGCGCGCGCTACCGTCCGGCAGCGCGAGGCCGACCTCGTTCTGGCGCGGACGAACCGGGAGCGGTCGCAGAACCTGTTCGCGCGCGCCCTGCTGTCGCGCCAGGACCTCGACGACGCGGAGGCCCGCTACCAGGCGGCGAACGCCCAGCTCGATCTAGCCCGGGCGCAGTTCGACGCGGCGGGCGCCCGGCTCGAGGAGCTGCGCATCAACCTGGAGAACACCGTCATGGTGTCGCCGGTCGACGGCTTCATCGGCCGCCGGTATCTCGATCCGGGCGCGTACGTGACGTCGAACACCGCGGTCGTCTCCGTGGTCGACATCAGCCTCGTGCGGCTGGTGGCGAACCTCGTCGAGCGCGACCTGCGGCTCGTGGAGGAGGGCCTCAGCGCCCGCATCGAGGTCGATGCGTTCCCGTCCGAGTCGTTCGGCGGCCGCGTCGCGCGGATCGCCCCGATCCTCGATCCGGCGACCCGCACCGCGGAGATCGAGATCGAGGTCCCGAACCCCGACTTCCGGCTGAAGCCGGGGATGTACGCGCGCGTCGGTCTCGTCGTCGGCAACAAGCGCCAGGCGCTCGCCGTGCCGCGTGAAGCCCTGGTCATCCGCAGCTCTGCCCGCGGGGTGTTCCGGGTGGACGGCCGGGGGGCGTCGCCGACGGCCCAGTTCGTCGCCCTCGTGACCGGACTCGAGGACGAGCGCCATGTCGAGGTGCTCGGCGGTCTGGCGGAGAGCGACCAGGTGGTGACCACCGGGGCCGCGGGCCTGCAGCACGGCGATCCGATTCGGCTGGCCGCGGGCGGCAGGCCCGGCGGCGCGCCGGCCGGACGCCCCCCGCCGGGGGCCGCGCTGTCGGATCGCGGCTTGCGGTCCGGGGCGCCGGCTGGCCGCGTGCCGCCCGACGCGCTGGCCGACCGCCGCGTCCCCCCCGCCGGCGGCCCGGGCCGCGGCGCCGAGGCCGGCGCCGCACCCTGACGCACCGTGCCTGCAGCCTGGGGACCCGAGACGGAGATCGGACCCGCATGAGCCTGCCCAGACTCGCCGTCCGGCGCCCCGTGACGATGTCCATGATCAGCATCTCCGTCGTGCTGCTCGGCATCGTGGCGCTGTCCCGCCTGCCGGTCGACCTGATGCCCGACGTGACGTTCCCCAGCCTGACCGTCACGGTCGAGTACCCCGATGTCGGCCCGGTGGAGATGGAGGAGCTCGTCACCCGGCCGCTGGAGCAGGCGGTGGCCGCGATCGCGGGACTCGAGGAGGTGGTATCCACCTCGCGGGAAGGGACGAGCCAGCTCCGCCTGAACTTCGACTGGGGGACCGACCTGAACGAGGCGGCCGACGACCTGCTGTCCCGGCTCGACCGCACGCGGGCGAGGCTGCCGGAGGACGCCGAGCCGCCAGTCATCATCAAGTTCGACGCGGCCAACGCGCCCATCATGTTCCTGGGGCTCGAGGGGGACCTCGATCCGGTGACGCTGCGCGAGCTGGCCGAGAACGACCTCTCGGCGCGCCTCGAGCGGGTGCCCGGCGTGGCCACCGTGACGGTGCGGGGCGGACTGCGCCGGCAGATCCGGGTCGAGCTGGCCAAGGACAAGATCACCGCGCTGGACCTCGCGGTGAACGAGATCATCGACCTGCTCGCGGCCGAGAACCAGAACGTGCCGATCGGGGAGCTCGACGACGGCGACATGACCTACCTGCTGCGGAGCCCGGGGCAGTTCGCGAACCTGGACGACATCCGCAACGTGGTGGTGATGACGCGCGGCGGGGTCCCGGTCTACATGCGCGACATCGCGGAGGTGACCGACGGGACGGAGGACCAGGAGGATCTGATCCGGATCAACGGGCGGACGGCCGTCCAGATGGCGGTCAGCAAGCAGTCCGGGCGCAACACCGTCGCGGTGGCGCGGGCCGTCCGCGCCGAAATCGATCGCATCAACACGGAGATGCCGGGGGTGCGCCTGATCACCCGCATGGACTCGGCAATCTTCGTCGAACGCTCGATCACCGCCGTGCGCAACGTCGTGCTGTGGGGCGCCATGCTGGTCGTCGTGGTCCTGTTCGCCTTCCTGCGCAACGTGCGGACGACGCTCATCGTCTGCACCGCGATTCCGATCTCCATCATCGGCACGTTCGCGCTGGTCTACTTCGCCGGCTTCACGCTCAACACCCTGACGTTCGGCGGGCTGGCGCTCGGCGTCGGCATGATCGTCGACGCCTCGATCGTCGTGCTCGAGAACACGTTCCGGCACATGGAGGGCGGCAAGAGCCGCACGACGGCAAGCGTGGAGGGCACCGAGGAGGTCAGCGGGGCCATCGTCGCGTCGACCCTCACGCAGGTGGCGGTGTTTCTGCCGCTGCTGTTCCTGACCGGGGTCTCGAGCATCGTGTTCGGGCAACTGGCGGTCGTCGTCATGATCGCGCTCGCGATGTCGCTGTTCGTGGCCGTGACCCTCGTGCCGGTGATGACGTCGCGGCTGCTCCGGCTGCCGCCGCCTGCCGACCGGCGGCAGGGCCTCCACGGCCGCTTCCTGACGCTCAGCGAGCGCGGCCTGGAGCGGATCGACGAGCTCTACCAGCGCGGGATCCGGCGGGCGCTGTCCCACCGGATGGCGGTGCTGGCGGCGGCGGGCGCGCTCGTCTGGGCGGCGGTGATGCTGGCGCCCACCATCCCCGTCGAGCTGACGCCGGAGGTTGACGAGGGCGAGATCCGGGTCTACGCGGAGCTGCCGATCGGGACGCGCTTCGAGCGCACCCGCGACGTGATGCTGGAGCTGGAGGATCGCGTCAGGGCGGAGGTGCCGGAGTCCGTCAACATCACCACCCAGGTGGGCGGCGGGCGCGGACCGTTCGGCGGCGGGTCCAGCCACCGCGGCTCGATGACCGTGACCCTCGTCGAGAAGACCACGCGGGAACGTACGAGCAACCAGATTGCGATGACGCTGCGCCGCTCGCTCAACGACCTGCCCGGCGTCGTCGTCAGGACGCGGGCCTCCGGCGGCAACCGCATGATGACGCGGCTCATGCGCAGCGGCTCGGGCGACGATGCGCGGCTGGCGCTGGAGATCCGCGGGCACGATCTGGAGGACTCCCGCCGGGTGTCGGAACGGGCCGTGGCGGTGATGAACAGCACCCCGGGGGTCGCCGACGCGGAGATGGCGACCGAGCACGGACGTCCGGAGCTCGCGGTCCGGGTCGATCGCGCCAAGGCGGCGCTGCTCGGCCTGCGCGTGTCGCAGGTGGCCGACGCGCTGCGCACCGGCGTGGCCGGCACCGAGGCGGCCTTCTACCGCGAGCGGGGCGACGAGTACCCCATCGTCGTGCGCCTCCGCGAGGCGGACCGGGTCCGTACGGCGGACATCAACGATGTCCCGCTGAGCACGCCGACGGGGCTGGTGATACCCGCGCGCACCGTGATCTCGGTGCGGCCCGACTCCGGTCCCGAGCAGATCGAGCGCAAGAACCAGGAACGGATCGCCCGTGTGAACGCGGAGATCGAGACGACGCTGAGCGAGTCGGTCGCCGCCGTCAACGCGCGCATCCCCGAGCTGGAGGCGCCGACCGATTTCGCCGTCGGCTTCGGCGCCGAGGTCGAGGAGCAGGCCCGCTCCTTCGGGCAGATGCGCCTCGTCCTGCTCCTCGCCATGTTCCTCGTCTACGCCGTGATGGCCGCGCAGTTCGAGTCGCTGCGCGACCCGTTCATCATCCTGCTCTCGATCCCGCTGG
>CAYGCV010000129.1:0-11057 GCA_964348425.1 uncultured Vicinamibacteraceae bacterium | reverse complement strand
GGGGCGCCGCCCGAGCACCGCATGGCCGTCGCCGGCGTCTTCAGCTACGACTGACCGCCCGCACGGGGCCGGATACATCCGGGGTCGGCAATGACGCCCGGTGCCCGCCGCCGCTGTTGCGTATTGCAGCAGTCGTTGCGCCTTGCAACGATCCGCTGGCGGTTTCCCGTAGCCACCTGTCGTTGTACCGCACCGACAGCTCCCCGATGTGCCGCCTGGCCGCATCCCGCTCCGCGGCCAGCGGCTCACCACGCAGCGGCCGCAACACCACGTCCCGTTTCCGGCACGGTTCGTGCTTCCCACGTCGTGCATGACCGGCGCCGTCCCTTGCGCCCGACCTGGTTTCCGGTCGAAAGGAAACATGATCTCGAACGCACGCATACTGCTCGCCTGCGCGGACCCCGAGGCGACGAAGCTCCTGACGGATCATCTGAACGGTTCGGGCCATGCGGTGTGCGCCGCCTCGACGGCCGGACAGCAGACGGTCGACCAGGCCGCGGACATCGGTCCCGACCTGGCGTTGATCGATCTCGATCAGGGCCCCGGCGGCGTTGCGGCCGCCGAGCGCATCACGGGCCGCTTCGACCTGCCGGTGGTGTACCTGGTCGGCGACGTGGACGACTCCCTGCTCGACCGGGCACGGATGACCGAGCCGTTCGGCTATGTCCTGAAGCCGGTGGACAGGCGGCAACTGCGCCTGAGCATCGACGCCGCGCTGGCCGCGCACGCACGGCGGCGGGCGCAGGAGCGCGCGACCGCCGCGCTGGAGCAGGCGGTCACCCGACTGCAACGCCGGTGCGAGCTGCTGGAAACCGCCTTCGACGGCCTGAGCGACGGCGTGGCCGTGGTTGGCGAGGACAGCAAGTTCGTGCTGGTCAATCGAGCCGTGAGCAGGATTGTCGGCGGGGACCCGGCGACGGAGGACCCCAACCTGTGGCCGGACGTGTACGAGGCCTTCCAGCCCGACGAGCGCACGCCGTTGCAGTCCGGCGACCACGCGCTGGGGCGGGCCATGCGCACTGACAAGCCGGTCGACACCGAGGTCTTCGTGCGGCGCCGGCACCAGTCCGACGGCGTCCATCTCGCCGTCCGGGGACGGCCGCTCCACGACGCCGAAGGTCGGGTGCAGGGCGCCGCCCTCGTCATCCGCGACATCACGCCACAGAAGGCGACCGAGGCCGAGCTGAGCCGGACGCTCGACAGCCTGCGGCAGCAGGCCGACCTGCTGGAGAGCGTGTTCAACGGCATGAAGGAAGGCATAACGGTCTACGACGCGAGCGGAAGATACCTGATGCTCAACGAGCAGGGACGGCGCATCGTCGGCGGCGACATGCCCCAGGCCCTCGAGAGGTTGTCCGCGCCGCGCGACTTCCGCCACGCGCAGGACATGTCTCCGTGTGCGCCGGAGCAGATGCCGACGGAACGTGTCCTGCGCGGCGAGACGTTCGACAATTTCGAGCTGTGCCTGATCACGCCGGACCAGGATGACATCTACGTCAGCGTCAGCGGCAGGCCGCTGCTGGATCGGGACGGCAGCACGGTGCGGGGAGGGGTCAACATCTTCCGCAACGTGACCCGGGAGCGGAAGCGAGAGAACGAGCTGAGAGACCTCACCACGACGCTGCAGGCACAGAAGCAGACGATGGAGATCGTGTTCGACTGCATGAGCGACGCCGTGGTGGCGGTCGACGAGCACGGGAAGTTCACCATCTTCAACCGGAGTGCGAGGCGGGGCATCGGCATGGGACCGACGGACACAGGCCCGGACCAATGGTCCGACCGGTACGGTCTGTTCCTGACCGACGAGGTGACGCCCGCGCCACCGGACGCGCTGCCGCTCGCGCGCGCCATGCGGGGCGAATCGTCGAACGACGTCGTGCTGTTCGCGCGCAACGAGCACCTGCCCGAGGGCGGCTACTTCAGCCTCAACGCGAGGCCGCTGCAGGACGCGGACGGCAACCCGAAGGGCGGCGTCATCGTGGGCCGCAACGTCACCCGGGTCACGAAAGTGGAACGAGAGCTGAAGATGGTTGCCGAACGGTGGCAACAGCAGAACCAGCTCATGGAGATGGTCTTCGACTGCATGAGCGACGGCGTGGTCGCCGCCGACGAGCACGGGCGGTTCACCATCTTCAACCCGAGTGCCGAGCGCATCGTCGGCAGGGGGGCGACAGACACCGCGCCCGGCCAATGGAGCGGGATGTACGGCCTGTTCCTGTCCGACCAGGAGACACCCGCTCCGCCGGACTGGCTGCCGCTCGCCCGCGCCCTGCGCGGCGAGTCGTCGGACGACGTCGAGATGTTCGTACGGAACGAGAACCTGCCCGGGGGCGCCTACATCAGCGTCAACGGCAGGCCCCTGCAGGACGCGGACGGCAATCTGCAAGGCGGCGTCATCGTGTTCCGCGACGTCACCAGACTCAGGGAGGCCGAACAAAAGCTGCAGCAGCAGAACCAGCTCATGGAGATGGTCTTCGACAGCATCAGCGACGGCGTGGTCGCCGCCGACAGCGACGGGAAGCTGATGCTCGCCAACCCCAGCGCCAGGCGCATGGCCGGCATGGGGCTCACCGACGCCGACTCCAGCCAGTGGTCCGGCATCTACGGGACTTTCTTTCCGGACGGCGTAACGCCCGTTCCGTCGGACACCCTGCCGCTCGTGCGCGCCCTCACGGGCAAGGCGTCGGACGGCGTCGAGCTGTTCCTGCGGAATCCGCACGTGCCGCAGGGCGTCCATATCAACGTCAACGGCAGACCGATGCGGGACGCGTCCGGCAACCTGACGGGCGGCGTCATCGTGTTTCGAGACACGACGCCGCGGGTCGCAGCGCGGGAGGCCCTGCAGGAGGCGTTCACCCAGGGACGGCTGGAGATCATCGATACCGTCCTCCACAACATCGGCAACGCCATCAACAGCGTGGCGACCGGCGTGGAGACCATCCACCAGCGGACCCGGGACAACGAGTTGCTGGAGCGGTTCATGGCCCTGGCCGACGCGGTCGCGGCGCACGAGGACGACTGGATCCCCTGGTTGAGCAGCGACCCGCAGGGCCGCAACGTACGGGGCTTCCTCCTCGCGCTCGTCAGGGATCTCCGGATGCAGAACCAGGTATTGAGACGGACGGCGAGCCGCGTGTCCAGGCGGGTGCGGCACATCGTCGACGTCATCCGCACCCAGGAGTCGTTCGCGGGCGGCACGGTCGAGCGGAAGGCCATCCACCTGCGGGAGGCGATTGCCGATGCCGTCAGGGTGCTGCACGAATCGCTGGCCAAGCGGGCCATCCGGGTCGTGGTCGACTGCGGCCGCGCACCCGATGCGATCCTGGTGCAGGAAAGCAAGTTCCATCAGATGCTGATCAATCTCGTCAAGAACTCGATAGAGGCCATCGACGAGCTTGCGAACCGGGACGGCGGCTTCGCCGCCGAGCCCTGCATCCGGATAGTCGCCTACGTCGAGGGGGACCACCTCGCGCTCGACGTGATCGACAACGGCATCGGCGTCGAGCCGGAGTTCCTGAAGGAGGTATTCGCGGCCGGCTACACCACGAAGAAGAGTGGAAGCGGCCTCGGGCTCCACTCGGCGGCGAACTACGTCATCGGGTCCGGCGGGCACGTAATGGCGTTGAGCAGGGGCATCGGCCAGGGCACGACCATGCGCGTGATGCTGCGGTTGCCCGAGACCGGGCCGGCCGCGCCGGATCGGGAACGCGCGTGATCGCGGACGCGCCGGAGAGGAGCCCGTGCAGGATTTCGAAGACCACTGGAACCGGCGTGTGCTGATCGTCGACGACCAGAAGGAGATTCACGAGGACTTCCGGGAGATGCTGGAAGCCCGCGGCGCGCCGCGGGCTTCGGACGATCTGGCGGCGGACTTCCTGGCGCCGCGCACCCGACCGGCGCTGCCCGCGTTCGAGCTGCTGCATGCCGAGTGCGGCGAGAGCGCCTGCGAGGTGATCGAGAAGGGGCGCAAGAGCGGCCAGCCCGTGGCCGTCGCCTACATCGACATCAGAATGCCGCCGGGTATCGACGGGGTCGAGACGGTGCGCCGGATCCGGGCCGTCGACCGCGAGACGGAAGTCGTCGTCATGACCGCGTACACGGACAAGTCATTGTCCGAGATCATCGGCGACATGGATCTGCTGCACAAGCTCCTGTACATCCGGAAGCCGTTCGCCCGCGAGGAGATTCAGCAGATCACCCTGTCGCTGGTCATGAAGTGGAACGTCGAGCAGGCGCTGGCGGCGGGCCGGCAGAGCCTCGCCGACAGCAACCGGCGGCTGGAGGCGGTGCTCAACTCCACCGGCGACGCCATCGCGATGTATGACGGCGCCGCGCGCCTGGTCTTCGCCAACCGCTGGTACGAGCAGTTGTTCGACATCCCGGGAGACGAGCTGCGGGAGTTGCCGCGGGACGCCGCCATGACGCACTTCGCGGAGCCGTTCCGCGATCCGCGCCTGCCGGCAGCGGGCAGGCGGCACCCGGATGCCGGCGGCTGCGACGGCAGCGTGGTGGAGCCAGCCGGCACGCGCGCCGGCCGGAAGCAGTCCAAGCCGCTGCTCTATCGGTCGACGCAACCGGTGCGTGACGGCGGCGGAGACGTCATCGGCGACCTGGTGGTGTACCGCGACGTGTCGCGGGAGATCGAGGTCGAGCGGATGAAGGTCGAGGTGCAGCGCCTGCGCTCCGAGCTGGAGAGCACCTACGCGTTCAACGGCATCATCGGCTCGAGCGCCGGGATCCGGAAGGTGGGCGCCCTCGTGAAGCGGGTCGTCGACAGCGACGTCAGCGTGCTCGTGAGGGGCGAGAGCGGAACCGGCAAGGAATTGATCGCCAGGGCGCTGCATTTCAACGGCCCGCGCCGGAAGGCCCCGTTCCTGGCGGTCAATCTCGCGGCCATGCCGGAGACGCTCATCGAGAGCGAGCTGTTCGGGCACGAGCGGGGGGCGTTCACCGGCGCGACGGCGCAGCGCAGCGGCTGCTTCGAGCAGGCCCGCGGGGGGACCATCCTGCTCGACGAAATCGGCGACATGCCGTATGCGCTGCAGGCCAAGTTGCTGCGGGTGCTGCAGGAGCGGGTCATGCGCCGGGTCGGCGGCACGGCCACCATGCCGGTCGACGTCCGGGTGATATCGGCGACGAACCGGGATCTGGAGGCCGCCATGCGGGAGGGCGCCTTCCGGGAGGATCTGTTCTATCGCATCGCGGTGTTCCCCATCGTGATGCCGCCGCTCAGGGAGCGCCAGGAGGACATCCTGCCGCTGGCCACGCATTTCCTGAAGAAGCACGCCCCCCGGATCGGCAGACCGGTGCACGGCATCTCCGCGGGCGCGGGCCTGCTGTTGGCGCGGCACGCGTGGCCCGGGAACGTCCGCGAGCTGGAGAACGTCATCTGCAGCGCCCTGGTGCTGGAGACGACGGACATGCTGCAGGCGGCCAACCTCCCGCCGGAGCTGTTGCCGGCAGACACGGGGACGCCGCCCGCGGCGGCGGCGACCGTCGCGCCGCTCGCCGACGTGGAGCGGCGGGCAATTGCTCACGCGCTCGAGATGTCGGGCCGCAACCTGACGCAGGCCGCCCAGGCGCTGGGCATCAATCGCACGACCCTGCACCGGAAGCTGAAGAAGTACGGCCAGCTCGCCCGCGACTGAGCCGCGGTCCCGGCCGGCGCCGAATCACGTTCGAGCGGCCGTTCCGCGGCCGGTGCCCGCCGCGGCGGGGCAGTCCCGCGCGCCGTCCCCTTGACAGACAAATGTATGCTACCATCCCGTCATGGGACGGACCCGCCCGGGCGAGACGCGCGCGAAGGTGTTCGCGTTCGTGCGGGAGCGGCTGCTCGCCGGGCAGCCGCCGACGGTGCGCGAGGTGCAGCAGGCGTTCGGCTTCCGGGCGGTCCAGACGGCCAGGCAGCACCTCGAGCAGCTCGTCGCGGAAGGCCGGCTGGTGGCCGGCCGGCACAGGGCGCGCGGGTACGGCCTGCCGGCGCGGGCGGGGAGCACACGCACCGTGCTGGTGCCGCTGCTCGGCCAGGTGCCGGCCGGCGCGCTCGACGAAGCCGTCGAGGATCCGGACGGCTACCTGCCGGTCGACGCCCGGGGCGCAGCCGCCGGCGAGCTGTTCGCGCTGCGCGTGCGCGGCGAGAGCATGACCGGGGTGGGCATCCTGCCCGGCGACATCGTGATCGTGCGCCGGCAGCCGACCGCCGCGCCCGGCGACATCGTCGTGGCGCGGGTCGACGACGACGCCACGGTCAAGACCTTCAGGCCGCGGGGACGCTACGTGGAGCTGCGCCCCGAGAACCCGGCCTTCGAGCCGATCGTGCTCGAGGCCGGCGCGGTGGTCGTCCTCGGCAGGGTGATCGAGGTCCGGCGAATCCTGTGAGCCCGCGGCGCGGGCTCTCGACGTAAAGGCAGACGACAATCATGGCGAACGCAGCGACAAGGCTCGATGCACTCGTCTCCGCGTCCCGGACCTGGGTGAACCGCGCCCTGTCGGCGCCGGCCCCGGCGGCCTGGACCAGCGCCGCGCTCGGGGGCTGCCTGGCGGAGCTGTCGGGCACCGACGCCTCGCCTTCGCTCACGCTGGCGTTCGGTCTGGTGCGCCAGGTTCAGCAGCGGGGCGAGCCGGTGGCGTGGGTCAGCCCGCCCGAGAGCACCTTCTTCCCGCCCGATGCGGCGGATGGCGGCGTCGACCTGGCGACGCTGCCGGTGATTCGGCTTGCCGGCGTGCGCCGGCGGGTGCGGGCCGCCGAGCAACTGGCCCGCTCCGGCGCCTTCGGGCTGCTGGTCGTCGACCTGGGCGACTGCCTCGATCTGCCGCTCGGCGCGCAGACCCGGCTGGCCGAGCAGGCGCTCGCCCACGGCACGCTCATCCTCTGTCTGACGGCCAAGACCGAGCGCCAGCCGTCGCTCGGGTCGCTCGTCTCGGTCCGCGGGCACACGCGGCGCATCCGCCGCGGAGACGGCCGCTTCGCGTGCCAGGTACGCGTGCTCAAGGACAAGCGGCGCGGTCCGGGATGGAGCGCCGAGGAGTGGTGTCGTGGACCGGATGGCGTGCGTTGAGCTGCCGGCCTTCCCGCTCCAGCTCCTCCTGAAGCGCCATCCCGGCTGGGCCGACCGGCCGGTGGCGGTGGTCGATCGCGACCAGCCGCAGGGCGTTGTCCTCTGGGTGAACGAGCCGGCGCGCGCGGCTGGCGTCCGCGGGGGGATGCGCTACGCCGCCGGTCTGTCGCTGGCGCGCACGCTGCACGCCGGCGAGGTGCCGCCCGGGGAGATCGAGCAGGGCGTGACGGACGCTCTCGCCCGGTTGCGCCGTTTCAGTCCCGGCGTCGAGCCCTGCCGGGACAAGCCGGGGGTCTTCTGGCTGGACGCCTCCGGGCTGTCGCACCTGTATGCATCGCTCCGCCAGTGGGCGGACGAGATCACCGCGGCGCTCCGCACGTGCGGAATGCAGGCAACGGCTGTCGTCGGCTTCACACGGTTCGGCACCTATGCAATCGCCAGGACCGTCCCGGCCGGCGAGCGGGTGGCGGTGGTCCGGGATGCGGCCAGGGAGCGGGTGCTGGCGGGGCAGACGCCGCTGGATCGGCTGGGCATCGACCCGGCGCTCCGCGCCAGCCTGGGGAAGCTCGGCGTCCGCACGGTGCGCGCCTTCCTGCAGTTGCCGCCCGCCGGGCTGCGCCGCCGCTTCGGTCCCGAGGCGCAGCGCCTGCACCGGCTGGCCGCCGACGATCTGCAGGTGCCGCTGCAGCCGCTGCGGGTCGCGGATCCGCTCTCCGCGCAGCACTACTTCGACGCGGCCGAGACCGACGTGCAGCGCCTCCTCTTCTTCGTCAAGCGCCTGCTGGACCGGTTGCTGAGCGCCGTTGCCGAGCGTCACGAGCAGTTGGCCGAGCTGACCCTGCGCCTGCGGCTCGACCGCGGTGCTTCGCACACCGAGCAGGTCCGCCCCGCCGCGCCCACGTCGGACGTCGGCCAGTTGCTGAACCTGGTGCGGTTGCGCCTCGAGACACTGGCGCTGCGCGCGGGGGTCACCGAGCTGCGCGTCACCGGCCGCGCCGTCAGGACCGCGGCCGCACAGCAGGGGTTGTTCGTCGAGCGGCCGCGCCGCGACCTGGCGGCGGCCAACCGCGCGCTGGCCCGCCTGCGCGCCGAGTTCGGCGACGACGCGGTGCTGCGGGCGCGTCTCACCGCAGGGCATCTGCCGGAAGCGCAGTTCGCCTGGGAGCCGCTCGCTGCGCTGGCGCGTGCCGCGCCGCGCGAGATTGCCTGCCGCCCGCTGGTGCGCCGCATTCATGCCCGGCCGCTGCCGCTGCCGCCGCGTCCGCGCCACGAGCCGGACGGCTGGCTGGTGCGCGGCGGCGTCTCCGGCCACGTCAGGGATCTCGCCGGGCCCTACCTGGTGTCCGGCGGGTGGTGGCGGTCGGCGGTGCACCGCGAGTACTACTTCGCCCGGATGCGTGACGGCGACGTGCTCTGGATCTACTACGACCGGCCGCACCGGCGCTGGTGCTGGCAGGGACAGGTGCAGTGAGCGGGGCCCATGTCGTACGCCGCGCTCTGGTGCAAGAGCAACTTCTCGTTTCTCGAAGGGGCCAGCCATCCCGAGGAGCTGGTCGAGCAGGCGCACGCGCTCGGGCTGCAGGCGCTGGCCCTGACCGACCGCGACGGCGTCCACGGCGTGGTGCGCGCGCACGTGAAGGCGCGGGAGCTCGGCGTGACGCTGATCGTCGGCGCCGAGGTGTCCGTCGCCGACACCGACACCGACACCGACGCCGCGGTCGAGGCCGCGGCCGCGGCGGCGGAAGCGGCGCCTGCCTCCGCCTGCGTGCTGCTCGCGGCGAACCGGACCGGCTACGCCAACCTCTGCCGGCTGCTCACCGCCGGCCGGCTGCGGCGGCCGAAAGGCGAGTCGCGCGTCACCTGGCCGGAGGTCTGCGAGCGGGCCGAGGGGCTCATCGCGCTCTGGGGCGGCGGCCGCAGCCTGCTCGTCCGCGACGCCGACCCGGGCCCGGTCGCCGGACCGCTGCGCGAGGCGTTCGGGGACCGGCTGTATGCGCTGGCGGCCCGGCACCGGCATGCCGGGGAGGTCCGCCAGGAGGCGCGCCTGCGGCGGCGCGCCGAGCGGGCCGGGCTGCCCTTGGTCGCCGCCACCGAGGTGCTGTACCACACGCCGGCGCGGCGCGACCTCCAGGACGTTCTCACCTGCATCCGCCACGGCGTCACGCTGGCCACCGCCGGCCGCTTGCTCAGGCCGAACGCCGAGCACGATCTGAAGGCGCCCCACACGCTGGCGCGGCTGTTCGCCGACGAGCCGGCGCTCGTCGAGCGGACGCGCGAGGTGGCGTCGCGCTGCGCCTTCACGCTGTCCGAGATCCGCTACCGCTATCCGGCCGAGCGGCTGCCCGACGGCCGGACGTCGTCGGCCTGGCTGCGCGAGCTCACCCTCCGCGGCGCGCGTGCGCGCTTCGGCGGCGACCCGCCGCCGGCCATCCGCGAGCAGATCGACCGGGAGCTGGCGCTGATCGACGAGCTCGACTACGGCGGCTACTTCCTGACGATGTGGGAGATCGTCCGCTACTGCCGGGAGCAGGGGATTCTCTGCCAGGGCCGCGGCTCGGCGGCGAACTCGGTGGTCTGCTACTGCCTCGGGATTACGGCGGTCGATCCGACGCGGGTCGAGCTGCTGTTCGAGCGCTTCCTGTCGCGCGAGCGGCACGAGCCGCCCGACATCGATCTCGACATCATGCACGCGCGGCGCGAGGAGGTGATCCAGCACGTCTATCGGAAGTACGGCCGCGACCGCGCCGCCATGGTGGCCAACGTCATCCGCTATCGCGGGCGGTCCGCCGTGCGGGAGGTGGGCAAGGCGCTCGGGATCTCCGCGACGGCGGTCGACCGCCTCGCCAGGCTGCTGTCGCACGGCAGCCCGCTCGACGCGGCGGGGCTGGCGTACGCCGGGCTCGATCCGGCGTCGCCGCTCCACGATCACCTCTTCCGGTTGTGCGAGGAGATCCGCGACGTCCCGCGGCACCTCTCGATCCATCCGGGCGGCTTCCTGCTCGGCCACGAGCCGGTCCACGACCTGGTGCCCATCGAGAACGCGGCGATGCCCGGCCGGACGGTCATCCAGTGGGACAAGCACGACCTGGAGGACCTCGGCCTGTTCAAGGTGGACCTGCTGGGGCTCGGCGCCCTGACGCAGCTCGACCTCGGCTTCCGGCTGCTCGAGCGGCACTACGACCGGCGCCTGTCGCTCGACCGGATACCGCCCGACGATCCGCAGACCTACGACCGGATCTGCCGCTCGGACACGGTCGGCGTCTTCCAGATCGAGAGCCGCGCGCAGATGGCGATGCTGCCGCGGCTGCGGCCGCGCCACTACTACGACCTGGTCATCGAGGTGAGCATCGTGCGGCCCGGTCCCATCACCGGCGGGATGGTCCATCCCTACCTGCGGCGGCGCAGCGGCGAGGAGCCGGTGGTCTACCCGCACGCCTGCCTCGAGCCGGTGCTGCGGAAGACGCTCGGCGTGCCGCTGTTCCAGGAGCAGGTGATGAAGCTGGCCGTGGTGGCGGCCGACTACACGCCGGGCGAGGCCGACCAGTTGCGCCGCGACATGGCGGCCTGGCATCGGACCGGGCGGATCGAGCGGCACCATGAACGGCTGGTGACCCGCATGATGGCGAAGGGCATCGACCGGGAGTTCGCCGAGCGGGTGTTCGAGCAGATCCGCGGGTTTGGGGAGTACGGCTTTCCCGAGAGCCACGCGGCCAGCTTCGCGCTGATCGCCTACGCCACGGCCTGGCTCCGCTGCCACTACCCGGACGTGTTCACCTGCTCGCTGCTCAACGCGCAGCCGATGGGCTTCTACACGCCGGCGACGATCGTCGAGGACGCCGTGCGGCACAGCGTGGAGGTGCGCCCGGTCGACGTGACCGCCAGCGACTGGGACTGCACTCTCGAGCCCGTCGAAACGGAGGAGAGGAGCTCTGATCCGGGAGCGGCGAGGCGCCCGCGCAGCAAGGCGCGACGAGGGAGCGGACAGGCAGTCCGTGACCG
>CAYGCV010000128.1:9738-11074 GCA_964348425.1 uncultured Vicinamibacteraceae bacterium | reverse complement strand
TGCCGGGCTCCCCGTCGCGGATGTGCCGCTATCTCCACCGGTCGAAGAACGCGAGGCATCTGCGCGCGACCGGCTTGCGGCGACCCTTCTCGGTGAGCACGCCAACGCACAGGTTGTCGGTTTCGAGAAAGCCGTCACCGAGTGCGACCAGTGCGCCGCTTTCCAGGGACCGCTCGATGAGGTCACGCCAGGCCAGCGCGATGCCATGCCCGGCAGCGGCGGCCTCCAGCACGAAGGAATAGCAGTCGAACCGGATGCGGTGCGGCGCCGCGTCCGGGCGTCCGGCGGCCGCGAACCAGTCGTCCCACGACGCCCAGCCCGCGTTGGGCAGCAGGTCGAGAATCGTCAGCCCGCTCCAGCCGGCGACCGGCCCGGCAAGGGTTTGCGCGTGGGCGGCGGCGTAGGCGGGCGAGCAGACGGGTCTGACCGCCTCCTTGATGACCAACGCCCGTTCCTCCGGGTCAGCGCCCGCCGCATCCCAGGTCAGCAGGAGGTCGGCGGACGGGTCGGGCGGCAGGCTCTGGATCGAGTGGTGGTAGGTGAGGATGCGGATCTGGACGTCCTCACCCAGCGCCCGCCGGAGGGCGTCGTAGCGCGGCATGATGAGGAAGTGGGACGCATCGTGCGAGCAGGCGATGACGACCTGTTCGGCGTGGGACAGCTCGGTCACCTCGGCGGCGCCACGGTGAATGGCCGCGAGACCGGTCGCGACGCCGTCGCGAAAGCGCTTGCCGGCGTCGGTCAGCGTCGCCCCGGCGCGGGAGCGGTCGAACAGGCGCGCCGACAGCCACGTCTCGAGCTTCGCGATCTGACGGCTGACGGCGGCCTGCGAGGTGCGCAGCTCGCGCGCCGCCAGGGTGAAGTTGGCGTGCCGCGCGGCGCTCTCGAAGGCGATCAGCGCGTTTGTGGGAGGAATCCGGTAGAGGTCGCGGCCGTTCATGACTGCATGACATCATACCATGTCACGATGGAATGCCTTGTGTGCCGTGGGACCGGGCTACCTGGCTGGAGGAAGCCGGATTATCATTCCTTCCTGATATGAAATCATGACGCTGCTGCGGGTATTCACGTCCAACGGACAATTGCTATAGTTTTCGTTCCTTCTGATCACAAGCCCGGACGATGCGTGACGAGCTCCCCTCCGTCGCCTTGACGCGGCAATTCCTGGTCGAATGCGAGCGCCACGGTTCGCAACGCAAGGCGGTGCGTCTGGTCGCCAACGGCCGGCATGCCGGATTCCCCGGGTTGCCTGCCAACGAGGACTGGACGGCGTGGGACGCTGATCAGATGCAGGCCGCGGTCGACTACCTGCAGCAGATGCGCGTCCGGAGCTGAC
>CAYGCV010000128.1:0-9638 GCA_964348425.1 uncultured Vicinamibacteraceae bacterium | reverse complement strand
GATCAGATGCAGGCCGCGGTCGACTACCTGCAGCAGATGCGCGTCCGGAGCTGACGACGACCTGGCGGCAGTCTGGACGCAATGCTGCCGCGTTCGATCTTCACTTTGCTGGTCCCCGTCGCAGATTGGGGAGGGTGGTCTGCCCCTTCTTCGTTACCGCGGATTCAAGCATGGATAACCTCCAGGGTCCTTGCAAAATACGATATCGCCTTGATCAAGACAATAAAGCAAGTACGGCGGCCAGCCAGCGCGGCATCGACCTCGACCGCTTCAGGGGCCGGCTCAGGTTCCGCCCGAGGAAGGTGATGCCTTGACATCATAGTGCCGGGCATCTACGATGCACGCGCCCCGATGCGGACCACGCTGACGCTCGACGACGACCTGGCGGCGTTGCTCAGGCAGCAGGCGGCTACGCGCGGCATATCGTTCAAGGAGACCGTGAATCAGGCATTGCGCGCGGGGTTGGCACGGGAGATGACGCCGCGCGACGTCGAGACGCCAAGGACGATTCCGCACTCCTTCGGCTTCCGTCCGGGCGTCGATCTGGACAAGCTGAACCAGCTCGCGGACGAGCTCGAGGCCGACGCCGCCGTCGAGTCGCTCAGGCGCACCCGATGATTCTGCCGGACGTCAACCTGCTCGTGCACGCGCATAACAGCGACTCCGCCGTGCACGAGCCGGCCAGACTGTGGTGGGATCGGTGTCTCGCGGGGACTTGCGGTGCAGAGAGGCTACGTGCTCTACACGACCGATACGGACTTCATGCGCTTTCAGGGCCTGCGCTGGGTCAACCCGTGTCGCTGATGCGACGTCGCCCGCGCCGGGCGCGGCCGCTCCCTTCCCGGTCCAGGATCTCGACGGTTCGCGCGTAGAGGCGGCGGGCCCTTTCGCGGTCCGCGCCGATGCAGACCATGCCGAGCTTGCCGTGCGGCTGCAGCGCCCCGATCAGGTGGAAGACGACGCCCTCCTCGCTCGGCGCGTGGAAGTGCAGCCTTTGCTCCACCGCGATCCCGACGAGGTCGTCCGGGCTCAGGCCGACGTAGCGCTGCTCGTGGAGGTTGTCGGTCGCGAGGTAGTAGCGCGTCTGGCCCGCGGGTGTCCGATACAGGCCCGTCGCCCGGTCGTACGTGCCGTCGGTGAGGAAGTCGAGCATCAGGAAGGGGTGCGTGGTGCCCCCCTTGCGGAGGTTGATCTCGATGGCGTACGGCCGCCAGCGGGCGCCCTCGCGCACGACGACGAAGTCGACCCCGAAGCGGCCGAGCACCCCGCGCTCGCGGAGCACGTCGGCCACGCGCTCGCCGGCGTCCTGCAGCTCGGCGCGGTAGCGGTCGTCAGCCGGGAACTCGCACCCGACGAACACCTGGCCGGACCGCCCGCCGAGCACCTGCTCGTGGGTCGAGACGACCTCGACCACGCGCCGCGGATCGACCCGGCACTGCACCGACGGCGAGCGCACCTCGTCGCCGGTGACGAACGCCTCGGCGATGCCGCCCATCTGGGCAAGCTTGTCCGCGTAGCGCTCCCAGGTCAGGTCCGCCGCCTCGAACAGCAGGCCGCGCGGCAGCCGGCGGGCGATGCGCGCCTCCGCGCCGGTGCCGGCGTCGCGCGCGAGAAAGCGGAAGCGCGCGTTCCCCTCGCCCGAGAACCCGTCGTTCAGCTTGACGACGGCAGACTCGAGGGACGGTTGGCGCCGCTTCAGCGCGGCCAGCGCCGCGGCGACGTCCTGCCGGTCCCTGAGCGCCTCGAACCCGTCCGGCGCCGGCACCCCCGCCGCCTTGAAGATCTGCCGCGACGAGCTCTTGGAGCCGAGGTCGGCGAGCTCCGGATCGCAACCGTTGACGGGGATGCCGAGCCGCACCGACAGCGTGCGCTCCAGCGGCGAGACGTTGAAGCAGACGAGGTGCGCCAGCGCCGGGTCGCCGATCGCGGCCCGCAGCCGTCGCATCACGGATCGATCGGTCAGGATCCTGGCCGTCAGCGGCGCCGGGGACGACTCGCCGCACGCGACGAGCGTCAGGCGCTGCCGCGCGTGGCTGTGCGGGACGCCGGCCAGCAGGTGCAGGTAGTAGTCGATGACCGTGGCGTGGATCGGCACGCTCGTCGCGTAGACGACGCGGGTGTACGGCATGCGCAGCAGCATCAGCAGGCACAGCAGCCGTTCCTCGTAGTGCGCCGCGCCCTGAATCTTGGCGATGATGTCGGCGTCGAGGCTCAGGCTCGGGACGACGACGACCGTCCGCGGGGCGAGGCGGTCGGCGAACACGCGCCGGAAGAGCGGGCCGAGGCGCTGCTGCAACTCGGCGAACCGGCGGCGCTCGGTCTCCGATCCCGGTTTCGGATGGCGCATCGGCGTGGGCGCTGCCTCCTTGCGGCGCGGCGTCTGGCGGCTCAGGGGGCCGGTTCGGCGAGCGTCGCGGGCAGGCCGCGCGCCCGCATCGCCGCCCGCAGCAGCTCCGCGATCGCCGGCGACTCCTTGTAGGTCCCCTGCCGGAACACGCCCGCGGCGATGTGCAGCGGCGTCCAGCCGGTCCGATTCCGGGTGGTGAAGGTCTCGGCTCCGTGGTCGAGGAGGAGTTGCACGACGGAGGGGGCCAGGCGGTACGCGCCGCCGTGCAGGGCGGTCTCGCCGTTGTCGTCCACCGCGTTGATGTCGCCGCCCGTCGCGAGCACCACCTGCAGGCACTCGAAGGCTTCTTCCTCCGTGCCTCCATCCTCGCCGGGTGACGCGATGCCGACGCCGGCGGCCACCATCAGGAGCGTCGTGTTCTCGGCGGTCGTGAGGGTCGGGTCGGCGCCGAGCGCGAGCAGCCGGCGCACCAGCGGCGCATCGGCCACCTTGGCCGCCATCAGGAGCGGTGTGGCGCCGATCCAGCGGTACCCCCGCCGAAAGCGGGTGTTCGGCTCGGCGATCATGCGGGCGTTGACGTCCGCGCCGCGCTCGACCAGCTCGCTGACGAAGGTCAGCGCGTCGACGCGACCGCGCGGGATCGGACCCGGCGGGTTGTAGCCGTACGGGGGCTTGCGGACCCACGTGACGGCGTGCAGGGCCGTGTAGCCGATCTCCGTGTCGTCCGCGACGCCCTGGTTCGGATCGAGCCCGCGGTCGACCAGCAACAGGGCCAGCTCGTAGTGCGCGTTCGTCGCGGCCAGGAGCAGCGCGCCGGTGCCGTCCGGCAACCTGTCGGCCAGGTCGGCGCCGCGGTCGAGCAGCGTGCGCACGGTCGCGAGGTGGCCGGCCCGCACCGCGAACAGCAGCGCGGTGAAGCCCCCGATCGGCGTGCGGCGGGACGACCGCGGCACGTCCGCATCCGTGCGGGCCCCCACGTCGGCGCCGGCGTCGATCAGCGCCCGGACGGCAGCGTCGTGACCCGCCGCCGACGCCCACATGAGCGCGGTCTGCCCGCCCCTCAGCGCCGCGTCGACGTCGGCGCCGTGGCTCAGCAGCAACTGGAGCGCGTCGACGCTGCCGGTGCGCGCCGCGGGCATCAGCGCCGTTTCTCCCTCGCCGATCGCCGCATTGGGGTCCGCGCCGGCCGCCAGCAGGAGCTCCAGCATCGGCACGCGCCCGTTCGTGGCGGCCAGGCGCAGCGGGGTGACGCCGAACGCATTGGCCGCGTTCACGGTCGCGCCGGCGTCCAGCAGCAGCCGCGCCGCGTCGGTGTCGTCGAGGTGGGCCGCCCAGTGGAGGGCCGTCGTGCCGTCGGCCTCCGCGGCATCGACCTCGATGCGCGGTTGCCGCAGGAGGGCGTGCATCCGGTCGAGGTCCGCGTCCCGGACGGCCTCCAGCAGCGGGGGCGGCTGCCCCGCCGCGCCTGCAGCCGGCAGCGCGAGGCAGAGCAGGACGCAGGGTATCCGGAGGTGGCGCGCCATGGCTGTTGCCGGAGCGGCGTCGCCTATAATGCCACACTGTCCTTTCTCCCAATGACCCGCAGCTACCTGGCGGCGCTCGCCGGCGCTCTCGTGCTGGCTGGATCTGCGCCGGCAGCCGCCGGGCAGCCGGCCAGCGTGGACGCTGCCGCGAGCGGCGCCGCGTTGATCGAGCGCTACTGCGTCGGCTGCCACAACGACCGGCTCCGGACTGCCGGCCTCGTGCTCGACCCCGCCGCTCTCACCGGCGTGGATGCCGATCCCGAGCTCTGGGAGAAGGTCGTCCGCAAGCTGCGCGCCGGCATGATGCCCCCGGCCGGCCGACCGCAGCCGGACGCAGCGGCGCGGGGCGGGCTGGTGGCCTGGCTGGAATCCGAGCTCGACCGGGCGGCGGTCCGCAATCCGAATCCGGGCCGCGTCGACGGCCTGCGCCGCCTGAGCCGCACCGAGTACCGGAACGCGATTCGCGACCTGCTCGCCCTCGATGTCGACGTTGCCGAGCTGCTGCCGGCGGACGATTCGAGCGGCGGGTTCGACAACGCGAGCCTCGGCGGGCTGGATCCCGGCCGGCTGGAAGACTTCCTGCTGTTGGCCAGGCGAGTCAGCCGCCTGGCGGTGGCGGCGCCGGCGAGACCGACGTCCCACACCGTCGTCGTGCCGTCGGATTTCACCCAGGACCGGCACGTCTCCGGCCTGCCGTTCGGCACCCGGGGCGGCGTCCTGGTCCCCTTCACGTTTCCCTCGAGCGGCGAGTACGACATCGACATCACCCTCGGACGAGACTTCCTGCAACTGTTCGCCACCGGACCGGCCGGGCTGTCCGAGCCTCACGATCTCGTCCTGACCCTGGACGGCGAGCTCGTCCACACGGCCCGTCTCGAGCCGCCGGCGCCGCCGGGCAGGCGGCGGGCGGGGGACGAGGCGGCGGTCGCCGACCGCTACGCGGCCGCCGCCGACGGCGCGAGCGGTCGTCCCGACGTCAGCGTGCGCCTGGCGGTCAGCGCGGGACGCCGCCGGCTCGGCGTCGCCTTCGCGGACAAGGGAGCGCGGCTCGTCGAGCAGCACCTCGAGCCGTTCGAGCGGCCGCACGTGGCCCAGGGCGAGGACCAGCGTCCGCAGCCGGTCGTCGAGACCGTGGCGATCACGGGGCCGTTCGCGGCGGCGGCGTCGCGCCCGGATACGGCGAGCCGGCGGCGCATCTTCGCCTGCCGGCCGGCGGCCCGCGCCGAGGAGGAGGACTGCGCCCGGACCATTCTCGCGACCCTGGCCCGACGGGCGTACCGGCGCCCGCTGAACGGGTCGGACGTGGACGCGCTGCTCGCGTTCTACCGGCAGGGCTATGCCGCGGGGCGGGCCACCCCGGCGGGCGGGTTCGAGACGGGCATCCAGCGCGCGCTGCGGCGGCTGCTGGCCCATCCCGAGTTCCTGCTGCGCATCGAGCGCGATCCGGCGGGCGTCGCACGCGGCGGCCCGTATCGCGTCAGCGACGTCGAGCTGGCGTCGCGGCTTTCGTTCTTCCTCTGGAGCAGCATTCCCGACGACAAGCTGCTCGACGCGGCGAGCCGGGGGATTCTCAGCCAGCCGGACCAGCTCGAACGTCAGGTGCGGCGCATGCTGGCCGACCCCCGGTCGAGCGCGCTGGTCGACAACTTCGCGGCGCAGTGGCTGTATCTGCGCAACCTGCCGGAGGTGAATCCCGACGCGTGGCTGTTCCCGGACTTCGACGACAACCTGCGCCGGTCGATGCGGCGTGAGACCGAGCTGTTCTTCGGCAGCATCGTCCGCGAGGATCGCAGCGTCACGGAGCTGCTCGACGCGGACTACACGTTCGTCGACGAGCGGCTGGCCAGCCACTACGGCCTGCCGCACGTGCGCGGGAGCCGCTTCAGGCGTGTCCACCTGGGTTCCGACAGCGGTCGCGGCGGCCTGCTCGGCCACGCCAGCATCCTCACGGTCACCTCGTACGCCACGCGCACCTCCCCGGTCCTGCGGGGCAAGTGGGTGCTGGAGAACATCCTGGGCACGCCGCCGCCGCCCCCGCCGGCGAACGTGCCGCCGCTGGGAGACGCGCGCAACGAGCAGACGCTGTCGATGCGCGAGCGCATAGCCGGGCATCGGGCGAACCCGGTCTGCGCGAGCTGCCACGCCCTGATGGATCCCATCGGCCTGTCGCTGGAGAACTTCGATGCCATCGGCCGCTGGCGGCGCCGCAGCGGGTCGTTCGCCGCGCTCGACGTGGCGGGCAACCTGCCGGACGGGACCGCCTACGAGGGCGTGGCCGGCCTCAGGCAGGTGCTGCTGAGCCGGCCGGAGCTGTTCGTGACGACGCTCACCGAGAAGCTGCTCGCGTTCGCGCTCGGCCGCGCCGTCGACCACCGCGATGCGCCCGCCGTGCGCGCGATCGTGCGCGGCGCCGGGCGGCACGCCTACCGGTTCTCGGCGCTCGTCGAGGGCATCGTCCGCAGCACGCCGTTTCAGATGAGGAGGGCGGAGTCATGATCATGCGCAGGATCGCGTTGCCGCGGCGGACGTTTCTGCGCGGCGCGGGGGCCGCGCTGGCCCTGCCGTTGCTCGACGCGATGGTGCCGGCCCTCACCCCGACCGCCCGCGCGGCGTCCAATCCCGTGCGGCGGCTGGGATTCGTCTATTTTCCGCACGGGTCGGTGACGTGGAGCAGGGGTCAGAACCAGTGGACGCCTGCCCGCGAAGGCCGGCTCGAGGAGCTGCCGCCCATCCTGAGCACGCTCGCGCCGTATCGCGATCAGGTGACCGTCGTCACCAACCTGGAGATGCGGAACGCCCAGGGCAACGGGCGCGACGGCAACGGCGAGCACACGCGGGCGAACGCGACGTTCCTCAGCGCGGCACGCCCGAAGATGACCGTCCGCTCGGACGTGCGGCTGGCCACCACGGTCGATCAGATCGCGGCCCGCGAGCTGAGCCGGGACACGCGCCTGCCGTCGCTGGAGCTGGCCCTGGATTCGAACTTCCTGGTGGGCAACTGCGACGACGGCTACAACTGCGTGTACGTGAACACCATCTCCTGGTCGTCGCCGACCACGCCGCTGCCGACGGAGACGAACCCGCGGCGCGTGTTCGAGCGGCTGTTCGGCGAGGGGGGCGGCGCGGCGGAGATGCGCGCCGAAGCGCTGGCCGACCGCAGCATCCTCGATGCGATGCTCGACGATCTGGCCCGGCTGCGGGCGACGCTGGGCGCTGGCGACCGCACGCGCGTGAGCCAGTACCTCGACTCCGTCCGCGAGGTCGAGCGGCGCATCCGGATCGCGGAGCGGCAGGCGAGCCGGCCCGGCCTGACGCTGCCCGCGCGTCCGGTCGGCATTCCCGAGAGCTACGACGAGCATGCCAGGCTGATGCTGGACCTGCAGGTGCTGGCGTATCAGGCCGACATCACGCGGGTCTTCTCCCTGATGCTCGGCCGCGAGCAGACGGCCCGAACCTTCCCGTGGATCGGCGTGAGCGACGGGCACCATGCCGTCTCGCACCACCAGGACAACCCGGAGAAAATCGCGGCGATCGCCAGGATCAACGCGTACCAGATCGGATTGTTCGCGTACCTGCTGCAGCGGCTGGCTGCGACGCCGGACGGCGAAGGCAGCCTGCTGGACCATTCGATGCTGCTCTACGGGAGCGGGATCTCGAACGGCAACCTCCACGATCACAAGAACCTGCCGATCCTCGTGGCAGGCGGCGGCGCCGGCCGGCTCGGGGGCGGGCGCCACATCCGGTACCGGGAGCAGACGCCGATGGCGAACCTGCTGCTGGGCCTGCTGGACAGGGCGGGCGTGCACCTGGAGCGGTTCGGCGACAGCACGGGCCGCATCGACCTCGAGCCGCTCTCGCTGTAGGAGACGCAACTGGTGGCGATGCGCAGACCCGTTGCGAGCTTGTTCCACGCGCTCCTGCCGGCCGCGGCGCTGCTGCTGCCGGCCGCCGCGGCGGCGCAGACCGGGGGCGGCTCGTCCGTCGCCCTGAGCGGCGTCGTCCGCTCCCTGGAGGAAGGGTGGATGGAGGGCGTCGTGGTGACTGTGCGGCGCGAGGGGGCGCCCTTCACCGTATCGGTCGTGAGCGATGCCCGGGGGCGCTACCGCTTTCCGCGGACCCACCTGGAACCCGGTACGTACGACGTGACGATGCGAGCCGCAGGCTACGACCTGGCCTCGCCCGGCCGGGCGGCGGTGACGGCGAATGCCGCCGCGACGCTGGATCTCGAGTTGCAGGAGACCCGCGACCTCGCCTCGCAGCTTTCCTCCCGCGAGTGGCTCATGAGCATGCCGGGCAGCCTCGCCCAGAAGGACCAGTTGGCCTACCAGGTGGTCAGTTGCGCCTACTGCCACACGTACGAGCGCATCGTGAAGTCGCGCCATACGGCCGAGCGGTTCGTCCCCGTGATCACCCGCATGCAGACGTACTTCGGCGACGGCACGGCGGTGAGCCGCAGCGGGCGTGGCCGGGGCCAGCGCAACGAGCATCCGGAGCTCGCCGCGGAGAACCCCAATTGGGGGAACGCGCCGAAGACCGAGCTCGCGGCCTACCTCGCCACGGTGAACCTGAGCGGGGGCCGGACGACCTGGCCGTACGAGCTGAGGACGCTGCCGCGACCGACGGGCCGGGCGACCCGCGTCGTCATCACGCAGTACGACCTCCCGCGTCCGGACACGGTGCCGCACGACATGACGATCGATTCGACCGGCACGCCGTGGTTCCCCGACCAGAGCCGCATGTTCATCGGCAAGCTCGACCCGCGGACGGGCGCCGCGACCGAGTATCCGTTGCCGCCGCTGCCGCCCGGCCGCGTAGGCGGCGTCGCCGACATGCAGGTCGACCTGGACGACAACGTGTGGTTCACGATGACCGTGCCCGAGCGCGCCTCGCACTTCGGGTTCCCCACGATGTTCGACCCGGACACGGAAGAGATCACCCGCGTGCCGATACCCTCGGACGGGTCCGGCCGGTTCGGCGACGGGTCGGCGCAGTTCCTCGACCTGGCGCCCGACGGACGGTTGTGGATGAACTCCGGCGTGGACTTCTACCGCGTCGACCCGGGCACCATGACGGCCGACCTGCACCTGAACGCCACGGCTCCCGACGCGCCGGGGCAGGCCGGTCCGGGACTGCGTCACTTCGTCTACCAGATGGTGATCGATTCGCAGGGCGTGCCGTACGGCACCGACTTTCCCGCCTCGACCATCGTCCGCGCGGACCCCGAAACCGGTGAGGTGCGCTACTGGTCCACGCTGACGCCGAACGCGGTGCCGCGCCGCGGCCGCATGGACGCTGAGGACCGCTTCTGGTTTGCCGAGTACTTCGGCGATGCGATCGGGATGTTCGACACCCGCACCGAGGCGATGCACGAGTTCCCGATGCCCCGCCGGTGGACGACGCCGTACACGGCCTCGGCGCCCGACAGGGACGGCTACGTCTACGCGCCCAGCAACATGAGCGAGCGGCTGATGCGTCTGGACCCGGCGACCGGCGACGTCATCGAGTACCAGATGCCGACCGACTTCGACACGAAGAAGATCCTCCACGATCCGTCGACCGACCGCACCACGCTCTGGATGGCGAACACGCGCAACGCCCGGCTGGTGCGGGTCGAGCCGCTCGAGTAGGAGTCGGCCCTGCAAACGGCGGGGCTCAAGGGTTGCTTGAGCGCCAACCGGAGCCGCAGGACGACCCGCGCGCGGGACGGCACGGACATGACCACGGTCCTCATCGAGTTGCTTGAGGACGGTTTCCGGAGAACGAGCATC
>CAYGCV010000127.1:0-11115 GCA_964348425.1 uncultured Vicinamibacteraceae bacterium | reverse complement strand
TGCGGGGACCCCTTCGCCCCGCGCCACTCCCGCCGAGGCGCGCTGTGCGCGCCTTCGGAGTCTGCTCCGGGCTACGGCGCAGACTCCTGGCCCGGCGGGGCAGCGGTCAGGTCCGTGACGGCGGACGCGAAGGTGTCCGTCGCGGCCTCCCAGTCGGGCAGGCCGGCGGCGTGCCGGCGGGCCGCCGCCGCGAGTTGCGCCCGGCGCGCCGCGCCGGCGTCGCCCGGGCCGCCCTCCGCAGCCGGCAGCAACTCGGCCAGCGCGCCGGCCAGCGCCGCGTCGTCGCCCGGCGACACGAGCAGCCCGGCGTCCGGGGGCACGGTGTGGGGAATCGCGCCGCCGGTCGTGCTCACCACCGGCAGGCCGCGCGCCAGGGCCTCGGTCAGCACCATGCCGAAGCCCTCGGCGTGCGACGGGAGCACGAACACCGAGCTGGCGTCGTACAGCACGGCGACGGCCGCGGCGTCGCATTCGCCGGGAAAGGCGATCCGCGCCGCGAGCCCCGCCGCCCGCACCTGCCGCTCGACCGCGCGCGCGAACGCCGGCGCCCGGCTCAGGCTGCCGGCGCAGACGCAGCTCCAGGGCCGGTCCGCGAGCCGCGCGAGCGCCCGCACGAGGACGTCCTGCCCCTTGCGGGGCGTGACCGACGCCACGCACAGCAGCCGCGGCGGCGCGCCGGGACCGGGACCGGCGGCAGGGGGCGCGGGATCGGTGCCGGGCGGGACCGCCCGAATCGCGGCGTCCGCCACGCCCAGCTCCGCCACGCGCCCCGCCGTGCAGGCGCTGGTCGCCAGCACGCCCGTGCACGCCGCCAGCGCGTCCCGCTCGAGGGCGACGAAGCGGTCGTGCTGCGCCGCGTCGAGCCCGGTCTCGTCGGCCAGCAGGAGATGGACCAGCGTGAGCAGCCGCAGCCGGGCGCGCTCGGGGCGCACCAGCTCGGGCAGCGCGCCCATGGCGAGCCCGTCGATGACCACGCGCGCGCCCGCGGGCAGGCCCGCCAGCGTGACGGCCAGGCTGCTCCGCGCGCGGGCGTCGCCCGCCGGAAACTCGCCGGCCAGCTCGTGCACCGCGACCTGCCAGCGGCGGCGGCGCAGGCCGTCGACGATGCGCGCGTCGTAGATGTAGCCGCCCGTGCGCTGGTCGAGCGGACCGGGCACGAGAAAATGGAGGTCGGCGGCGCTCACAGCGGACCCTCGTAGCCGCCCGCGGCCAGGTGCGACTCCTTCAGCGTCACGCGCATCGACGCGATGCCGCGGCCGGCCTTGCCGAGCCGCCCGTCGCGGATGGCGCGCGCGAGGCGGTCGAAGATCTCGCGGGCGAGCACCTCCGTCGTCGTGTTCCGGCCGGCGAAAGCCGGCTCCTCGTCCAGGTTCCGGTAGCGGAACGCCGCCAGCACCGCGCGGAGCTGGTCGCCGGCCAGCCCGATGTCGACGACGACGCCGTCGGCGTCCAGCTCGGGACGCAGGAAGGTCACATCCACGACGTAGGTGGCGCCGTGCAGCCGCTGCGCGGGGCCGAAGATGTCGCCGCGAAAGCTGTGGGCGATCATGAAGTGGTCACGGACACTCACGCTGTACACGGGTCGGGGCTCCTTCGTCTGACGGGTCGCGTGCCGTTCACTCGCCGCCCGTCGGATAGCGGATGCGATGGCACAGGGCGGCGCGCGGATCGCGGCTCAGGCGCGCCATCACGGCCGGCAGCTCGGCGAACCCGCTCTCGCCGCTGATCAGCGCGTCGAGCTCCGCGGCGCGCAGCAGCTCCAGCGCCAGGCGCATCCGGCGCGCATGGCTCCAGCGGGCGGCGCGGTCGGGCGGCAGCCGGCCGACCTGGCTGCTCCTGAGCGTCAGCCGGCGCGAATGGAACGCTTCGCCGAGCGGCAGGGGCACGGACCGCGACCCGTACCAACTGGCCTCGACGATCGTGGCCTCGACGCCGGCGATGTCGAGCGCGGTGTGCAGGCCCGCGGGCTGGCCGCTCGCGTGCACGACCAGATCGGCGGCCGGCTGCCGCTCGGTCTCGGTGCGGAAGGCGACGCCGAGCGCCCGCGCGGCCGACTCGCGCCCGGGATTGACATCCACGGCGCTGACCGCCGCACCGGGCACCTGCCGGCAGAGCCAGGCGACCAGCAGCCCCACGACGCCGGCGCCAATCACGACGATGCGGTCGCCGGCCGCCGGCCGCGCGTCCCAGACGACGTTGATCGCCGTCTCCATGTTGGCCGCCAGGACGGCGCGGGCGGGCGGCACGCCGGCCGGGATCCGGGCGACGGCGGCCGCCGGCACGCGGTAGAGATCCTGGTGCGGGTAGAGGCAGAACACCGTGCGGCCGGCCAGGTCCGGGGGGGCGTCCTCCGGCAGCACCTCCCCCACGTTCGCGTAGCCGTACTTGACCGGTCCGGGGAACTCGCCCTCCTGGAACGGCGCGCGCATGGCCTCGTACTGCGAGCGCGGCACCTCCCCGTTGAACACGAGCGCCTCCGTGCCGCGGCTCACGCCCGAGTAGACCGTCCGCACCAGCACCTGCCCCGCTTGCCCGGGCGGCAGGTCCGCCTGCACAATCTCACCACGGCCGGGCGACCGGATCCAGAACTGGCGCGCGGTGCGGGTAGTCGACATGCTGAGCATCGGCCGGGCCGGCCGCGACCTGATCGCCGGGCTTCCGCTGCTGCTGGCCGTGGCCTGCGCGGCGCGGCGGCTGTTCGGGTTGCCGCCCGCCTACGTGCTGCAGGCCGTAGCATTGTACGCCCTGCTGGCGGCGCTCGTCGTGCGGGCCGCGCCCGCCGTCCTGCCCGGCGCGGGGCTCGGCGCGGCGAACCGGGTCACGCTGGGGCGCGCCACGCTCGTGCTCCCGGTCGCGGCGCTGGCGCTGCACGCCGGCCGGCTGGACGCGCCCGCCTGGTGGTGGATCGTCGCGGTGTCCACCGCCGCGCTGATCCTGGACGGCGTCGACGGCTGGATGGCCCGCCGCACGGGCAGCGCGACCGCCTTCGGCGCCCGCTTCGACATGGAGCTCGACGCCTTCCTCATGCTGGCGCTGTCCGCCCTGGTCTGGCTGGGCGGGCGCGCCGGCCCTTGGGTGCTGCTCATCGGGGCGCTGCGCTACCTGTTCGTCGCCGCCGGACGGCTGCGGCCGGCGTTGCGGGCCGCGCTGCCGCCCAGCCGGCGCCGCAAGGTCGTCTGCGTCGTCGAGGGCGCCGTGCTCGTGAGCTGCCTGGCCCCCGTGATGCCGGGCGTTGCGGTCGGCCCCGCGGCGGCGGGCGCCCTCGCCCTGCTGGTCTACTCGTTCGCCGTCGACGTGCGCTGGCTGGTCCGGCACGGGGCGCCGCGGGAGTCCGCCGCCCAGTGATACATTGGTAGCGTGAGCTTGGGAACGACGCGTCGACGCGGAGCGCGCCGCGCTGCCCTGCGGGCCGCCGGCTGCTGGATCCTGGCCGGCGCGGCCGGCTGGCTCGCGGTCCACGAGGCGGGCCTGCGGGCCGCACCGTCGCAGCTCCCGGCCATCGCCAGCCAGTTGCGGCATGCGCGGGGCCAGCACGTCGTGCCGCTGTACCGGGGCTGGTTCACGGGCGACGACGGGCGCATCTACGCGGCCTACGAGTACCTGAACCTGAACGCCGACGAGACGCTGCACATCCCGGTCGGGCCCGCCAACGCCGTCGCCCCGGGGCCGGCCGATCAGGGCCAGCCCACCTGGTTCCTGCCCGGCCACCGGCACGGCGTGTTCGCGGTGCCGCTGCCCGCGGGGTCCACGACGGAGATCACGTGGACGCTGAGCATCCGGGGGCGGACCCTGAGCATGCCGTCGAACCTCGGCCCGCTGTACGAGATCGAGGGCCTGGTCAACCACGGCGGCTCGTTCCCCGGCAACACGCCCCCGGTAGTGCGTTTCGCGCCGGACGGCCCGGCGGGACGCGGGCCGGCGGGCCTGACGCGCGAGGTGGACACCGCGGTCGGGCAGCCCCTGCCGCTGGACGTGTGGGTCGCCGACGACGGCCTGCCGCCGCCCCCCGACCGCGGCAAGGTCATTCGCTCGCTGCAGCAGAGCTACCGGCGGGGCGACGGCAGCGCGACGGGCCTGACCGTGGCCTGGACCCGCTACCGCGGGGCCGGCCCGGTGAGCTTCCGCGACGCGGCGCCGCCGGTCGAGGCGGGCCGGGCGCGCACCGCCGCGACGTTCGACGCGCCGGGCCGCTACATGCTGCGCGCGCTGGTATCCGACGGGTCGGGGTTCGACGGCTGCTGCTGGACGAACGCGTACGTCGCGGTCGACGTGCGGCCCGCGGCGCCGTAGGAGTCTGCGCCGTAGAACGGCGTGGACTCCTGCAGGGTTGGTTGGGCGCCGAGCGGAGCCGTCAGGCGACGATTGGCGGGCTAGGAATCTGCGCCGGAGAACGAAGGGCGACGACATGACGAGACGATCCGCTATGCGCGTCGGCGTGCGGCCGCTACTGACAGGCGGCCTCCTGACGCTCGTTGCGGCGGCCGGCCTCCCGGGCGGCACCGCCGCCCAGCCGGCCGGCGGCGAGGCCCCGCCCACGTTCGCGAAGGACGTCGCGCCCATCTTCCAGCGCAAGTGCCAGGAATGCCACCGGCCCGGCAGCATGGCGCCGATGTCGCTGCTCACGTACGCGGAGTCGCGCCCCTGGGCGCGAGCCATCCGGGCCCGGGTCGCCGCCCGCGAGATGCCGCCGTGGTTCCTCGACAGGAACGTGGGCATCCAGCAGTTCATCAACGACGCCTCGCTGAGCGACGCCGAGATCGACACCATCGTGCGCTGGGTCGACGCCGGTGCGCCGCCCGGCGACCCGGCCGACCTGCCGCCGCCGCGCGAGTGGCCCGACGGCGACCGGTTCCGGCTCGAGGCCGAGCTGGGTCCGCCCGATCTGGTCATCCGCTCGAAGCCGTTCACGATGCCGGCGGTGGCGCAGGACACGTTCTTCCGGCCGGTCGTCGACGTGCCGCTGACCGAGCCGCGCTGGATCCGCGCGGTCGAGACCAAGCCCGCCGGCCGTGACGGTCGGCGCATCGCGCACCACGCGTCGACCTTCCTGCACCAGCCCGAGACGCCCGAGTTCCTCGCGGCCGAGCGCGCGCTGCTCGCCGGGCAGGCGGCCGCCGACGCCGTGCTGCAGGTGGCCCGCGAGCGCATCGGCGGCGACCCGATCGACACGCGCGAGATGTTCACCGAGTGGGCGCAGGGCAAGGGCGGCGAGATCTATCCCGAGGACGTCGGCAAGCTCGTGCAGCCGGGCGCGCGGGTGGAGTTCTCCATCCACTACCATGCCGTCGGCGAGGAGATCACCGACCGGCTGGAGGTCGGCTGGTGGTTCCACCCGCGGGGCGTCACGCCGCGCTACAGCGCGTCGTTCGTCTCGGTGGGCAGCGTGAACGTCAAGCCGCTGCACATTCCGCCCCACGCCGAGACGGTGCACCAGGGCTCCTACACGCTGCCGGCCCCGGCCATCCTGCACAACTTCCAGCCGCACATGCACTACCGCGGCAAGGCGTTCTCGCTGGAGGCAATCCATCCGGACGGCCGGCGCGAGCTGCTGAACCACGCCGACCGGTTCAGCAACGACTGGCACATCAACTACATCTACCACCCGGACCACGCGCCGGTCCTGCCGCGCGGCACGGTGCTGCAGATCACCGCCTGGCACGACAACACGGCGGCCAACCGCAACAACCCCGATCCGCGCCAGTGGGTCTGGTACGGGCCGCGCACGGTCGACGAGATGGCGCACTCGAACGCGCAGCTCATCTTCATCGGCGACGCCGACTACGAGCGCCTCAGCGCCGAGCGGCGCGCCCGGACAGGCCTGTAGCCGACCAGCGCGGCGCAGTCGCGCGTTGGCCCGCGCGAGTCCGGGCAGCGGAGAATTCCATGCTGCAACGGCTCTAAATCGACAACTACAGACACCTTGTCAACTTCGAGCTCCGGCTCCGGGAATTGTCGCTGCTGCTCGGACGCAACGGCGCCGGCAAGACGTCCGTGCTCGACGTAGTACTCGCGATCCGCCGCCTCCTGAACGGGACCGCCAGGGTGATCGATCCGGATACGTTTCCGACGAAGACGCTGACGCGCTGGCAGAATCGCGAGCTGCAGGTCTTCGAAATAGAGGCCCGGCTCGACGCGGAACTGTTTTGCTACCGGCTCGAAATCCAACATCAACGCGCCGGCCGGCAGCGCCGCATCGGACTGGAACGGTTGACGTGCAACGAGGGGCTGCTGTTCAACTGTGCCCTGGGTTCGGTGCAGCTCTATCGCGACGATCATTCTGCCGGACCCCGGTACGACGTCGACTGGTCCGAGTCGGCTCTCGCGCGCGTCGCGGCCGGCAAGGACAATCGACGCCTCACACGCTTTCGCGACTTCATGACCAGGGTCGTGGTGTGCAGCATTCACCCCGCGAGTTTTCGCGCCGAATCGTCCGACGAGCACACCCTGCTGGAACATGACGCACGCAACTTCGCGGATTGGTACCGGCACGTGCTACTGGAGCATCCGCACCTGATCGCCGACTTCAACAGCGCGATGGCGGAAGTAGTGGACGGGTTTCATGCACTCCGACTGGAACGGGTCGGCCAGGACACGCGCGCACTCATGGTCCAGTTCGATGAAGACGGCAACGACTACGAGCTGCGGTTCGACGAAATCTCGGACGGCCAAAGAGCGCTCATCGCGCTCTACGGGCTCATTCATCTCGCCAAGGACCAGGGTCATGCCTTGTTCCTCGACGAGCCCGACAACTACGTGGCCCTTCCCGAAATCCAACCGTGGCTCATCAAGCTCGCGGATGTTTGCGGAGACTCGGTCGCACAAGCCGTCATCTGCTCCCACCACCCCGAATTGATCGACTACCTGGGTGGAAGCTCCGGCCTCCTGCTGAGCCGCGAGACGTCCGGAGTCGTGACCGCCAAGGCCTTCGATTCCACACGGCTGCAGGGCAGCAGCCGCAAGCTCTCGGAAGAAGTGGCGCGCGGGTGGGCAGGATAGACCGGCGCGCGCAGTTGGTGCTGCTGTGCGAAGACACGCAGCACGAAACGCTCGTTCGGCGATTTCTGGAACGAGCAGGATGGTCCACGCGCCGCTTGCGAGTCGACTTGACGACGCAAGTCGGCACCGGCGGCCGGTAGCGGCCGCCGGTGCACGGGAAACACGCGCGGAGGGTCAGTGATCCAGATTGCTGATGCGGTCCCAGTGGATGAAGCGCCGCACCGCGACGCCGTCGACCTCGCGGGGCCCGCCCGGCATCAGGATGAGCTGATCGCCCTGGAAGTCGTAGAACCGTTGCGCGTCGACGCCGGCCGACGCGGGCACGACCGCGCCGGTCCGGCGGTGCAGCACGTAGCCGCCCCGCTTGACGATGAACGACCCGAAGTAGCCGCCGTAGCTGGCCAGGGTGGGGATCGCTTCGTCCCCCGTCGGGCTAGCCCCGGCGTACGGCTGCCGGCCCGCCTCCCGCATGAGGTGCACCGCCATGTGGCCCGACGGCATGTAGATGATGTACCCCTCGGCGTACTGGTCGGTCGGGACCGGCTCGTCGCCGTCGACCGTCCGCTGCTCGACGTGCGAGATGGCCCAGAAGCCGAGGAACCGGTGCTGCTCCGCGGTCAGGTCGGCCTTGTCGGGCACCTTCTCCCAGATGATCCGCACGCGCCCGCCGGACGGCCCCGGCGGGGGCTGCAGGATGAGCCGGTCGTCGGAGAACTCGTAGAAGCGCTGGTTGTCCTGCCCGGTCACGCCCGGGTTGATGCTGCCCAGCACGTGGTGGGTGACGTACCCCTCGGCCTCGTTCACCGTGTACGGCCCGAAGTACGACGTGTAGCTGGTCAGCGCCGCCAGCGCCTCGTCGGGCGTCGGCTCGGCGCCGGCGTACGGCAGGCGCCCCTCCTGCTGGATGATGACGGCCATGTGCTCGCCGTCGTACATGATGTAGCCGAGCGGCGCCCCGGCCCCGAACGTGCCGGGCTCCGGCGGCGGCTGCTGGTTGCCGTCCGCGTCGTACCGCTCGACCCCCAGCAGCTTCCACGTGCCGACGAACTGGTCGCGCGGATCGGCCTCGGCGCCGCCGCCCTGGCCGGCCGCCGCCCCGGCGGAGGCCAGCAGCGCGACGAGCGCCAGACTTGCTGTCCCTGGCAGATGTACACGCATGGTTCGCTCCCTACCGCGAGCCCGCGGCTTCGGCCTCCAACTGGTCGGCGAGGGCGCCGGCCAGGATGTTGTACAGCCCGTAGTTGCCCTCGTGGCAGGCATACTCGTACAACGGGTCGGGGTTCAGCGTCATCGGCACCGTATAGGTCCAGGGACGCGTCCAGACCGTCGGGTCGTCCACCGTCGCCTCGTAGAGCAGCGTCCCGGGCGCGACGCGCGTGAAGCGCTCCACGAGATTGAGGTTGCGCGTGGAGGCGCCGCGCGCGAAGCTCGTCTCGCGCAGGAAGTTGGTCGTCTCCACCACCAGCGTGTCGCCGTCCCAGTGGGCGCGCGAACTGCCGGCCCACTGGCGCAGGCTCGCGGGCAGGTGCGCGCGTCCGTCCAGCGGCACGACGCGCGCGTCGTGGACCATCTCGGTCAGCAGCACCACGTGGTCCTCGGTCTGGAAGATCTGCACGTTGTTGTTGTAGGCGCGCGGCTCCATCGGCGGGCCGGCGTTGAAGCCCATCAGGCAGCGCACCTGCAGGCCGTTGGCGCCGAGGTCCTCGACGAAGCCGCCGGGCGTCGGCGTGTGCCGCCCCGTGCCCTCGCGCGCCCTCGCCTCGGCCGCCTGCCGCCGCTCGGCGGCCGCGGTCAGCGCCGGGATGCGGCCGTCGGGCGGATCGGTGACGAGCGACGTGCGGTTGGTCTCGACCACGGTCGTGCCCCGATCGAACCAGAACTGGTTGTAGTTGCCGACGACGTCGGCCGGCTCCTCGTCGTCGAGCGCCGCGATCTCGGCGAGGCGCCGCGCCTCGAACTCCGCGGCCTCCTCCGCCGTGTAGACGTCCTGCTCCAGCTCGGCGGGCCGCTCCATCGGCGTCAGGGTGCGGAAGTCCCACACGCCCTGCAGGTCCGGGGCGCCCCACGGGGTCCGGGGCAGGTCCTGGCCCGCGACCGGCGCGGGCGCCAGGGCCGCGACGGCCATCACGAACGCCAGCGCGCTCACCGGCACGATCGATCGATGAATCATCATGAACCTCCTGATGAACCTCCTGGATTCCAACTCGCAGTGCACTCGCATGCTAAGAGTTGCCCGCACCAATGTCCAGCGACTTGTGGTGGGGCATGAGGTGGCCGACGGATGAACGGTCACGGACCTCCGGTCCCGCCCCGCAAGAAAAAGAGCCGGCCCCGGCAGGCCGGGGTCGGCTCGCATCGTCCGGCGCCAGGCGTCTGCCCCGTAGACCGCGCAGAGCGAACGCCCGGGGTTCGGGGCGCAGCCCCGTCCGACCAAGCCTACTGCTTCGACGCGTTCATGGCCGCTTCAGCCGCGGCTTCCTCCGCGCGGGCGCCGGCCAGGATGTTGTAGAGGCCGTAGTTGCCCTCGTGGCAGGCGTACTCGTACAGCGGCTGGTCGTTGAGCTGCATCGGGATCTCGTAGGTCCAGACCTGCGACCAGACGGTGGGATCGTCGATGGTGGCCTCGTACAGCAGCGTCCCCGGCGAGACGCGCGTGAAGCGCTCGACGAGCCGCAGGTTCGCGTCGCTCGAGCCGCGCTGGAAGCTCGTCTCGCGCAGGAAGCCGGTCGTCTCGACGACCAGCGTGTCGCCGTCCCAGTGGCCGTGCGACTCGCCCGTCCACTGCGGGAGGCCGACGGTCGGGCGTCCGTCCAGCGGGATGATGCGGAAGTTGTGGTTCATCTCGTTGAGCAGCGCCACGGTGTTCTCGGTCTGGAACACCTGCACGTTGTTGTTGTAGGCGCCGGGGGTCATCGGCGGCCCGGCGTTGAAGCCGGTGATGCAGCGGAGCTGCAGGCCGTTGGCGCCGAGGTCCTCCACCCAGCCGCCGGGCGTGGGCGAGTGCCCGCCGACGCCCTCGCGCAGGGCCGCGGCCGCGGCCTGCCGCCGCGCGGCGGCGCCGGTCAGCGGCGGCACCTTGCCGGTCGGCGGATCGACGATCAGCGAGGTCCGCCCGGTCTCGACCGGCGACGTGCCGTAGTCGAGCCAGAAGTTGTTGTAGAAGCCGGGGGCGCCGTCCTCGCCGCGGTCCACGCTGTCGGTGACCTGCGTGCGCCGCGCGGCCCGGTTCGCCAGCTCCTCGTTGCGGGCGATGCGCTCCTGCTCGAGCTCCGCGGCCTCCTCGGCGCTCAGGAACGCCCGGTCCGCCAGCTCGTCGGGCCGCTCCATCGGCGTGATGGACCGGAAGTCCCAGACCCCCTGCAGATCCGGCGCGCCCCACGGCGTCCGCGGAGCCGCCTCGTCCTGCGCGGCCGCCGCCACCGCAACCGCCGCCAACACCGCCGCGACACATCGATAGCTCATCCTGCCCTCCTTGGCACTTGTTCGCCCTCTATCCGGATAGCGCCCATGATCGCGCAAGACGCACGCGCCGCGCAAGAACGCCGGCGCGGCGCGGGGTTCGACCACGGACTCCTCGCGTCAGCCGCTCTCGTCGCTCTCCTCGATCAGCGCCTCGAGGTCGGCCGCGATCTCCTCCAGCCGGTCCGCCGCCGCCTCCACGTCGCTGACCGCGAGCCGGCGCGCGGCGTCGACGCGCTCCTGCAGCGGGCCGATGGGGAGCGCGCGTTGCGCCGCGGCGATCATCAGCCGCAACACCTCGGCGGCGAGCCGCTGGAAACGCTCGTGGTGGATCGCGTCGGCCGTATCGGTCCGCCGGGCCGGATTGGCGGGCTGCGCCCGCGGCACGGCGGGAGGCGCCTCGGTCACGGCGGGAGGCGCCGCCGGCACGGGGGACGGCGGGCTCCCGCCGCCGGGCGCGGGCTCGCCCCCGCCACAGCCGCCCGCGGCGAGCAGCCCGGCAAGCGCGGCGCTGACCACCACGCCCGGGAGCGCGGCCGGTCGCACGACGGACGGCGGCGGGTTCGGCACTGCTTGCGGCGGGTTACGTAATGACGGCAGCGTCGGCCGGCATCAATCGGCGCCGGGGGGGCGCCGGGGGGGGGGGGGGCCCCGCCGCCG
>CAYGCV010000126.1:0-11246 GCA_964348425.1 uncultured Vicinamibacteraceae bacterium | reverse complement strand
GTAGTCGTTGCCGCCGAAGCGGAAGAACTCCCAGTCCGCCTTGGGCGGGTGGACGGGGTTGAGGTAGTCGAGGGGCCAGCCGAACGTGTCGGCGGCGGTGTAGATCAGATTGCCCGCGCCGTAGCCGCTGGTCCACTCGTACGAGCCGCCGCCCATGAAGGACATCTCGACCGCTCCCGCCGAGAAGTCGGTCTCCAGACGCGACTCCCCGTAGAAGATGTCCTCGTCGGTCTGCAGGTCGAACGGATACTGCGTCAACACCGTGTTCGCCAGGTCGAACGGCGCGCCCGTGATGTCGCCCGAGTCGATGAACTTGTACTGGATCTGGCGGTAGCCGAACACGTTGACCAGCCTGACCTCGTCGGTGAACTGCCGCGTGTAGTTGGCCGTGAAACGTCCCTCGTTCTGCCGGTAGTTGACGCCGGCGACGTTCAGGTCGCTGAGCCGGTCGAAGCGCGGGTCGATGTCGCTGAGGAAACGGCCGCCGATGATCGGCTCGTTGGTCGGCAGGCTCTGCGCCGAGACGACGCGGTTCGCGCTCACCATGCCGAACGACTTCGCATCGGGCACGAAGGTGAGCTTGGCGAAGACCGAGGTCTGGTCGACGTTGAATTCCGACGGCCCCGTGTAGAAACCGCTGTTGCGCTCGCTCGACGCGGACACGAAGTAGCCGCCCCAGTCGGCGACCGGCCCCGACGCCCGGGCGGCGCCCTTGAAGAACCCGAAGCCGCCGGCGCCGAGGTCGAAGTCGGACTCGTGCTCGGCGGTCGGCTCGCCCGTGCGGACGTTCACCGCGCCCCCGATGGCCGTCCGCCCGTAGAGCGCCGAGTTGGGACCGCGCACCACCTCGATGCTCCCCGCGTCGTGGATGGGCAGGTTGATGACGCGCGAGCTGTTCCGCGAGTCGGTCTGCGGCACGCCGTCGATGAGCAGCAGCGTGCTCGTGAACTCGTTGCCGTCCCGTGGGAGCCCGCGCAGCATGACGGACTCGAACGAGCCGGCCTGCGTGCTCACGATCACGCCCGGCACGTGGGCGATCGCCTGCGTCAGGCGCTGGTCGCCGCGCTCCTCGATGGTCGACCGATCGACGACGTCCGCCTGCGCCGCGATCTCGCCGATGCTGAGCGGCGCCTTGCTGGCCGTGACCTGCACGCGCTCGAGGTAGTTCGGCGTGGCAACCAGCTCGATCGTCACCGCGGCCGCCGCCCCCGCCACCACCTGCACGTCGGCGACCCGCAACTCCAGGTACCCGGCCGCCTGCACCGTCAGCCCGACGGCGCCGGCCGGCGCGCCGGCGATCTCGAAGCGGCCGACCGCGTTGGTGACGGCCGCCAGGCTCTCGCCGTCAACGAGCACCACGGCATTCGGGACGGGCTGGCCGGTCTCGACGGCAACTACCGTCCCGGCAATCGTGCCGGTCGTCTGGGCTTCCGCCGCGGCCGGGGGTCCCGAGCCCAGGACGAGCAGACAGATGGTGAGGACGACCTGTCCCGCGCGGGGACAGGGGTTCCGCCGCACCCAATGGTTCAATTTCAGCCTCCTTGCGCCGTCCCGACGCCGATCGGCCTGCCCGGTGCAGGCCGATCGGCCGGGTTCCAGGGGGGGTGTTGCGTGCAGGAGGATAGTCGCGGGACGGCGGCGGCGCACCTTAAGAGAGCCTGAAGAGAACCTGACGCCCGCGTTCAGGAATCCGTCAGGCAGGCGTCAGACGCCCAGGCAGGCGTCAGGCGCCGTCGCCCTCCACGCGGGCCGCGGCGGCCTCGACCTTGCGGGCGAGCTGCTGCTTGTACTCGTCGAGCGCCGCGGCAACCCGCGCGTCGCCGACCGCCAGGATCTGGGCGGCCAGGACGGCCGCGTTGGTGGCCCCGGCGGCGCCGACCGAGACGGTGGCCACCGGCACCCCGGGCGGCATCTGCACCGTGGCCAGCAGCGCATCCCACCCCTTGAGCGGGGACGAGTCGATCGGCACGCCGATGACGGGCTGCGTCGCGTGGGCCGCCACGACCCCCGCCAGGTGCGCCGCGGCGCCGGCGCCGACGATGAACACCGCCACCCCGTCCTCGCGCGCCTGCCGAACCAGCCGCTGCACGCGGTCCGGCGAGCGGTGCGCCGAGGCCACCGTCATCCCGCACTCGATGCCGAACGCCCGCAACTGATCGACCGCCCGCTGCATCACCGGCGCGTCGGAGTCGGAACCCATCAGAATCTGCACCTGTCGCTTCGCCATCGCGTCACCTCACGCTGCGCCGTTGCCGCCCGCCGCCAACGCCTTCATGCCGATATCGGTCCGCACGTGCTTGTGCGGAAACGAGATGCACGCGGCCGCGTCGTACGCGCGGGCGCGGGCCTCCGCGAACGTGCCGCCCCGGCCCACCACCGTCAGCACCCGGCCGCCGCGCGTCACGAAGCGGCCGTCCCGCAAGCCGGATCCGGCGTGGAAGACCACCACGCCGGGCAGCGCCTCCGCCGCGTCCAGGCCGTCGATCTCGTAGCCGGTCTCGAAGGCGCCCGGATAGCCGCCCGACGCGAGCACCACGCCCACGTGCGGATCGCCCGCGGTCCGCCACCCGGACGCGGCGAGATCCCCGGTCGCCGCCGAGAACAGGACCGGCGCCAGGTCCGTCTCGATCATGGGCAGCACCACCTGCGCCTCCGGATCGCCGAAGCGGACGTTGAACTCGATCACCCGCGGGCCGTCGCGCGTCAGCATCAGTCCGACGTAGAGCACGCCGCGGTACTCCCGGCCTTCCGAGCGCAGCCCGTCGAGCACCGGCTGCACGATGTCCGCCATCACCCGCCCCGCCACCGCCGGCGAGACGAGCGGGCTCGGCGCGAAGGCCCCCATGCCGCCCGTGTTGGGTCCCCGGTCTCCATCGAGCGCCCGCTTGTGATCCTGCGCCGAGGGCAGCGCGACCCCGCGGCGGCCGTCGCACAGCACGAAGAACGACGCCTCGTCTCCGGCCAGACACTCCTCGATCACCAGACGGGCGCCGGCCGCGCCGAACCGGCCGTCGACCATCGCCGCGCGCACCGCCGCCTCCGCCGTCTCCCGATCCGGCGCAACGGTCACCCCCTTGCCGGCGGCCAGCCCGTCCGCCTTGACGACCACCGGCAGGCCGAACTCGCCGCCGCTGACGGCGGCGAGGGCGTCCGTGGGGGTCTCGCACACGCGGAAGCGGGCGGTCGGAATGCGGTGCCGCGCCATGAACCGCTTGGCGAACACCTTGCTGCTCTCGAGGCGCGCCGCGGCCTGGCAGGGTCCGAACAGCGGCCGGCCGGCCGCGGCAAAGACGTCCGCCACGCCGTTGGCCAGCGGCAGCTCCGGACCGACCACCGTGAAGTCGACCTGCTCGCGCGCCGCGGCGTCGAGAATCGCCTCGGGATCCGCGACGTCCAGCGGCACGCACCGCGCCAGGCGGGCGATGCCGGCGTTGCCGGGCGCGCACACCAGATCCCCCACCGCCCGCTCCCCGCACAGCTTCCAGGCGAGGGCGTGCTCGCGCGCGCCGCCCCCCACCAACAGCACTTTCATCGGCATATCCTACGCTCTTGCAATGGCTTGAGATTTCAGCCTAACATTCCAGGTTCGGCGCCCGCAGGGAGCGGGAATCAGGGAGCCGCCCGAAGGGGGTGACAGGCGAGTTGGCAGAGGTCAGAATCCAGGAAGGCGAATCGATCGAGAGTGCGCTTCGCCGTTTCAAGCGGAAAGTTCAGCAGGAAGATATCATCAAGGATATCAAGAAGCATTCCTACTATCTGAAGCCAGGCGACAAGCGCCGCGCCAAGCAGGCGCTGGCGCGCAAGCGCAGCCGCAAGAAGATGCGGCGTGAAGCCGACTAGGCCCGGGTGCGGCCGCACCCGCACCGTGACGGAGGAACGATGGAGATCGCGGAACGCTCGAGCGGCGATGTCAAGGTCCTGGATCTGCATGGCAAGCTCACGATCGGCGACGGCGACGAGCTTCTGAAGGACAAGATCAACAGCCTGGTTCAGCAGGGCCACACGAAGATCGTGCTGAATCTGGGAGACGTGCCGTACGTCGACAGCGCCGGCCTGGGGCAGATGGTGTCGAGCTACCGGACGGTGACCCGCAACGGCGGCAGCCTGCGGTTGCTGAATCTGACCGCGCGCATCAGGGAAGTGCTGACCATCACCAAGCTGCTCACGGTCTTCGACACCTACGAGTCGGAATCGGAGGCGCTGGCCAGCTTCAGTTGAGTGTTGCCGGCCCGGGAGTCCGCTGCCGCGCCGCGGACTCCGCCCGCCCTGGCGGACCTGCCGGACGGAGGCGAGGTTGCCAGGGCAACTCATGTCCGAGTTCTCCACCCAGTCAGACGGCGTCGACGTGGTGCGGATCATGGAGCAGGTCCGTGACCGCATCAAGGAGAAGCACGGCGAGGACTACACCGAACAGCAGGTCCGGGAGCTGGCGAACGTGAAGCTCGAGGGGGTGCTCGAGCCGGCCGGGGCCCGCCCGGAGCTCGTCGACCGCTCGCTGCGGCGGCGGCGGGAGCAGGACGCGGCGCCGGCCCCGTCCGCGCCCGAGTCGTTCGAGTTCGGTCCCCAGAGCATCTACGCCTCGCGCGGGCTGCTGGGATGGCTGCTCTACCCCGTCCGCCGGCTGCTCAGCCCGGTCCTCAAGCTGTTCTTCAACGTCGACCCGATCGTGCAGGCCCTGCAGGTCCAGCGCGAGATCAACGCGCAGCACGCGCAGTTCGTCGACAGGGTGGCGAGGCTCCTCGCACTCAGCAACTCGCGGCTCGCCGCCCGCGAGGAGATCGACGCCCTGAACTACGAGGTCATGAACAATCTCGTCCTCGAGATGACCCGCCTCTCCGTCGACATGAAGAACCACCGGGCGCGCGTCGAGTCGGTCGCCGGACGGCTGGACTTCGGCGAACGGCAGGCCCGCGCCGTGGAAGGCGTCGCGCAGCGACGGGACGAGGCGCGCGCGGCGGCTGACGCGAGCAGCGGCGAGGCCGAGGCCGAGGGCGCGGAACCCAAGCGGCGACGACGACGCCGGGGCCGGCGGCGATCCCCCCGCGCCGCAACGGACACCGAGGGCACGGCCGCGGCCGGCGCGCAGCCCGCGGACGATGCGGCGCCGCCGGACGCGACGCCCGCGCCCCCGAGCGAGAGCGAGTCGCCGCCAGCCGCGCAGCCGGCGGGCGAGCCGGATCCACCGAGCCAGTGAGGGCGGCGGTGCCCCAGCGTGTGCCACGCCGTCCGCCCGTGCCCGCCTCGCCGCGCCGGCGGCGCCGCGTTGTCGCCGGCCGCCGCGGCCCGGTCTCGACGCCGTGAGAATCGCCCTCATCGTGCAGCGCTACGGCGCCGAGCTGGCAGCCGGGCCCGAGCACCACTGCCGGTTGATTGCCGAGCACCTGTCGCAGCGCCACGACGTCGACGTGCTGACCACCTGCGCCCGGGACGCCGCGACCTGGGACAACGCGTACCCCGCCGGACCGGACCGGGTGCGCGGCGTGACCGTGCGGCGCTTCGCCAACGCGCAGACCCGCGACCCCGGGGCTTTCGAGGCGTACTCCGACTGGATCTTCGCCAATCCCCACACCGCGCAGGACGAGGAAAGCTGGCTGCAGCAGCAGGGACCGTGGTGCCCGGCGCTCATCGAGCACCTGGAGCAGCGTCACGAGTCGTACGACGCCCTCATCTTCTTCGGCTATCGGCACGCGCCCACGGTGCTCGGCCTGCGCGTCGATCCGCGGCGCAGCATCCTGGTGCCGGCGGCGCAGGAGGAGCCGGCGATCCGTCTGGACACCTACCACCCGCTGTTCTCCCTGCCGGCGGGCATCGCGTACGACACCGGCGTCGAACGCGGCTTCCTGCGCAGCCGCTTCTCGATCGAGGCGCATGCCGAGGCGATCGTGGGTTGCGGCGTCGAGCTGCCGCCGCATCTCGATGCGGAGCAGCTCGCACCGGCAGCGGCCGATGCGGAGACGAGCGGCGCGACCGCGACGGCGGCCGGCGCCAACGGGCAGCCCCGGATGCCCGGCGCCGTCTTCAGGCGCCGGCACCGGCTGTACGGACCCGTCGCGCTCTACGGCGAGCGGGTCGAGGCCGGCACCGGGTGCGAGGAGCTCATCGAGTACTTCGGCCGCTATGCGGCGCAACAGGGCGAGGCGACGCTGGTCCTGATGGGCGCCAAGCTGATGCGCATTCCCGAGGAGCCGTTCATCCGATTCGCCGGCATGCTGACGGAGAGCGAGCGGCTCGAAGCGCTGGAAGCCGCGACAGTCGTCGTCGCGCCGTCGCCTCGCGAGAGCCTGTCGCTGCCCGCGCTCGAAGCGTTCGCCGTCGGGACGCCGATCATCGCCAACGCCCGGAGCGACGTGCTGACGGACCACTGCCAGCGGAGCAACGCCGGGTTGTACTACGGCGACGGCGCCGAGTTCGCCGAGTGCCTGCAACTGCTGGTCGGCGACGACGAGTTGCGGGCGCAAATGGGCCGCAACGGGCGGCGCTATGTCCGGGAGCACTACAGTTGGCCGGCCATCCTGGAGAAGTACGAGCGGTTGATTGCCGCCGTCGGGCGCAGGAGCCGGCGGCGAGCGGCTCCCCGCCGGCGGCGCAGGTCGCGCGGGCAGCCGTCAACCGCGTGACGACAGCCGCTTGTCGATCAGGTTGGCGGCGACCGCATCCGGCAGGTCGCGGGCGCGCGACTGCCGGGCGCCGGCAGGGGCCGACTCGCTCTTCCGCTCCGCGGCCGCGCCGCGCTTCCCGCGCGGGCGGATGCCGTAACGCTTGATCATCTCGTTGAGCGTCGTCGGCTTGATGTGCAGCAGCTCCGCCGCGCGCTTCTGGATGCCGCCGGCCGCGTCGAGCGAGCGCGTGATCAGCATCGTCTCCATCTCTTCGATCACCTTCCGGAACGGGATCCCGTCGGGCGGCATCTCGAAGCTCGGCAACTGGAACCGCTGCGGAGTCCGGATCGAATCCGGCATCAGGCTGGTGCCGATGGTCGTTCCGGAGGTGAGCACGACCGCCCGCTCGATCACGTTCTCGAGCTCCCGCACGTTGCCCGGCCAGTTGTACTCCTCCAGGAGCCGGAGCGCCTCCGGGGCGAGCTCGAGCCCGGGCTTGCGGTTCTCCTTCCCGTACTTGGTCAGGAAGTGCTGCGCGAGCAGCGGAATGTCCTCCCGGCGCTCGCGGAGGCCCGGGAGCTCGATGGTGATGACGTGGAGGCGGTAGTACAGGTCTTCCCGGAACTCCCCGTTGTCGACCGCCTGCTTCAGGTCGACGTTCGTCGCGGCGATGATGCGCACGTCCACCTTGAGCGTGTCCACGCCGCCCAGGCGCATGAACTCGCGCTCCTGAATGACGCGCAGCAGCTTGGCCTGCGTCTCGAGCGGCACGGTCCCGATCTCGTCGAAGAAGATGCTGCCCCGATCCGCGAGCTCGAACAGGCCCTTCTTCAGCGATACCGCACCCGTGAACGCGCCCTTGACATGGCCGAACAGGTTCGACTCGAGAAGGTCGGGCGGCAGGCTGCCGGAGTTCACCGTGATAAAGGGCCGGTCGCTGCGTGCCGAGTTGGCGTGGACCGCGCGGGCGACCAGCTCCTTCCCGGTCCCGCTCTCGCCCTGCACCAGGATGGTCGTCCGGCTCGGCGCCGCCTGGGTGATGAGGTCGAAGACCCGCCGCATGCGCGGGCTGCGCCCTATCAGATCGCTGAGGCGATGGCTCTGCAACTGCAGGCTCTGACGCAGCGTCCGGTTCTCGGTGACGAGGCGCCGCTGGGCCACCGCGTTGCGCAGCACGACCAGCACGTCATCGTTCTTGAACGGCTTCTCGATGAAGTCGAACGCACCCCGCTTGAACGCCTCGCGGGTGTTGGCGGCGGTTCCGAAGGCGGTGATCATGACGACGGGCAGGTCCGCGTCGATCCGCTGCAACTGCTCGAGCGTCTGGAGCCCGTCGATGCCCGGCATCATCACGTCGACGACGGCGGCGTCGAACGGGTCGGCCTTCGCCATCTCGACCGCTTCCTCGCCCGAGCCGGCGAGGCGCACCCGACACCCCTGGCGGGACAGCAGCGACTCGAGGATCTCGCGCATGATCTCTTCGTCGTCCACGACCAGGATCGAGGCGTTGCGCAGCATGTCCGGATGGATGGGATCAGCGTGCGGTGCCGGCCGTCCGCTCCCGCGCGGCCGCCAGCGGCAGCTTCAGCGTGAACCGCGTGCCCCGATCGGGCTCGCTCGCGCACTCGATCAAGCCGTGGTGCTCCTGCACGACCCCGTAGATCACCGAGAGGCCGAGGCCGGTACCCTTGCCGGTCGCCTTCGTGGTGAAGAACGGATCGTAGATCCGGGAGAGCAGCTCGGGGGGAATCCCGGAGCCGGTGTCCGCCACCTCGACGAGCGCCTGCCGGCCCTCGACACGGGTGCGGATGGTGAGCCATCCGCCGCCCGGCATGGCGTCGCGAGCGTTCAGGAAGAGATTCAGGAAGACCTGCTGCAGCTTGAAGTCCACGCCCTGCACGACGAGCGGCGACCCGGCCAGCTCGCGCCGCACCTTGACGCTGCCGGCGGCGAGCTGCGGCTCGAGCAGCGCCAGCACCTCGTTGACGACGCCGTTGACGTCGACCGGGCCGGCCGCCTCCGAGCGTCCCGGACGCGCCAGGTTCAGCAGCCCGTTGACGATCTTCGCGGCGCGAAAGGTCTGCTTCTCGATCTTCTTCAGGACGGGCGTCCGCGGGTCGTCGGGGTCGGCTTCGTCGAGCAGCATCTGCGTGAAGCTCGAGATGCCGGTCAGGGGCGTGTTCACCTCGTGGGCCACGCCGGCGGCAAGCAGTCCGACCGACGCCATCTTCTCCGATATCTGCAACTGCTCCTCGAGCTGAACGCGCCGGGTGATGTCCTCGACGATGACGATCATGCCGCTGGTCCCGCCGTCGGGCGTCAGCAGCGGAGCGGTCGCGAGGTTGACCAGCAGCCGGCGCGGATCGCCCGCGTGCCTCGACCGCAGCGGCACCCGGCGGCGAACGCCGGGGGTCTCGCCGGCGTCGGACCGCAGCCGCACGACGACCGGCGGATCGAAGAGGGTGTCGAGGGTGCGCCCGACGGCCGCGGCGCGTGCGACGCCGTAGATCCGTTCGAGCTCCGCGTTCCACAGGATGACCCGTCCGTCCAGGTCGACCGCCACGAGCCCGTCGCTCAGCGACTCGATGATGTTCTGGCTGAACTGGTGCATCCGATCGAGCTCGGCCGCCTTCTGACGCAACTGGCCGTACAGGCGGCCGTTCTCGAGCGCGGTCGCGACCTGACCCGCAACGGCGGCCAGCAGGGTCATGTCCTCGCTGCTCAGCGGCTCGCCGCTGCTCTTGCGCCCCAGCGCCATCACCGCGATCGTCGCGCCCTCGGCGACGCAGGGCGCGAAGTAGTGGAGCCCGCGATCCCGCCAGAACGCGGCATCGCTCGGCGCCAGCCGCCGCGCGATTGCCGGGTCGTCGAGCACCACGGTGCGGCACTCCTGCAGCAGGCCGGCGACGCCGGCATCGGCGCCCAGCGGCGGGGGCGGCGTCTCGAAGCCGGTCCACCGCACCGGGCGAAAGGCGCCGTTGGACGGACCCCCGCCGGCCGCGCCCTGCAGCAGCACCATCCTGTCGACGACCAGCGTCTCGGCAACGCGTGTCACGAGTCGCTCGGCCAGCCGGTCGAGGTCCAGATCGCTGTTGAGATCCCGCGCGAAGTCGACCAGCGCCCGGCGATAGTCGTACCGGTCCCGATAGTAGACGCGGTCGAGCATCGTTTCGATCGCGTCCTTGACCGGCCTCGCCAGCAGGACCACCACGAGGGTCGCCAGGAGCGCGATGAGCGAGTTGTGCTGATCCGACTCGTTTAGAAAGACCGCCGTCGCGAGTCCCTCGAGAAGCAGATAGATCGCCGCCATCGCCGCGACCGCACCCGCGTAGACGAGACCGCGCTTGACGATCACCTCGACGTCGCCGAGCCGGTAGCGGACGATGGCCGCCGCGAACGCGAGCGGAATCAGAACCAGCGTCACGGCCGTCAGGTGCAGCCAGTCGGAATCGAAGCCCAGCGCCCATGGCACGGCGTAGCCCAGGGTGAACGGCAGGCCGCCCAGCACGGCTCCCGACACGACCCACCGCAACTGCAGCCGCGCGGTGACCGACGGCGCCTGCCGCAGCGCGCGGATCATGATGACGAGGCCGCCGACCGCGCAGGCGGCCAGGTAGGCGACCTCCAGTTGCCAGATGACCTCCACGGCGCCGCTGAACCGCGGGCCCGCGCCCGGCCCGCCGAGCACGGCAATCTCGGCCGCCGCGAGCCCGAGGGCCGGGAAGTAGACGGCAGCGAGCACCGACCTGCCCAGCCGGCGCGGCACGGAGCCGGGCGGACGTGCGGGAAAGACCAGGGCGAAGTGCACGAACAGCGGCGCGAGCAGCAGCATCGATACCGCGTCCGCCCAGTAGAACACCCAGTCGAGGCGATCCAGGCGTCCGCTGAACGAGAAGGCGAACACGCCGAAGAACGCGACGGTCAGCCAGAAGAAGTGCAGCGTCGCCTGCTCGTCGGGACGCCGCAGACGCACGGAGGTGCCGATGAGCAGGGTGAAGACGCCGATGGCGACCAGCACGAGGTACAGGCGGGGCCTGCCGTCGGGGAGGATTTCCAGCGAGAGCTCGTGCAGCTCCTGACGGCCCAGCCGGAGCACGGTGTAGGCACGCACCGCCCCGTCGCCGCCGGCATGGAAGACGTCGAGCAGCGCGGCCCGCGACTCGATCGGCACGCCGTCGACCGCGAGCAGGACGTCCCCGGGCGAGAGACCCGCGCGGACCGCCGGGGACCCCGGTGCGATTTCGGCCGCCACGAGCCCCGCCGGCCGCTCGACCCACAGCACGCCGTCCTCGGCCTCGGTCCAGCCTGCCCGCAGCACGTTGGCCGCCGCCAGGCACAGCAGGACGGCCACGACGCCCACCGCCAGCAGCGCGCGGCTCCAACCGAGCGAGCGACGCCGGCGATAGGCGTCCCGCCGAATCGACGGCATCGAATCCTTCATGGGCCAGGTACGGCTAGACGCTTGCAAGGAACGTTCCGCGAAAACACCGAAACGTGATGAGATCCACCCCGCTCAGGGGCAGGCGGGATCCGCCGCGACCAAATTGTTGAAGAGTCGATTCAATCTTCCGGATGCGCGGCATCAATCAGATGGGGCTGCGCCCCGAACCCCCGGCGTTCGCTTGCGGGGACCCCACAGCCCCGCGC
>CAYGCV010000125.1:0-11269 GCA_964348425.1 uncultured Vicinamibacteraceae bacterium | reverse complement strand
GGCGAAGGGGCCCCCGCAAGCGAACGCCGGGGGCTTGGGGCGCAGCCCCATCTAGTTGAAGCTCTGCAGCACCGCCCGCACGAAGGCGTCCTCCGGCTGCGAGCCCAGGATCTCGATGCGATCGTCGACGACGGTCTGCGGCACGCCGGAGACGCGGTAGCGCTGTATGAGATCCGGGAATTCGGTGGCCTCTATCACCGACGTGGTGACCCGGGGGCTCGCGGCAGCCAGCCGCCAGGCCAGACCGACCGTCTGCGGGCAGAGGGAGCACGCCGCGGTGACGAATACCTTGATGTCCAGCGGCCGGTCGAGGGCGGCCAGCGCCGCCAGGCTCGCGGGCGCCAGCCCGGCGCCGGCAGCCCCGCCCGCCAGCGCGACCGCATCGGCCAGCGACCGCAGCTCGTGGCCGGCCGGGGTTCCGTAGTAGCGCAGGCCCAGGTCGCGCGGGCCCACGATGGCGGTCCCCGGCGCCCGGTCGATGCCGAACGCCGCGGCCCGCTCCCGGTCGAGCAGGAGGTTGTGCTCCTCGACCGAGACCCGGGCGGAACGTCCGGCGAGGTCGTCGAGCACCTGCCGCGCCTGGAGGCACGTCTCGCAACCGAACGTCTGCGTGAAGAAGACCAGCCGCACGGGCGACGGCAACGCGGCGGGCAGGTCGGCGCTCACGCGGCCTCACTTGAACAGGTCGTCGAACGCCTGGCGGGCCGTGCGGGGACCCGTGGAATGCGTTTCCCGTTCGACGGTGACGCGACCCTCGAAGAACGTGCAGGTGTTGCGGCCCTGCTTGGGCGTGACGCGGGCCGGGATCGGCCGGCCGCACTCGAACCGGCTGGCCGTATCGAACCAGGTGCACTGCGCGCAACTGTGGAGGTCGCTCCCGCACTGGGCGCACGTGCTGTCGAAGGCGATCGCCGCGGCGACCTGGTTGCCGCACCGCGCGCACTTGAGCACGTCGCGGAAGCCCGGCATGTTGATCATCCGCGGCTCGCGCGGGCCGTATCCGCGGCGCGGACCCCGCTCGCGTTTGTCGTCGCGCGGCGCGTCACGCGGCGCGTCGCGCGGGCGATCGTCGTCCTGATATCCCTGCTGGCGATACTTTCTGGTCATGGTGGCCCCGGGCAGCGCAATGCCTGATCTATCGCACCCGCCGGTGCTTTGTCCACCTCGGTTGCGGCCGGGCGGGCGCCCGCGGCGGGTTGACAGCCTCTCGGAGGATGCAAGATCCTGTGAGGTCGCGGCCGGTGCTCGACACGCGCCGCCGGCAGGGAGGCGCCGTCCGGCGCCCCGCACCTCCTGTGAAAGGACGCTGAATGGCAGGACGCAAGGTCGGCACGGTCACCTACAAGCGGGACCTCTCTTCCATCTTGACAATCTTCAGGCTGATGCCGGAAGCAGGCAGCACGTTCCCGCCGTCGAAGGCCGGGCAGTACATCGCGCTCCGGCGCGACGACTGCAAGCTGACGAAGAAGGTGGGCGTCGGCGACGACGGCGCCGCCAGGTACGGACCCGACCTCGACGAGGCGGGCCAGCAGAAGATCGGCCAGGTCACGCACTCCTACTCGATCGCGTCGGCCCCCTGGGAGCAGGAAGAGCACGGCTACCTCGAGTTCTACGTCGTCCTCGAGGTGATCGGGAAGGGCGAGTTCGGGCGGCTGAGCTCGGTCTTCATGAACATGGACCCCGAGACGGACAACAGCATCACCTACTTCGACCGCATCACGGGCAGCTTCACGCTCGACCAGCGGGCCGCCGGTTTCGACAGCGTGCTCATGGTGGGCACCGGCACGGGCCTGGCCCCGTTCATCGCCATGGCCAAGCAGCTCCACCACGAGGCCTCGAACGGCCGGGGCGACCAGTGCAAGTACACGATCCTCCACACCAACCGGACCTACGAGGAGCTGGCGTATCACCAGGAGCTGCTCGACATGGAGCGGGCGGGCCGGTTCGATTTCGTCTACGTGCCGACGGTGAGCCGGCCCACGCAGCGCGACCTCGACGACGACGGCATGGGGGTGGGACGGGCGAACAACGTGCTGCGGCACATCTTCGACCTGCCGATGAAGGAGGAGGAGGTGCTCGCGGCGGCCCGCGCGGGCCAGGGCGACCTCGCGCGCGCCGAGGCCGGCATGCAGCGCACGCCGCGGCCGGAGCTGCCGGAGCACCTGTCGGCGCAGCGGCTGCGCGACCGCTTCGACCCCTCCACCTCGCTCATCATGACGTGCGGCAACCCCTGGTCGATGGCGGACATCGAGGAGACCGCGAAGCGCAGCAAAATCAAGTTCGAGATGGAGGAGTGGTAGGCCCGCCGCTCGCCGAGGCTGGCGGCGGGGGCGGCGCGGACCTATACTTCTCGAAGAACGAGGGAGAAGCGAGGCGCCCATGCCAATGAGAATCGTCCTCACCGTCACCGCCCTGCTGCTGCTGGTCACGCTGCCGTCGTTCGCGCATCTGTACACCGAGTGGCTGTGGTTCGGCGAGACCGGCTACCAGTCGGTGTTCCTCAAGAGCCTGACGACGAAGGGCCTGGTGGGCGTCGGGGTCTTCGCGGCCGCGTTCCTGGTCCTGTTCGCCAACCTGCGGCTGGCCGCGCGCGCCCAGCGCCAGCCGTACGTGGTGTTCCCCGGCGGCGGCGACATCCAGCCGGTCGTGCTCGAGCCGCGCCACCTGCGCTGGCTGGCGGCCGGCGCGTCGGCGCTGCTGGCGCTGTTCCTCTCCGGCGCGGCGTCCGGGCAGTGGCTCATGCTGCTGCAGTTCCTCGACGCGACGCCGTTCGGGGAGTCCGACCCGCTGTTCGGGCGCGATGCGGGCTTCTACATCTTCTCCCTGCCGCTGCTCGACACGGTCCGCCTGCTCCTGCTGGCGATGGTCGGCCTGTCGCTGGTCGGCTCGGGCGCCCTCTACGTGATCGGCGGGCAGCTCGGGCTGACGCCGCAGGGACTCGAGGTGGGCCGCCGACCGCGGCAGCATCTGGCCGCGCTGATCGCATGCGGCTTCCTGCTGCTGGCGGCCGGCGCCTGGCTCGACATGCCCCGCATGCTGATCTCGCCGGCGGGCATCATCCACGGCGCATCGTACGCCGACGAGGTGGTGCGCCTGCCGGTGCTGCAGACGCTGCTGATCGTGGCGGGCGTCGGGGCGGCCGCCACCGCCTACGCGGCCGTCTCGACGACGCTGTGGCCCGTGGCGGCGGCCACCGCCGGCTACCTGGTCGTGTGGGCCGGCGGCGGCGCGCTGGCCGTGGCGGTGCAGCAGCTCATCGTGACCCCGGACGAGCAGCAGAAGGAGGCGCCGTACATCGCGCGCAACATCGCGGCGACGCGGGCCGCCTTCGACCTCGACCGGGTCGAGGAGCGCGACGTGTCGGGCGACGCCTCGCTCACGCTGGCCGACATCGCCAACAACGCGGAGACGATCAACAACGTGCGGCTGTGGGACCACCAGCCGCTGCTCGACACGTTCGGCCAGATCCAGGAGATCCGGACGTACTACGAGTTCGCGTCGGTCGACAACGACCGCTACGTCGTGGACGGCCAGTACCGGCAGACGATGGTCTCGAGCCGCGAGCTCAACTCGGGCAGCCTGCCGAACCGCTCGTGGATCAACGAGCGCCTGCAGTACACGCACGGCTTCGGCGTGGCGCTCGGTCCGGTGAACCAGGTGACCCAGGAAGGGTTGCCGATGCTGTTCATCCAGGACCTGCCGCCCCGCTCGGACACCGACCTCACCGTGACCCAGCCGAGCATCTACTTCGGCGAGCTGTCCAACGACTACGTCCTGGTCAACACGCGCACCGACGAGTTCCACTACCCGCAGGGCGACGACAACGTCTCGGTCCGCTACGACGGCAGCGGCGGCGTCGAGCTCGGCAACCTCTTCCGGCGGCTGCTGTTCAGCCTGCGCTTCCGCTCGTACGAGATTCTCGTCAGCGGCCAGCTCAGCGCCGAGAGCCGGCTGATCTACCACCGCAACATCGCGGACCGGGTCGCGACGATCGCGCCCTTCCTGCGCTACGACTCCGACCCGTACCTGGTCATCGCCGACGGCCGCCTGTTCTGGATCCGCGACGCCTACACCGTCAGCGGCAACTACCCCTACGCCACGCCCGTGGGCGACCGCATCAACTACATCCGGAACTCGGTCAAGGTGGTGATCGACGCCTACAACGGGACGACCACGTTCTATCTGGCGCAACCGGACGATCCGCTGGCCACCACGCTCGGCAAGGTGTTTCCCGACCTCCTGCAGCCGCTCGACGCCATGCCCGAGACGCTCAGGAGCCATATCCGCTACCCGGAAGGCATCTTCGCCCTGCAGACCGCCATGTACTCGACCTACCACATGACCAATCCGGCGGTCTTCTACAACCGCGAGGACGAATGGGAGGTCCCGGTCATCGACAGCGAGCAGATGGAGCCGTACTACACCATCATGCGGCTGCCGGGCGAGCAGCGCGCGGAGTTCATCCAGATGCTGCCGTTCACGCCGCGCGGCAAGAACAACCTGGCGGCGTGGATGGTCGCGCGCAGCGACGGCGAGCACTACGGCAAGATGCTCGTGTTCCAGTTCCCCAAGCAGAAGGTGGTGTTCGGGCCGTCGCAGATCGTGGCGCGGATCAATCAGGACCAGGAGATCTCGCCCCAGATCACGCTGTGGAACCAGCAGGGGTCGGAGGTCATCCAGGGCACGCTGCTCGTGATCCCGATCGAGGAGGCGCTGCTCTACATCCGGCCGCTCTACCTGCGGGCGTCCGGCGGCCGCATCCCCGAGCTCAAGCGGGTCATCGTGGCGTACCAGAACCAGATCGTGATGGAGGAGACGCTGGACCAGGCCCTCGCCCGGCTCTTCGGCACGCCGGCGGCAGCACCGGCAGCGAGGCAGCCGGCGACGCTGCTCGCGAGCGCTGGCGAGCCGGCCAGCCCGGTCGTGGCCCCGCCGCCGGGCGGCGGCGCCCCCCAGACCCTGGCGCAGCAGGCGAGCCAGCACTACTCGCGAGCCATGCAGGCGCAGCGTCAGGGCGACTGGGCGGAATACGGCACGGAGATCGAGCTGCTCGGCGACGTGCTCGCGCAGCTCGACGGCTCGCAGGGCCAGAACTAGGAGCATTCCCGATGCATGTGACCACCCGCGCCGCCGTCGCCGCCCTGCTGTGCATCGCGCTCGCCCAGTGCTCCGCGCCCGAGCCGGCGCCGGTCGAGCCGACGCCGGGCCTGCTGGCGTTCACCGGGGCCCGGCTGATCACGGGTGACGGCGCGGTCATCGAGCAGGGCACCCTGGTGGTCCGCGACGGCCGGATCGAGGCGGTCGGGGCGAGCGACGCGGTGGCCGTGCCGCCCGACGCGACGGCGGTGGACCTCGCCGGGAAGACGGTCACGCCGGGACTGATCAACGCGCACGGGCACGTCAACGACGTGCGCGGCCTGGATGCCGACCCGGCGTTCTACACCGAGGAGCACGTGACGAGCCAGCTCGCCCTGTACGCCCGCTACGGGGTGACCACCGTGGTCAGCCTCGGCGGGGGCGGTCCGGCCGGCGTGGCCGTGCGGGATCGCGAAGGACCCGCCCTGGCGCACGCGCGCCTGCGGCTGGCGGGCCCGGTCATCACCGCCGACTCACCGGAGGAGGCCGCCGCGCGCGTGAACGAGGTCGCCGACATGAACGTCGACTTCATCAAGATCCGCGTGGACGACAACCTCGGCGCCACGCCGAAGATGCCGCCGGCCGTGTACACGGCGGTGATCGACGCGGCGCACGCCCGCGGCCTGCAACTGACGGCCCACCTCTACTACCTCGCTGACGCCAAGGGGCTGATCGGCGCCGGCGCCGACTTCATCGCGCACAGCGTGCGGGACCAGCCGGTCGACGACGAGCTGATCGCGCAGCTCGCCGAGCACGACATCTGCTACTGCCCGACCCTCATGCGGGAGGTCTCCACGTTCGTCTACGAGGAGCGCCCCGACTGGTTCGACGATCCGTTCTTCCTCAAGGATGTGGACCCGGCGGTCGTGCAGGCGCTCGAGGCGCCGGCCTATCAGCAGCGCATCCGGGACAGCGAGAGCGCCCAGACCTACAAGGTCGCGCTCGAGCAGGCGCAGGCGAACCTCGGGGTGCTCGCCGGCGCCGGCATCCGCATCGCGATGGGGACCGACACCGGACCCGCGGCCCGCTTCCAGGGGTACTTCGAGCATGGCGAGCTCGAGCTGATGGTCGAGTCCGGCCTGACGCCGATGCAGGCGATCGTGGCGGCCACCGGGGACGCGGCGGCCTGCCTCGACCTCGACGGGGTGGGCACGCTGGAAGCCGGCAAGTGGGCCGACTTCGTCGTCTACGCGGCCGACCCGCTCGCGGACATCCGCAACACGCGGACGATCGAGTCGGTGCGCGTGGCGGGCAACGAGGTGCCCGGCGTCAGCGGGACCTGAGCGGCCCGCCCGCGGCCCGCCTGCGGCGGCGCAGCGCGCCGATGCCCGTCGCCAGGCGCGCCGCCAGCATGGCGAGGGCCACCCCCGCGGCGCCGGCGGCGGCGTCCGCCACGCTCATGACCCGCAGCGGCGACACGGTCTGCACGAGCTCGAGCGCGAGGCCGAGCACGACCAGGCCCGCCACGATGCGCCGCTCGCCGGTCCCCCGCCCGTACGCCGGGTAGCTCACCGCCATCAGGACGAAATAGGCGGCGAGATGCAGCAGCTTGTCGGACACGCCGGGCCGCGGCAGCGCCTGCTGCGGCAGCACCGACAGCGTGCACACGGCCGCGACGCCGCTCCAGAACACGATCTGCCAGAGCCGGGGCGCCAGCAGGATTGCGAATCGACGTTCTGACGGCTGCATGCTGCAACGGCCCGCGGCCGGCTCCCGGGCTGCTCAGGCGCGCGCCGCGCGCCGCTTCCGCCAGTAGCGCGCCAGACCGAGCCAGCCGAGCGTGAGCGGCGACGCGAAATCGTAGAGGTCGACCTCCTCCGGAGGCAGATGGCGCTGCAGATGCAGCCGCGCCTCGGCGGTGAACGCCCGCAGCCGGTCGTCGTCGCTCCCCTCGCCGTCGGCCACCCGGCGGGCGATGCCGGACAGCGCGTCGAGATGCTCGACGAACGCGTCGAGATGGGCCGTCACGTCCTCGTGCGGCCCGAAGTGGGTGACGAACAGGGTGGACGGCCGCCACCCCCGTATCACCTCGACGCTCTTCAGCCAGGCTTCGATGTCGATGTCCGGCGGCGGGGTCGGCGGCATCACGAACAGCGCCTCGCCGGTCCGGACTCCCGCCGTGTCGCCGACCAGCGCGACGCCGCTCGAACGATCGAGGAAGCCCACGTGATGCGACGCGTGCCCCGGCAGGTAGGCGACCTCGAAGCGGCGGCCGGCGACGTCGAGCTGCTCCCCGCCCCGCAGCTCCCGAATGTTCCGCGCCGGCACCGGCAGGAACTCGCCCCACAGGCGGTCCATGTCGGCGCCGTAGAGTCGGCCCGCGCTCGCCAGCAGCCGGGACGGGTCGGCCATGTGCGGGGCCCCGCGCTCGTGGACGTGGACCTCCATGTCCGGGTTCTCCCTGACCAGCGATCCGGCCGCGCCGGCATGGTCGAGGTGAATGTGCGTCAGCAGCACGGCGCGGATGTCCCGCACGCCGATGCCCTGCGCGGCGAGCTTGCGGCGGAGCGTATCCAGGCACGTCGACGGGCCCGGGTCGACCAGCGCCACGCCGGCCGCGCTCTGGACCACGGCCGTCGCGATGACCCGCGGGTTGCCCAGGAAGTCGAGATCGAGGTACGTGAGCCCGCGGGCGATCGTGCGCATCGACCGACAGTCTACACGGTGTCCGGACACGCCGGCTTGACCTGCCGAAACCCCTGTCGGTACGCTGGGGATCGAGGGCGATGGTCGAGACTCCCGTGCGCCCGGATGGCGCCGTTCGCGAGCAGCACGAGCAGCAGACCCTGACGCCGAAGCTGTACAGGGTCGTCCTGCTGAACGACGACTACACGACCATGGAGTTCGTCGTGAGCGTGCTCGAACGGGTGTTCCAGAAGGGCCCGGCCGAGGCCTACCGCCTGATGATGCAGGTTCACACGCACGGCCGCGCCGTGTGCGGGACCTACACGTACGAAGTGGCCGAGACGAAGGTCGGGGCCGTTCGAGAGCTGGCCAGGGAGGAGGGTTTCCCCCTGCAGGCCAGCCTGGAAGAAGGGTGACATGTTCAGCGCGTCGCTCGAGCTCGTCCTCAACGTCGCGTACCGCGAGGCGGCGTCGCGCCGTCACACCCACCTGACCCTGGAGCACCTGCTGTACACCCTCGCCCACGATGCCGAGGGCGAGCGCATCCTGGCCGCGTGCGGCGCCGACCTCGGCGTGTTGCGGCGCACGCTCGACGAGTTCATGGCGACGCTCGAGACGTTCGCCAGAGGCGAGCGCGCCCGCGAGCCGAGCCAGACGCTCGGCTTCCGGCGCGTGCTCCAGACGGCCGTTCTGCACGTCCAGAGCGCGGGGCGCGAGGAGGTGCGCTCGGGCGACGTGCTGGCCGCCATCCTCCAGCAGCCCCGGGCCTACGCCGCCCAGTTGCTGGAGGCGCAGGACGTGACGCGCCTCGACGTGCTCAACTACATCTCGCACGGCATCTCGAAGGTGCCGGCCGCCGGCAACGGCGAAGCGTCGACCGCCGGCGCGGCCACCGGCGCCGGCGCCGGCACCGGCAAGGACGAGCCGGCCGCCGCGCGCGACCCGCTCGCCGCCTACGCCGTCAACCTGACCGCGGAGGCGCGGGCCGGCCGCCTCGATCCCCTGATTGGGCGCACGGCCGAGCTGCGCCGCACCATGGAGATCCTCTGCCGGCGGCGCAAGAACAACCCGGTCTTCGTCGGGGAGGCGGGCGTGGGCAAGACGGCGCTCGCCGAGGGCCTGGCCTCGCGGCTGATCGAGGACGACACGCCCGCGCGGCTCGCCGGGGCGGAGGTGTTCGCGCTCGACACCGCGGCGCTGCTGGCCGGCACCCGTTTCCGCGGCGATTTCGAGGAGCGGTTCAAGGCGGTCATCGCCGGGCTCGGCAACCATCCGCTGCCCATCCTGTTCATCGACGAGGTGCACGCCACCCTGGGGGCGGGCGCGACGACCGGCGGCACGATGGACCTGGCCACGCTCATCAAGCCGGTGCTCACCACCGGCGCGCTGCGCGTCATCGGCTCGACGACCTTCGAGGAGTTCAAGCAGATCGAGAAGGACCGCGCGCTGGCGCGGCGCCTGCAGAAGGTGGTCGTCGACGAGCCGACCGTGGACGAGACGACCCGCATTCTCGAGGGGCTGCGCCCGCGCTACGAGGCCCACCACAACGTGCGCTACAGCGACGACGCCATCGGCGGCGCGGCGAAGCTGGCCAGCCGCCACCTGCGGGACTCGCGCCTCCCCGACAGCGCCATCGACGTGGTGGACGAGGCCGGCGCCGCGCTCGCGCTGCGCCAGACCGGGGCCGCTGCCGGGGACGAGGACGGAGCCGCCGAGCCGCCCGTCGTCACGATCGGCGCGCTGGAGCAGGTCGTCGCCCGCATGGCCCGGATTCCGGAGAAGCAGGCGTCCTCGTCGGACAAGGAGCGGTTGCGGACGCTCGAGGAGTCGCTGCAACGCGTCGTCTTCGGTCAGCCCGCCGCCGTGCAGGCCGTGGTCACGGCCATCAAGCGGGCCCGGGCCGGCCTGGGACAGCCGGATCGGCCGGCCGGCTCGTTTCTCTTCACCGGGCCGACCGGCGTCGGGAAGACCGAGCTGGCGAGGCAGTTGGCCCTGCATCTGGGCAACGAGTTCATTCGCTACGACATGAGCGAGTACATGGAGAAGCACGCCGTGGCCCGGCTCATCGGCGCGCCGCCCGGCTACGTGGGATTCGAGCAGGGCGGCCTGCTCGTCGACGCGGTCCGCACGCACCCGTACAGCGTCGTCCTGCTGGACGAGATCGAGAAGGCCCACCCGGACGTCTACAACATCCTGCTGCAGGTCATGGACCACGCGACGCTGACCGACAACAGCGGGCGGCGGGCCGACTTCCGGCACGCCGTCGTCATCATGACGTCCAACGCGGGGTCCCGGGAGGCGGGCGCGCCCGTGATCGGCTTCGGCGACGACCGGCCCGCCTCGGCCCAGGGACGGATGATGTCGGCGCTCGAGCGCGTCTTCAGCCCCGAGTTCCGCAACCGGCTCGACGCGATCGTGGCGTTCGAGCCGCTGACGTCGGCGGTCATGGAGATGATCGTCGAGAAGTTCATCCTGCAGATCGAGGCCCAGCTCGCCGAGCGCCAGGTGGCGATCAGCCTGCTGCCCGACGCCCGCGCGTGGCTGGCCGTCAAGGGCTACGACGCGGTGTACGGCGCCCGTCCCCTCGCACGGGTGGTGCAGACGGAGGTCCGCAACCCGCTCACCGACGAGCTCCTGTTCGGGCGGCTCGAGGGCGGCGGCACGGTGCGCATCGGCCTGTGCGACGACGCGCTCACCTTCGAGTACGAGCCGGCGGCGCCGGCGCAGCAGCCCGCGCCGGACACCGTCGAGGAAGCGACCGGTGACTGACGAGCCGGCGCACGGCGGCGACGAGCGGCGGCAGGCGCACGGCGACATCCGGGTCGTCGACAGGCGCTGGTGGGCTCGGGAGAACAACGGCAGCGGCGGCGACGCACCCGCGGGCAAGCCTTCCTACGTCGAGGATCTCGAGCGGCAGCTCGCCGACAAGGACAACCTGCTGAAAGGCGCCACCGCCCGCTGCCAGGCGGCGGTCGCCGACCTCGAGCGGACGCGCGAGCGGCTGCGCCGGGAGGCCGCGAAGGACATCGGCCGCGAGGTGCGGCGCGTGCTGGCGAGCTTCCTCGACGTGGTCGACAACCTCGACCGGGCCGTTGCCGTGCAACCGCCGGACGGGGCCGCCTGGGAAGGCTCGGTGCTCCAGGGCGTCGGCTTGGTGCGCGAGCAGTTCCTGGCGGCGCTCGAGCGCCACGGGGTGACGCGCTTCGACGCGGCGCAGGAACCGTTCGACCCGACCCGGCACGACGCGCTGTCCACCGCCCCGGTCGCCGACGCGGCGCAGGACAACGTCGTGGTCGAGGTGGTCAAGCCGGGCTACCTGATCGACGGCGAGGTGCTGCGGCCGGCCAGCGTGACGGTGGGCAGATGCGTCTCTACGTAGAGCCGATGGATGCGGTGCTGGTCGAGTTCGACGCGCGGGGCCGCGTGCGGTTCGACAACGAGGACTGGAGCACGCCGTCGCTGCAGGAGGCCCGCGCCATCCTGTACGCGGCCGAGCAGGACGCGGCGG
>CAYGCV010000124.1:0-11281 GCA_964348425.1 uncultured Vicinamibacteraceae bacterium | reverse complement strand
CGCCGCTCCCGCCGAGGCGCGCTGTGCGCGCCTTGCGGAGTCCGCACCGTTGTACGGTGCAGACTCCTCCCGGTTACGGCTGTGCTCGCGGTTGCCACCGGGGCCGGCATGCGGCCGGCCTCGGCGGTCGTCTCGCGCACGTCACAGCCAGAGTACCGGTGCCGGGTACCTCGCGATCGACGCGTCGGGAGTCACGATGGTCATCCCGTGGAGGATGGCCTGCGAAACCAGGCCGCGGTCGAACGGATCGCGGTGGTGGGCGGGCAGCAGCACATCGTGCGCCGCGTGCCGCTCGTCGAACGGCAGGGGCTCGATCCCGAGTCGCTCGCGTCGGTTGGTGACGAATCGGTCGGGTGTCTCCGGAAGCGGCAACCGGCCGCTGCGATACTTGATCCCGATTTCCCACGCTGAGAGGGCGCTGAGGTAGATGTCGTTCGATCAGTTGCAGATCGGCGCCGGGCGGCATGCCATGGACGGCGGCCTCGATCTCTTCCTCGTGCAGTGAGCGGTTGCCCCAGAAATACGGCTCCCCACGCCACCCGTCGACCAGCTCGATCTCGCACGCGTCGGCACGGCTCGCTCGCCGGACGGCTTCGGCGGCCATCAGCCGTGAGGATCCGGGGCGGCCGACCGGCTCGATCTGAAACAGGCACTGCAGGGCACGACCGGAGCGATCCGGCCAGGAAAGGAAATCGGCGAGTCCGCGCGTACACCGGACGCGGATCAGCCGCGGCAGCGAGTCGATCACATCGGCGGGCTCCGTCGTCAGGTCGTCGTCGAGGGCGATCGAATTGTCGCCCCACCCGGCGCGATACAGGGCAAGGTCCGTCAACTTCCGATCCATCCGCCCGGCTCCTACCGCGGGTTCGAAAGCAGCAACCGCTCGGCCGCCGTCGCGAGCGCGGTCCGGTCCAGGGCCTGGGGCGACTGCAGGCGCGCCGTAACCTCGTTCAGGCTGCGGGGCGCTCGGTCACGGAACGACAGGTGCTTCTTCTGTGCGAAGAACGCTTCGAGCCGTGCCTCCCACTGGCGCCGCAACCGCACGACCGGGTCGGCCTCGACCCGCCCGCCCGTTTCATCCGGCTCGTCGGTCGCACCGCCTTCGAACGCGCGGAGCAGATCTTCCGGGAGCGGCTCGAAGAAGCTGTCCGGGACCACCAGGCCAAGGTCGGTGCCGACGGGGCGTTCGTCCGTCCGTCGTTGCGCCAGCGGGCGGATCTCCGCCACCGGCACGTTGCGCCGACAGAGCACGATGGTCTCGCCTTGCGCGACGCGGTCGAGGTAGCTCGAGAGATGGGCCTTCGCGTCCGCAATGCTGACCTTCAACATGTCAGGATCCTGATCCACTATGAGTACTATCATGGACCCGAGCCGCCTCCGGCCAACCAGTACTGCCGACGAGCAGATCGTTGGACGGTTCTCGGCACCGTTGGGGTAGGCTCTGGATATCGCAAGGAGGACATGATGAGCATCCCGGTGAGATCCAATCGGCCCGACGGGCCGTCGCGGCGGCGTTTCATCCAGGGCACGGCCGCGGCGGCCGGAGGGGTTGCCGCCCACGCGCTGGGGGCGGCCCGCGGCGCGGCGGCGCAGGCCCCGGCGGCCTCGAGCCCCGGCGGCCGCTTCCGCGAGCTGCTGGCGCGATCCGAGCCGAGCCGCTGCGTCAACTGCGGCGACGTCGCATCGGCCCGGCTCGTCGAGATGCACGGGTTCGAGATAGCGATGACGGGCGGCAGCGCGCTGTCGCTGAGCAAGTTCGGGCTCGGCGACTACGGCATGATCACCATGGACGACCTGATCGAGTTCTGCACCCGCGCGGCCGACGCGATCGACCTGCCCATCATCGCCGACGCCGACGACGGCGGCGGGAATCCGCTCAACGTCTATCGCGCGGTTCAACGTTACGAGCGCGCCGGCGCCGCGTGCATCATGATCGAGGATCTGTACGGCGCCAAGCACCTGCAGGGCCTCAGCGAGGGCAAGATCCTGGCCGCCGACGCCATGGTCGACAAGATCCACGCCGCAGCCGACGCCCGCCGCGGCGACACGGTGCTGATGACCCGCTGCGACGTCGTCGCCGGCGGCGGGTCGCTCGACGAGGCGCTGGAGCGGATGACGCGCTACGCCCAGGCGGGCGGCGACCTGATCTTCATCCCGCAGATACCGCTGGACCAGTGCGCCCGGGCGGTGGAGATGGCGGGCCGGCCAATGCTCGCGTCCGTGCCCTCGGTGCAGGCGGCGCGCGACAACGGCGTGGGCGTCGCGTTCTTCGGCGGCATCAACCTGGTGGCGGCGGGGGCGGTCGATCGCGCCCTCGGGGAGCTGGCCCGCGACGGCCAAGTGGGGGCGACAGGCGACCTGGCGCTCGATGCGGACCGCCGGCGGGCGCTGATCCGCAACGACGACATGGTGGAGCGGGCGCAGCGCTACGACGCCCAGAGCGAGGACACGCAGTAGGCGACGGTGCGCGCTGCACCGTGCGGTTGGCGCAGCGTCCCGGTCGCCGCGGCGCGAGTGAGGAGCACGGCATGAGACCCGTATCGAGCATCGGTTGCGCCGCGGCCGTCCTGGCGCTTGCCTTCGTCTTCGCCGTCCACGGACCGGCGGCCGCGCAGGTGCCCCCACGTCCGTCCGACGGGACGTTCCAGATCGATCCGCACTGGCCGCAGGACCTCCCGGGCGACTGGCTGCTGGGCAACGTGGTGGGCGTTGCCGTCGATTCCGGCGACAACGTGTGGATCATCCACCGCCCCAACAGCCAGCGCGGCGGCGAGGACACGCCGCCGGTCATCGCGTTCGACCAGAACGGCGCGGTCGTGCGGAACTGGGGCGACCCGGGCGGCGACTGCGACTGGGGGACCGAGACGCACGGCATCTACGTCGATCACGAGGACAACGTCTGGGTCGGCTTCGGCGGCGGGCTGCCCTACGACCTCTCGTCGCGGGCGACGACCGACAACGCGCTGGTCGTGAAGCTGACGCCGGCGGGGGAGTGCCTGCTGCAGATCGGCGACTTCGGGATGGGGACGGAGGGCAGCAACAGCACGCTGTTCCTCGGCCAGCCCACCGACATCTGGGTCGACGCCGGGGCGAACGAGGTGTTCATCAGCGACGGCTACACGAACCGCCGGGTCATCGTCTTCGACGCGGCGACGGGCGACTACAAGCGGCACTGGGGCGCCTACGGCAGCCCGCCCGACGACGCGGCGCCGGGCGGGTTCAGCCGGGGCGACCCGCCGCCCCCGCAGTTCGACACGCCGCACTGCGTTGCCGGCACCAGCGATGGCATGGTCTACGTCTGCGATCGCGGCAACCAGCGCATCCAGGTGTTCGACAGCGACGGGACGTTCGTCAAGGAGGCGCTTGTCGAGGCGCCGCTGCGCGGCGGGCAGGTGGGCGGCTACCCGTGGGACATCGGGTTCTCGACCGACGCCGAGCAGAGCCTGCTGGTCGTGGCCGACGGGCGCACGCACCGCGTGCACACGCTCCACCGCGACACCCTCGAGGCGGTGGCGTCGTTCGGCCGCCGCGGCCGCTGGGCCGGCCAGTTCGAGTCGCCGCACAGCCTGGCGCTCGACTCGCACGGCAACCTGTACGTGGGCGACACGCTCGACGGCCGCCGCGTCCAGCGCTTCGTCCACGCGCGGTGAGTCGAAGTCCGCGCACCGGCGGGACCCGCCCAGCTCGTTATTCGGAAGCCAGACGCCGTTCCGGCGTCGGTAGAAGACGCCCATGATCACGCGATTCTATGCCGACAATTTTCGTTGCCTGCTGAACTTCGAATTGATGCTTGACGAGGCGAATGTCCTGCTCGGCCCCAACGGCAGCGGCAAGACCTCGGTCCTGAATGTTCTGAGCGCAATACAGCGGCTCCTGGTGCGAGGCGCCAAGGTTGATGACGCGTTTCCCATGCGTGATCTCCCTTCCTGGAGAAGAACACGGAATGAACTTCAGTGCTTCGAGCTGGACTTGAAGCTCGATGAACATACTTACCACTATGGCCTCCGAATACAACACGATCGCAACCGTCGAAAGATGCGAATCTACGACGAAGTACTCAAGCAGGATGACAAGCCACTCTTCAGTTTCGAACAGGGTACCGCACAGCTGTTTCACGACGATTTTCACAAAGGGCCGGCGTACCCCTTCGATTGGTCTCAGTCCGGCGTTGGTGGGTTGAATGAACGCGAAGACAACCGGAAGTTGACGCGGTTCAAGAAGGGAATCGCCAGCCTGGTCGTTGCAAGCCCGTGCCCGCCTCTCTTTGAGCCGGAGACCAGAACCGAGGATGAGTTCCTGGAACCGCTCATGCAGAACTTCGTGGGCTGGTATCGTCACGTCGCACAGGAGAACATGGGTTCCATAGCCGAGCTGTTCACCCTGCTCCGTGAGGTGCTTCCGGGATTCGATTCCATCAGCTTGACCGAATCGGGAGAGAATGCACGTGCATTGAAAGTGGCGTTTCGAGGCACGGATGAAGGAGAAAAGCTGCACCGTTACGGGTTCAGCCAGCTGTCGGACGGTCAACGAGCGTTGGTGGCCCTGTACTCCTTGATCGGTCTGTCACCCGAAGGACGTATCTCCTTGTTCCTTGACGAACCCGACAACTACCTCGCCCTTCGGGAAATACAGCCTTGGCTTGCGGAGGTCGTCAACAGGTGTGGAGGCACGCTGGAGCAGGCCGTTCTCGTGTCTCATCATCCAGTTACAATAGATTACATGGCCGGAGCCAAGGGCAGATGGTTCTTCAGGGACGCGGACGGTCCGGCGAGGGTCAGTGGGAAGCCGAAGACTGCGATTGACGGATTATCCATATCGGAGACGGTCGCTCGAGGGTGGGAGCAATGAGCGGTGTCCGCATCGTTCTGCTCTGTGAGGACTCGCAAACCGACTCGTTCGTGCGTCGTTTTCTGAAGCATCGCAATTTCCGCGCAAGAGACATCAATACACTTCCGATTCCGCAGGGCGGCGGGTCTGGTGAACAATGGGTTCGTACACGCTATCCCGACGAGCTGCGGGCGATCCGTGGGAGGCAGGGCGGGTACCTCATTGTCGTGACGGATGCGGATGTGCACTCGACGCAGGAATGCCGAAACCAGTTGGACGAGGAGTGCGCCCAGAAGAACGTGGCAGCCAGAACAGCCGACGACCCGGTCATCGTGGCCGTGCCGCGCCGCAACATCGAGACCTGGTTCGCGTACCTCGACGGGAACGAGGTGGATGAAGCTACAACGTATCCCAAATTGGCACGCGAGCGCGACTGTGACCGGCATGCCCAGGTTCTGTACGCGATGTGCCACGAACAGCAGCGGCTCGCGGAGCCGTCTCCACCCTCGCTGGCTGAAGCATGCCGGGAATATCCACGGCTACGGCGCTGAGCGATATCGGTTTGGCTGGCTGGCGCCAGAAGAGCGTCTCGATTCAGCGCGCCCGCGGCTGCGCCTGTCCGGGTTTCTCGCGTTTCTCCGGCGGCGCGGGCGGCGGCGGGGCCGGCCGCGAGTACTGGTCGATGATCTCCGGCCGCGGCCCGTCTGTCGGGATGCCGGCGCCGACCATGAGGGTCGCGATGGCCTCCATCGTCGGCCGCGACGGGCGCGGCAGGCCGCCGCGGTAGCCTTCGGCAATGAACAGCGGCGTGCGGCCGTTCACGTCCGGCTCGGTCCAGACGTGGATGTCCGCGCCGTTGTCCGCCAGCAGTTGCACGACCGTCGGGAAGCTGCCGTACGCCGCGCCGTGCATGGCCGTGCTGCCGTTCTCGTCCACGGCGTCGATGTCGGCGCCCAGGTCGAGCAGGAGCTGCACGGCGTCGCGGGCCTCCGGCTCCGAGCCGGCCTCCTCCTCCGGAGCCCGCGTGCCGAGTCCGGCTGCCGCCATCAGGGGCGTGGAGCCTTCGGCGTTCGGCAGCAGCGGGTCGGCGCCGAGCTCGAGCAGCACGCGCATCAGCGGGACGTCCGCCCGGTCCGCCGCCATGAGGAAGGCCGTGGCGCCTTCCATCTCCAGCTCCGACGCGGTGTGAGGCGGGCGGACGCCGGCGGTCCGCAGGCGGCCGTTCACGTCCGCGCCGCGCGCCACGAGCTCGCGGACGAACTGCAGGCCCGTCAGCTTGCCGGAGCCGGTGGGCGGCGGGTCACCGCGGTCGCTGGCGTCCGGCTTGCGCACCCACGACATCGTGTGCAGCGGGGCGAAGCCCGTGCGCTGGTCGTTCGGATCGGCGCCGGCGTCGATCAGCCCCACGGCGAGCTCGAAGTGGCCGTTGCGGACAGCCAGCGCCAGCGGGCTCATGCCCTCGTCCACCGGCCGGTAGCTGGCGTTGTTGACCGGCTCGACCGGCTTCTCCTCTGCCCGCTCGATGGCGGCGTTCACGTCGACGCCGGCGGCGAGCAGCCGCTGCACGACGTCGATGCGGCCCGCGCGCACGGCGAAGAGCAGCGGGTTGAAGCCGGATGCCAGCGAGGCGTGCACGTCGGCCCCGGCCGCGATGAGGGCGTCGACAATCCCCGCGTGACCCTCGGCCGCCGCCCACATCAGCGCGGTCTGCTCGCGGCGCTCCCGCGCGTCCGGGTCGGCGCCGCCGGCCAGCAGGGCCTTCACGGCCGCCAGGCTGCCCGTCCGGGCCGCCGTCATCAGCACGGTCTCGCCGCCCAGCAGCGCGGCGTTCGGGTCGGCGCCGGCCTCGAGCAGGAGCCGCACGAGCGCGGCGTTGCCGTTCCCCGCGGCGAGCGACAGCGCCGGCACGCCGTAGCGGTTCAGCGCGTCGGCCTCGGCGCCCGCGGCGAGCAGCCGGCGCGCCGTCTCCAGGTCGTCGTGGTACGCCGCCCAGTGCAGGGCCGTCGTGCCGTCGACCTGCGCGGCGTTCACGTCCGCGCCGCCGGCGAGCAGCGTGCGCACGAGCGCGTCCTGCTGCTGCTCGGCGGCGTCAGCCAGCGACGTGTCCTCCGCCGCCGCGGCTACGGCCGCGGCGGCGAGCGCCAGGATGGAGAGTGCAGCGATTCGTCGCCAATCCATGGGTGATCTCCCTTAGACGGGGCTGCGCCCCGAACCCCCGGCGTCCGCTTGCGGGGACCCCTTCGCCCCGCGCCGCTCCCGCCGAGGCACGCTGTGCGCGCCTTGCGGAGTCTGCACCGTTGCATGGTGCAGACTCCCTGCCGGACCTGTCTAGACGGGCACGGCGTCGACCAGGCTCTCGATGCGGCCGGTGCTGTCGCCGAACGAGTCCAGCCGCACCCCGACGCGGTCGAGCAGCGTCAGGTGCAGGTTGGCGAGCGGCGTGCCGGTGTCGTAGCGGACGTGCTGTCCGCCCTGCAGGCCGCACGCGGCGCCGCCGGCGACCAGGATCGGCAGGTTCTCGTGGTCGTGCAGGCTGGAGTTGCCCATCCCGCTGCCGTACAGGTAGACGGTGTTGTCGAGCAGCGACCCGTCGCCGTCGGGCGTCGCCTTCAGCTTCTCGAGAAACTCCGCGAACAGCGACACATGGAACGTGTTGATCTTGGAGATCTTGAGCAGCTTCTCGGGGTCGTTCCCGTGGTGGCTGGTCGGGTGGTGCGGGTCCGGCACGCCAATCTCGGGATAGGTCCGGTTGCTGAGCTCGCGCGTGAGCTGGAAGCTGACGACCCGCGTGATGTCCGCCTGGAAGGCCAGGAGCTGCAGGTCGAACATGAGCTTCGCATGGTCCGCGAACGCCGCCGGGACGCCCACCGGGCGGTCCACGTCGGGCAGCAGGTTGTCGGCCGCGCCGTCTTCGGCCCGCTGGATCTGGCGTTCGACCTCCCGGATGCTGTCCAGGTACTGGTCGACGCGGGCCCGGTCGGACGCACCCACCGCGCGCTTGAGGCGCGCGATGTCCGCGCTGAACGCGTCGAGCAGGCTGCCGCGGCTGCTGAGCGCGGCCTGCCGCTCGGCGGCCGTGCCGCCCTCGCCGAAGAGGCGCTCGAAGACGATGCGCGGATGCGCCTCGGCCGGCAGCGGCGTCGTCGGCGACGACCACGACAGGCAGTTCTGGTAGACGCAGGCGTAGCCGTTGTTGCACACGCCGGCGAGGGGGCTCAGGTCCATCGACAGTTGCAGCGACGGCAACTGCGTGTCCTGTCCGATCTTGCCGGCCGCGATCTGGTCGACGGTCGTGCCCAGGTGGTAGTCGGAGCTCTCGGTGTGCTTGGCGTAGGCCGCGCTGAGGAACCCGGAGTTCGACGTGTCGTGGGTGCCCGGATAGGAGAGCTCCAGCTCGAGGTTGGTCACCACCGTGAGCCGCTCCTTGACCGCCTCGAGCGGGCTGAGGATCGGCGGCAGCGTGCCCAGCCGGTCCGCGTCGGCCGGCGTCCAGCGGCCATGGTCGCAGCCCATCGGGATGAACACGAAGCCGAGCCGGGACACCGGCCTGGCCGGCGTCTTCGCCAGCGCCGTCGCTGCGGGAATCATCGCGTCGAGCAAAGGCAACGCGAGGGTGGCCTGCATCCCCTTCAGGAACGTGCGCCGGGGAAGGGCCTTCTTCGTGATGATCATGACGATCTCCTCATCTGAAACGGGACACTCTCGACGATTCCCACGATGAGCGACGACAGGCGGTAGCCGTCCGCCTCGGCGGCGCGCAGAATCCGGCGGACGGCCGGCGCGTCGTAGTACTCGACGCCGCGCCCGAGCGCGAACGTCAGCAGCTTCTCGGTGATGGTGCCGGCGAACAGATCCGGCCGGCTCATCAGGCCCGCCTCGAGGCCGTCCACGCCGTCGAACTCGCCGACGAGCGGCAGTCGTCCGGACACGTCGATCGAGGCGGTGTCGCCCTCGTGATCACGCCAGCGGCCGAGGGCGTCGAAGTTCTCCAGCGCGAAGCCCACCGGGTCGATGGTGCGGTGGCAGCTCGCGCAGGCCGGGTTGCCGCGATGCGCGGCCAGACGCTCCCGCATCGGCAGGTTGGCCGCCACGGCGTTCTCCTCGAGCGCAGGCACGTTGGGCAGCGGCGGCGGCGGCGGAGCGCCGAAGATGTTCGAGAGCACCCACACCCCGCGAATCACGGGCGACGTCCGCGTGGCGTAGGACGTGACCGACAGGACGCTGCCGTGCCGCAGCAGGCCGCCGCGCCGGCTGGCGGGGTCGAGCTCCACGCGCCGGAAGCGCGTGCCGTAGACGTGCGGGATGCCGTAGTGCTTCGCCAGCCGCTCGTTCAGGAAGGTGTAGTCGGCGCCCAGCAGGTCGAGCACGCCGCCGCCTTCGCGCACGACGCTGTCGAAGAAGCGTTCGGTCTCCTCGCGGAAGGCCTGCCGCAGGTTGTCGTCGAAGTCCGGGAAGAGGCGCGTGTTCGGGCTGAGCGACGCCAGGTTCCACAGTTGCAGCCACTGCCCGGCGAAGTTGCGCGCGAGATTGTACGAGCGCGGGTCGGCCAGCATCCGGCGCGTCTGGCGCTCCAGCTCGTCCGGTCGGCTGAGCACGCCGCGCTCGGCCGCGTCGAGCAGCTCGTCGTCGGGCAGGCTGCTCCAGAGGAAGAACGACAGGCGCGACGCCAGCTCCAGATCGCTGATGCGGTAGGCCTCGCCCGCGGCCGCGCCCGCGGGGTCCAGCTCCACGCGGAACAGGAACTCGGGGTTGACGAGCACCGCGGCCAGCGCCTTCTCGACGCCGTCGTCGAAGCCGCCGGCGGCCCGTCCGTCGCGGTAGAACGCCAGCGGCCCCTCGATGTCCGCGGCCGACACCGGCCGGCGGTACGCGCGGCGCATCAGCTTCGAGAGGATCTCCGCCGCGCAGGCTTCCTCGTCGACCGGCTCGTCGGGCCGGCAGACGAAGAGACGCGTGCGGCTCGGCGTGTCGCCGGCGCCCTGCGGCGCATAGGGTCCGGTGATGGTCACCTGGTAGATCGCCGGCGTCTGGCGCGGGTGACGCTGCTCGTTGAAATGCGACTGGAGCGGCTGGCGCTCGGTCTCGATCAACGAACCGCCGTCCTTCGGGAACGTGACGCCGAGCGCGTGCGGTCCGGCGGCGACCGGCACGCGCACCTTCAGGTCGCGGTCGAGCAACGTGTCGTCGCCGCCGGGCGGCTGGGCCACCGTGAAGGTCGCGACCGGCACGCGGTCGAGCAGCAGCTCGAGCGTATGCGGGCGCGGGTCGCGCAGGCCCCCGATGTTGCCGCTGCGGTTGCGCGCGAGGCGCACCTGGATGTCGTACTCGCCGTCCTGCGGGAAGGTGTGCGAGACGAGCGCGCCGCCGCGCGTGCCGATCGGCAGGCCCGGAACGTGCTCTTCCTGCGTCACGTCGGGGGGCACTCGAATGACGGCGCTGTCGACCGACGAGCGCGCGGCGCCGACCGCCAGCCGGCTGATGCTGCGCGCGGCGGAAATGTAGCGGTCGAGCAGGGCCGGCGGCAGATCGCCCACCGTCACGTTGTCGAAGCCGTGGCCGCTCTCGTCGGGCGGGAGCAACGCGGCGGCGTCGATGTCGAGCGCCAGCAGGTCGCGGATGGCGTTCTGGTACTCGGTGCGGTTGAGGCGCCGCAACGTCTCCGTGCGGCCCGGGTTCGGGCGGGCGTCCGCAGCCGCGTCGAGCGACGTCTCGAGCCACGCGAGCACCGCCCGGCGGTCTGCAGCGGGCGGCTGCGGCCGGTTCGACGGCGGCATCGTGCCCGTGCGCAGCTTCTGCACCACCTTCTCCCACACCGCGGCGTCCGCGTCGACGTGGGCGAGGTCGAGGGCCTCCAGGCTGAGGCCGGCCGTCTCGAGCCGCGCGTTGTGGCAGGTCAGGCAGTAGCGGTCCAGCAGGCGGCGCCCGTCCGCCGCCGATGGGGCCGGCGCGGCAACGGCCGTCGCGGGCGCCGCTTCCGCGTGCGCCGCCGGCTGCTGCGCGGACGATGCGGCGGGCAGGCCGACGACCACGGTCAGGGCCAGACCCGCGCACACGACTCCGATCCTGAGGACGGACTCGTGCGTCATCTGTTTCATCCGGCCATTGTAGGTGCCGGCCCGCCGGAATCCAAGACCGAAGTTGCGTGATAGACGTGGATGCGGCATCAGGTCCGAAATCGGCCAACGCGGCGTCCGCTGGCGAAGCTATAGTGCCGGTGTGCTGGATGCCGCGCTTTGCGAGCGGGCTCGCCTGTCGCGCGATGCGAGGTTCGACGGCCGATTCTTCATCGGTGTCGTGACCACCGGCATCTACTGCCGGCCGATCTGCCCGGTCCAGCCGCCGAGGGCCGCCAACGTACGCTTCTACGGCTCCGCGGCGGCCGCGGCTCGGGCGGGCTTCCGTCCCATAGGCGCTAACTTGTTTTCGGAACGAGACCGGCGTATCCTGACATGCG
>CAYGCV010000123.1:0-11358 GCA_964348425.1 uncultured Vicinamibacteraceae bacterium | reverse complement strand
CCACCGTCCCCGACACCGTGCCGGCCGCCGCGTCGTAGGCCAGTCCCGCCGGCAGGCCCTCGACCGTCACCGTCACCGCGTCGCCGTCGGCGTCTTTCACCACGATGGCGAACGACGCGACCGTCTCGCCCTGCGTGTAGGTCTTCGCCCCCGGGTTCGTGACCACCGGCGCGCGGTTGACCACTTCCTCTTCTTCTTCCTTTCTTCGTAGGAAGCCGGCGACGTGTTGGCCCCGCCGCCGCCGCCACCACCGCCGCCGCCAGTCCGTGTCTCCGCCTTCGTCACCGTCACCTGGAACGCCACCTCCGCCACGCTCTTGCCGTCGTAGGCCTTCACCATCACCTCGTAGACTTTCACGGCCGCGCCCGGCGCCACCCGGCCCGATACCGTGCCCCCCGCGTAGGCGAGCCCGGGCGGCAGACCGTCGACCTGCACTCTCACGTCGTCACCGTCCGCGTCGGTCACCGCGATGGCGAACGGCGTGACCGTCTCGCCCTGCGTGTAGGTCTTCGCCCCCGGGTTCGTGATCTCCGGGGAGTATTCGGACCCCTCACCGTGATCGTGAACGTCGCCGTCACCGCCGGGTTCACGCCGTCGTCGGCCGTCACCGTCACCGTGTGGTCCTGCAGCGCCGCGTCGGGCGCTACCATCCCCGACACCCTCACCGCCGCGGTCCCCGGCGGCGCGTTCTGCCGCGCCTGGTGCGTCAGTTGGCCCGGCAGGCCGTCCACGCCGACCGTCACCACGTCCCCGTCGGCGTCCGTCACCGCGATGGTGAACCCGGTGATCGTCTCGCCCGGCTCATACGCCTTCGACCCGGGGTTCGCGATCGCCGGCGGCACGTTGGGCGCCAGCGCGACCCTCATCGTGAACTTCGCCGTCACCGCCGGGTTCGCGCCGTCGTTCGCCGTCACCGTCACCGTGTAGTCCTGCAGCGCCGCGCCGGGCGCCACCGTCCCCGACACCTCGCCGGTCGCCGCATCGTAGGAGACGCCGTCCGGCAGGTCCGCCACGCCGACCGTCACCACATCGCCGTCCGCGTCGCTGACCTCGATGGCGAACGGCGTGATCGGCTTCCCCCTCTGCACAATCTTCGTCCCGGGGGTCGAGATCGTCGGCGGCGCGTTGGGCGGCTCCGTCACCGTGATCACGAACGACTCATTCGCCCAATCCGAACCGTCCCCGGCCGAGATGTACACCTGGTAATTCCGTGGCCACCGGTCGTGCCCCGCGACCGCCACCGTGCCCTGCACCATGCCGTCCGCGTAGCGCAGACCTCCCGGCAGGTTCGCCAGCGAGATCGTCACCTCGTCGCCGTCCGGATCGCTGACCTCGATGGCGAACGGCGTGATCGTCTCGCCCTGGGCATACGTCTTCTTGCCCGGGTCCGTGATCACCGGTGCTAGATTGGCCGTCGTCACACTGATCGTGAACGTCGCCGTCACCGCCGGGTTCACGTCGTCCTTGGCGGTCACCGTCACCGTGTAAGGGGTGTTCACGAAGCCCGGGACCTTGCCGGACACCATCCCGTCAGCGTAGGTGAGTCCGTCCGGCAGCCCGGTCACCGAGACCGTCACCTCGTCGCCGTCCGGATCGCTGACCTCGATGGCGAACGGCGTGATCGTCTCGCGGACCGTATACCTCTTCGACCCCGGGTTCGTGATCACCGGCGGACTGTTGTCCGGGTCCGTGCCCGAGTCCTGCGCGGCAGCCGGCGCGACGCCGGCGAGCGGCCACAGGATGGCGAGAGCGACGAGCGTGCGCACCGGCGGCACACTGGCGGCGCGCCGGACGGCAGGCGCCGCGGAGCGCGGCAGACGATCCCGGCGCAGACGAAGGCCGGCTGCGTGTATGAGGCGGACACAGAGGCTGGCTGCGTGCATGAGGCGGCGACTCTCCCGTGCGATGCGGCGCGGCGGTGGACCTGCCCGTCAGGGCCACCGCGCGGCGTCGGTCATGCAAGTGATTGGGAGCACAAACCGTTCCAGCTCTTCGAACTTCGCCCGTATCTCGTTTGTCCTGAACGGCTTGGGCAGGATCAGGCCGGCGCCGCGGGCCGCCGGCGGTGTGGCGATGCGCCACGCCGCGGCACCGGCGCAGGCGTCGCTGCCTCGCCGCAACGCCTGCGAGGGCAGGGGGTTGCGAGGAGCAGTCGGCGGGGTGTTGCAGGCCGCCGCAGCGGTCACAACATGCAACGGCTACGGCGGCTCCCCGGCGGGCGCGTGGATGCAGGGGCGCGACCGCCGCGCGGGTTGCTGTACGCTCTCGTGTGGGACGTCCCGGAGGTCGATGACACCGTGAGGTCGACGACGCCGCCCCCGCGGCCGGTCCGGTCCGTCCGCTGCCGCGCGAGGCGGGTTCGCAAACACCAGGGAGGCTGACGATGAAGCGCTGGTTGGCACTGATCGCGGCGGGTCTCGTTGCGGGCGCGGCCGCGCCGGCGGCCCAGACCGGCGGCCGGGGGCACGGCGAGGAGACCTTCAACACGCGGCTCGTCGGGGCGCACGACCTGCAGGGGCGCTCGGCCTATCAGCCGCTGCCGGTGCCGCAGGGCGAGCGGCGGATCCTGTACGTCGGCCACCACGCCGGCGAGGCGCTCAATCCGCTGACGGGCGCCGTCGAGACCAACGGCACGTCGGTGGTCGACGTCACCGCGCCGGAAGCGCCCGTCTACTTGGCGCACATCCCGGCCACCGGCGGGGCCGGCGGCGCGCAGATGGTCCAGGTGTGCGCCGGCGACCAGCTCCCGCGGGGCCGGGCCGGCCGCTTCTACCTGCTGCGGCCGAACGGCAACCGCAGCCACGAGATCTGGGACGTCACCGAGCCGGCCGACCCCGCGTTCGTGCGGACGGTGGTCGAGACGGGCCGGACGCCGTCCGGCGCTCAGCACACCCACAAGAACTGGTGGGAATGCGATACCGGCATCGCCCATCTGGTGGGCACCGTCGACGGCTGGCGCGCGCCGCGCATCCTGCAGGTCTTCGACCTCGCCGACCCGGCGGCGCCGCGGCACGTCCGCGACTTCAGCCTGCCGGGGGTCCAGCCGGACGCGAGCGGTCCCATCCCGGGCGGCTCGGGGCTGCACGAGGCGGTCAGGCTGGGCAACCGGCTGTACCTGGCGTACGGCACCGTGGCGAACGGCGTCGTGCAGATCCTCGACCGGGACAGGCTGCTCAACGGCGACCCCGGCGCCGCGGCGCCCCTCGCCGCGAGTCCCGCGGGCCTGGCGTACCCCCAGATCGGACGGCTCGACCTGCCCGCGTTCTGGGGCGGCCACACCGCCATGCCGCTGCTCGACGTGGAGATTGCCGACTACGCGGACAACCGCGACCACGCGACGCGGGACTTCCTGTTCGTCGTCTCCGAGTCGGCGGGCAACGCCTGCCAGGAGGCGCGCCACATCACGTTCATGCTCGACATCACGGACGAGGCCCATCCGCTGCCGATCGCCACGTTCCAGGTGCCCGAGTCGAGCGGCGAGTTCTGCGACCGGGGCGGCCGCTTCGGTCCCCACTCGCCGCAGTGGTCCATGGAGCCGCCGTTCTACGGCAGGCTGATGGCCGTGTCGTGGTTCAACGCCGGCGCGCGGGTCATCGACATCCGCGACCCGTTCCGCCTGGAGGAGGTGGCGTACTACATTCCCGCCACCACGGAGCGGACGGCCGAGCGCTGCGCCACGATCGACGGCGTCGAGAGCTGCAAGGTGGCCATCCAGACCAACAAGCTCGAGGTCGACGATCGCGGGTTGCTCTACCTGACGGACCGCGCCGACACCGGCCTGCACATCGTGGCGCTGACGGGTCCGGCCGCCGCCATCATCGAGGCGGGGGAGGACTGACGCCCCGGCGGCGGCCGACCGGCGGGGCAGGGCGCGCGGCGGCTCGCGACGTGCCGCCGCCGCTCGGGCGCGTCACCGCCCGCCGCTGGCGGCGGCCTGCTCCTCGGCGCGGGCGCCGCCCAGGATGATGTACACGGCGCCGAGAGGTCTGGAGCTGGAAATGGATACAGAGCAGCCGAATCAGTGGTTTGCAGACGAGACGGAGGACGATGGCGGCATCCACATCGACCATTACGACATCACCGCCTCCCCGAATGACTTCAACCTCGTGACGCTCGGCAATTTCATCGATCGTGGCGCCATCAGGATCCCCGGGTTTCAACGACACTTTGTCTGGGATCTTCCTCGGGCATCCAGGCTTATCGAGTCGCTTATTCTTGGCATTCCCGTGCCGCAGTTGTTCCTGTACGAGGAGTCCCGTAACCGCTTCCTGGTTATCGATGGCCAACAGCGGCTGATGTCCATTTACTACTTTATCAAGCGGCGTTTCCCCCGTCAGGAACATCGCCAGAAGTTACGGGCCATCTTCGACGACACTGGAAGCATCCCGGAGGAGATGCTGAACGACGACCACTACTTTCGCGCATTCAGGTTGCGCCTGTCGGGGGCGTTTTCGGACCGGCCAAGTAGATTCGACGGCCTCGACTACGATTCGCTCGGCGAATACCAGTCGCAGTTCGATCTGCGCCCGCTACGAAATATCGTCGTCAAGCAGGTGTCGCCATCGGACGACGACGACTCGTCGATATTCGAGATATTCAATCGTCTCAATACCGGCGGGATGAATCTTCGACCACAAGAAATCCGTACCAGCATGTATCATTCGCCCTTTTACACGATGCTATACGACATGAACACGGATGCCGCATGGCGTGCGCTGCTCGGAGCTCCGGAACCGGACCTTCACCTCAAGGACATAGAAGTTCTCCTTCGCGGGTTCGCCATGCTCATAGACGGCAACACGTACTCACCGTCGATGCTCAGATTCCTGAACCGCTTTTCAAAGAGGTGCAGGAAGCATGACCGGGAGCAGAACGAGTACTTGAGGGCTCTCTTTCGATCCTTTCTGGGTGCGTGCCGCGAGCTGCCGAGCGGCGCGTTCCTCAACGCGCATGACCATCGTTTCAACATCATGCTGTATGAGGCTGTTTTCACAACGGCCTGCAGCAAGGCTTTCGCGGAACGGCGTCACGCGACGGGCACGCTGTCGGGGGAGCGTGTGCGTGCACTCAGGAGGGACAAGGAATTCACTTCGGCGGCGACTTCCAACACGACGAGCACCGCGAACGTGAAGAAACGTTTGTCGAGATCGCTTGAAATTGTCGGCGTACTCTGACGGACGGACGAGGGCAAGTGGAAGAGGCACCTTCGACAGTTGTCGATCAGCTGCACGAGAGCTTCGCGCGTTTGCTCTCGGTGCTTGACGACGCCGGCGAGGTGTCGTTGCGAACCGTCGCGGACGAGACTTTCCGGAAGTCGCTGCTGCTCATTGCCGCAAGCTACTTCGAGCGCCGAATGACGGAGAGCGTGTTGTCGTTCGTCGAGGACGTGACGAATCGCAACGTGCCTGTCACAGCGCTGGTGCGTAACAAGGTGGTTAGTCGCCAGTACCACACGTGGTTTCAATGGGAAGGGGCCAACGCGAACAGCTTCTTCGGCCTTTTCGGGAACGACTTCCGGGACTTCATGAAGCGCAAGGTCAGGGACGACGACCAGCTCGATGACTCCGTCCGTGCGTTCCTTGAGCTCGGGAGGGAACGGAATCGCCTTGTACATCAGGATTTCGGCGTGCTTCCGCTGGAAAAGACGACGGAAGAGATTCACGAGCTGTACTCCCGCGCCATGCACTTCGTCGAGACGGTCCCGGGCGCCCTGCGAGAATTCGATTCCGAGCGCGCGGTGTAGGCACGGACTGCACTGCGGGTGCGAAGGAGACCGTCGTACGAGGTTGCGATCCTTCTGACGGACCGCGCCGACACGAGCCCTGCAGATCGTGGCGCTGACAGGTCCGGCCGCCGCCACTATCGAGGCGCGGGAGGACTGATGGCCGGCCGCCGCCCGACCGGCGGGGCAGGGCGCGCGGCGGCTCGCGACGTGCGGCCGCCGCGCGGGCGCGTTACCGCCCGCCGCTCGCGGCGGCCTGCTCCTCGGCGCGGGCGCCGCCCAGGATGTTGATCATGGCGTGGTTGCCCTCGTGGCAGGCGTACTCCCACATCTCGCCGGCCGCCACGCCGCGCGACGCCTGGTCGGTGGTCAGCGGCGCGGCGGCGGTCCAGGGCCGCGTGAACCAGTCCGGGTCCTCGACCGTGAAGGTGTAGTCGATCGCCTCGGGCCCCACGCGCGTGAACCGCTCGACCAGCCGCAGGCCGGGGCGGGCGGCGCGCCACGGCGTGCTCCAGTAGGCGTCCGGCTTGTCCACGAAGTTGATCGTCTCGACCACGAGCGTGTCGCCCTCCCAGTGCCCGCGCGCCTCGCCGGTCCACTGCGCGATGCCGGTCCGCGGCCGGCCGTCGAGCGGGATGACCCGCAGCTCGTGGTACATCTCGTGCAGCATCGCCACCTGGCCCGGCGTCTGCAGGATGCGCAGGTTCATGTTGTAGGGCTGGATCGGGACCATGTTGGGCAGGCCGTCGGTGAGGCAGCGCTCGCCGGTGTCGAGGTCGGTCCAGGAGTGGAAGGGGCCGACCCCGTAGCGCGCCCGCTCGCGGTCGCTGGCAAGCCTGGCCTCCGGCCGCCACGGGATGACGCCCACCGGCGGATCGACGATCAGCGACGTGCGCAGGTCGCTGAGCATCCGGGCGCCGGGATCCAGCCAGACCTGGTTGTAGCCCCCGACCGTGCCGGGCTCGGACTTGCCGTCCGACGCCGCGCGCTGCGCGGCGGATTCCTGCTCGATCGCCGCGGCTTCCTCGGCGGTCAGCAGCGTGCGGTCGGACTGTCCCGCGGGCCGCTCCAGCGGCGTGAGGGTGGCCGACGTCCACAGGCCCTGCAGATCGGGATCGCCCCACGCCGTGCGCGGGACCGCCGCGTCCCCGCTGCCCGCCACCTGCGCGGCTGCCGCCGCCGGCAGCAGGACGATCGCGGCCAGCAGCGCTGCCGCGGAGGTCATCGGGCCGAGCTTCTCGTGATTCATCTGGACCTCGTTTCCCACGCGAGTCGTCATCCGTATGGTAGCGCGTTCGCGTCAGCGATGCGCTGGGTCCTGCGTCGAGCCGGAGCGCGCACCCGGCACGCCGAAGGATTAGAATCAGGGCCTGTCGGCACGAAGGAGTGGAGTCCATGTCGGAATCGCAACGTCAGATCGATCGGCGCACGCTGCTCGGGCTGATGGCCGCGGCGGCCGCCGCCTCCACGGGCGGCGGCCTGTTCGGACCGGGCGGGGCGCGCGTGGCGGCCGCCGGTCAGGCGGCCATGCCGGCCGGCGTCGAGCCGTTCGAGGTGCGGGTCGGCGACGCCGAGCTCGAGGACCTGAGCCGCCGTCTCCAGTCGCCGCGCTGGCCGCCCGACTCGCCGGGGGAGCCGTGGTCGTACGGCACCGACCGGGCCTACCTGGAGGAGCTGATCGCGTACTGGCGGGACGAGTACGACTGGCGCGCCCACGAGGCGGCGCTCAACGCGTTCAATCACTACACCACGACGATCGAGGGGCAGCGCATCCACTTCATTCGCCAGGCGGGCGTCGGCCCGGCGCCCATGGCGCTGGTGATGACGCACGGGTGGCCCGGCACCATCTGGGAGATGCTCCCGTCGGTGATGGCTCTGAGCGATCCGGCCGCCCGTGGCGGCGACCCGGCCGACGCCTTCGACGTGATCGTGCCGTCCATTCCGGGGTTCGGCTTCTCCGGCGAGCCGGCCGAGGGTACGGACGTCGTGCGCACCGCCGAGCTGTGGGTGGCCCTGATGGACAGGCTGGGCTACGAGCGCTTCGGCGCCTACGGCAGCGACTGGGGCGCGGGGATCACCCGCGTCCTGGGCGCGAGCTATCCGGATCGCCTGATCGGCGTCCACACGCCCGGCGCGCCCGCCCGCATGGAGCGCGACCCGGAGACCGACGCGGAGCGGGACTACGCCGCCCGCGCCGAGCACTGGTCCGTCGACGAGACGGGGTACCAGCGCATCCAGGGCACCAAGCCGCAGACGCTCGCCTTCGGGCTGACCGACTCGCCGGTCGGGCTCGCCGCGTGGCTCACCGAGAAGCTGCGCTCCTGGAGCGACTGCGACGGCGACGTGGAGTCGCGCTTCAGCAAGGACCAGATCCTGACGCTCGTGTCGATCTACTGGCACACCCGCACCATCGGCACCAGCGTGCGCTACTACCACGCGAACGGTCTGGGGAGCGCGCGCCCGCGCCGGACGGCGGGGCCGGTGCGCGTGCCGCAGGGCTTCGCCCAGTTCGTCGGCATCCCGCTGCGCGGCCAGCCGCCGCGCTCGTACGTCGCCGAGCCGCCGGACAACGTCACCCACTGGACGGTCTACGACCGCGGCGGCCATTTTCCGGCCATCGAGGAGCCGGACCTGCTGGTGGGCGACCTGTGGACGTTCTTCCGGCCGCTACGGCCGGCGTAGGAGTCGGAACCTGCGGCATCCGAGAGGCCGTGCCTGCCGCGGTTCGGCAGGACTGCTGCATCTGGCCGTGCCGCTCGTCGTCGCGCTCGCCGCGTTCGCGGCGTGCGGCGGCGACGGCGGGAGCCCCGTGCAGCCGACTTCCGCGCCTCGCGCGCCGGGCGGCACGGACTCGGACACGGCCGCGGCGCGGCGGGCGGTCGACGCGTGGCTGGCGCTGATCGACGCCGGCGACTACGACGAGGCGTACGAGACGGCCGGGACGTTCTTGCGAGAGAACTTGACGGCCGAGGACTTCCGGCACGAGATCGAGTCCGTGCGGGCCACGCTGGGTGCGCTCAGGTCGCGGACCGTCGCGACCACGCGGCGCACGACGATGCTGCCCGACGCGCCGCCCGGCGACTACATCGTGTTCGAGCTCGATGCGGTCTACGAGCGGCGGCCGGACACCGGGGAGCGGGTGACCGCCGTGCTGGAAGACGGGGAGTGGCGCGTCGTCGGCTACTACATCATTCGGTGACGCACGCGCGGTGACGGCGCGCGCTTTCCCTCCCGCGAGCCTGGCGCCCCGCTCTCAGTAGTCCGCGGCCCGCAGCGAGGCGCGGATGATCTGGCGGTCGTTGCGGTGCACGATGTGGCCGTTGGCGTAGGCCGGGTGCGACCAGTTGATCAGGCGCGCCGCGATGCGGCCGTGGGGCGTGCGCGTCCCGGAGCTGCCCGTCGGCTCGATCAGCCGGGTCCGGCCCAGCTCGACGTAGCCCTCCGGCGTGAACTGGGCCAGGATCAGGTAGCCGTCGTCGTTGTTGACGAAGTAGCGGTCCTCGTGTTGCACCAGGAACGCGGTGCTCCAGCGCGCTTGGGCGGTCATGTCCGGGCTCATCCACAGCCGGCGGCCGGTGCGCGCGTCGAGGCCGCGCAGCTCGCCGTAGCTGTCGACGCCGTAGACGTAGTCGCCGATGATGACCGGCGTCGTCACCATCGCGTGGATGGTGTCGGTCTCACCAGGCAGCTCGCTGCGGCCCTGGCCCTGCCAGAGGTGGGTGGCGGCCGGCCGGTCCTGGCTGAGCCGCACCATGAGCGAGCCGTAGAAGAACTGCGACACCAGCAGGTAGTCGCCGCTGCGCACCGGGGTGGCGACCGTCACGCCCATCCCGACCTCCCACGGCTGCTCCCAGTACAGCTCGCCGGTCTCGGGATCGAGCGACGCCAGCGCCTGCGGGTGCCAGATGATGAGCTGCCTGGCGCCGCCGGCCTCGTAGATGATCGGCTGCGCGTAGCCCATCTCGGACGTCACGTCGATGGCGCGCCAGATCTCCTCGCCGGTGTGCTTGTCGAAGGCCACGACCAGCGCGTCGGGCTCCCCGCCGACCACCGTGATGAGCCGGTCGCCGTCGACGAGCGGCGCGCTGACGATGCCCCAGGTCGGGACGCTCGTCCCGTACTCGGCGACGTAGTCCTTCTCCCACAGCACGCGGCCGGTCGCGACGTCGAGGCAGAAGAGCCGGCCGGTGCCGCCGACGACGTAGACGCGGTCGCCGTCGACGGTCGGCGTGGCGCGCGGACCGACGGCGTAGGCTACCGACAGCATCCGGTAGCTGGTCCGCCACTCGTGGGTCCAGAGCACCTCGCCGGTCTGCTCGTCGAGGGCCAGCGCGCGCTCGGTCCCGTCCAGCGTGCGCGAATCGGGGTCCTCGGCCCAGTCGGTGATGAAGACGCGCCCGTCGGCGACGGCCGGCCCGGAGTAGCCGGCGCGCAGCGGCGTGCTCCAGGCCACCTTCAACTGCTCGGGCAGCTCGTCGACGATGCCGGCCTCCTGCCAGACGGCCAGGCGCTCCGGGCCGCGCCACTGGGGCCAATCGTCCGCGGACACGACCGCGACCGCCGCCATTGCGAGCGCCGTCGCACAGCCCACCGTCAGCATCTTGCGCATCGGGGTTCCTCCGTCCTTCGTCCGCGAGCCGGTTCCGCGCGGCGCGCCTGCAAGCGCAGTCTAATCCAATCCACGCCAACGGGCGCGTCAGCCGCCGCAGCCGCTCAACGCAGTTCGTCGGGCCCGAACGCGTCGGGCAGCAGCTCGCCGACCGTGTAGCGCCCGTTGACGGCCAGGTCGCCGCCCCCGGCCTCGTACAGCAACTGTCGGCAGCGGCCGCACGGCTTGCCGGGCTGCAGGTCGTCGAGGTCTCTGCCGACGACCACGGCGACCGCGACGAGCCGCCCGCCGCCGCTTGCGTGCAGCGCGCACACGAGGGCGCACTCCGCGCACAGGGCCAACCCGTACGAGGCGTTCTCCACGTTGCACCCTTCGACGACGCGCCCGTCATCGGCCAGCCCGGCGGCCCCCACGTGATACCCGGAATACGGCGCGTAGGCGTGGCGGGCGACGGCGCGGGCGCGGCGGAACAGGTGATCCCAGTCGGGTCGCACGGCGGTCATCGCGGTCGGCTCCCCGGCGCGGTCGGCTCCTCGGCGCATGCGAGCTCGAGCAGCGGGCGAGCGCGGCGCGCGGCCGGGAGCCTGCCGCGGATTGTACCCGGCCGGGGCGCGCCGCGCCGGGTGCGGAGCATCGCGCGTGATTCCGGTGATGCGCGTCCCCGCGGAGTACGGCATCATGAGGCGCGGCAGCCTGCGGGCAGGCAGGGGCCGTGAGCCACGTGCGATGAACCCGGATTGGAAGGGAGCGAACACCATGCTGAAGACACTGACGCCCGCGTGTGCGGGCCTCGTCGTCGTGCTCCTGTGGCTGTCCGGGAGCGGTCCGGTCGGACCCGGCGTGGAGATCGAGCTGGCCGCGGCCGGGCAGGACCGGGAGTTCGTGCCGATCACCGACGAGATGCTGCGCGATCCGGATCCCGCGGACTGGCTGATGGCCTACCGCACCTACGACTTCCAGGCGTTCAGCCCGCTCGATCAGATCACGCGCGAGAACGTCGGCGAGCTCCGGCTCGTCTGGATGCGCG
>CAYGCV010000122.1:0-11477 GCA_964348425.1 uncultured Vicinamibacteraceae bacterium | reverse complement strand
GGCGCGCCGTGCGCGCCTTGGGACCACGCGCCGTCGCGCTCGTGGTCCCTCCTTCGGAGCCGACCGAGAGCGGCAGTCAGAGGACGGGGGCGTCGAGGCCCGCGATGAACCGGATGCCCCGCACGTCGAGCCGCATGAGCCCGGTGTCGTTGGTCAGGAAGAGATCCACGCCGGCCGCCGCGGCGCACGCCAGGTGAATCGAGTCGGCCGGGCTCGTTCTGCAGCGAGCGCGGATTTCCCCGAAGTGCTCGGCTGTCCGGGCATCGAAGGGAAGCAGCTCGACGTGCGGGGGCTGCATGGCTTGCCGTATCGCGTCCGCCAACTCCCGGTCGCCTCGCCGCATGGCGCCCGCGAGCAGCTCTCCGACGCCGAACGCGCTCGAGCAGAGCTGGTCGCCTCGCGCCTCCATCCTCGCCAGGATCTGCCTTAGCCTGTCCACATACGTCGGGTGCTCCTCGAGCCAGTAGATGAAGAGCATGGTGTCCCAGTAGATCCGGGACATCAGCCCGAGCGTCCTGGTGGATCAGCCTCGTCGTGGACGTTGCCGCCTCCGTAGAACGACTCCCTTTCCTCGCGCAGCCAACGCTCACCGCCACCGAGCGCCGCGAAGGTTTCCCGGCCGGCGCCCAGCAGATCCCAGACGGCGCTTCGCGTCGACCCGCGCCGGCCTGACTCGGCACGCTGGAGAAGCCGGTAGGTGAAAGCGGTCGTCGTGCTCATCATCGACTTCGGTCCGACCGCCTTCACCAGCTCGAGATTGTTGTCCTTCAGGAATTTCCGTGCCCGCAGAGCGGAACAGACACTTGCTGCGTAGTCGCCCCCCAACTGCAAGTCGCGAAGAACGGCTCCCGCGACGACGGTTATCGTCATGTCGCCGCGGCGACGCGCCGGCTCGACGTATTGCTGCCCGACATGCGAGCGGATCCGATCGGCCTTCGTCATGAGCGGCCGCCCCTCCCTACCAACCAACGGCACCGCATTCTCGAACGATCGCGTGCTGCCCGATAGCACTGGATACACAGATCGTGATGCCGGTCTGCCCTTACTTGGCCCAGACGTGAGAACTTCGCCGGCCGGCGCGTGCACTCTGAACATGCCCGGCGTCGCAGTGGAATCCGGTGTCCGACCGCCGATCCCGTGAAGCGCCACGATCGACCCACGGCGCATCATAACATATACATTTAATTCATTCATACATTTCATACGTTCTGGCGGCCGGGATGCGCCGGGCGCAGACCTTGTCCTGTCTCAGTTCGGCTACCGCGCCGACAGGTACCGGCCGAGGAGCGGACGGCCGGGCTGGACGCCGTCGACCAGCGCGCCGTCGCGGACGACGAACGTGCCGCCGACGAGGACGTGCTCGATGCCCGTCGACGGCTGATCGGGCGCATCGTAGGTCGCCCGGTCGATGACGCGCGCGGGATCGAAGATCGTCAGGTCGGCGTCGCTCCCGACCTGCACCCGGCCCTTGCGCGTCATCGCCGGCACGATCGACTCGAGCCGCCGGGCCGGCAGCAGCGTCATCTTGCGGACGGCGTCCATCAGCGACAGCGCGCCGCGGTCGCGCGCGTAGTGACCCAGGACGCGGGCGAACGTCCCGGCGCCCCGGGGATGCGCCCGCCCCTCGCTGAACGGGATGCCGTCGCTCGCCGCGATGACGTCGGGCTGGCTGACGATCCACTCGTTGATCGCCTCCGAGCGGCCGTGCATGATGACCCACCCGCCCCGCCGGCGGTAGCGGTCGAACGTCGCGCGGGTGAGCCGCTCGCCCGTCTCGACCCACTGCAGCCTCCGGTACGCCTCGGCCGGCCGGTCGTCCCAGCCGTCGAACAGCGGCGACTCGATGAGCGAGGCGCTGGCCGTGTAGGGGTAGGCCTCGGTCGTGACGTCGAGGCCCCGCTCGCGCGCGCCGCGGATCATGGCGAGGGCTTCCTCTGCCCGCCCGGCGGCCGTGCTGTTCAGGTGGACGATGTGCAGCGCCGCGCCGGTGACCGCCGCGTTGGCGATCACCTCCTGGAACGGCGCCAGGACGCCGCCGCGCCGGAAGGCCCCCGACCCGCGCAGGTGGATGAATGCGGGCGCCGCGTACCCGGCCGCGACCTCGAACAGGCGCAGCACCTCGCGATGGCTCGCGCCCGGGGTGTAGCTCAACCCGAAGCCGAAGCCGATGCCGCCTTCCTCGAGGCCGCGCTCCATGAGCTGGCCGAGGCGGGCCAGCTCGTCCTCGGTCGCCGCGCGGTAGAGGGCGCTGGTGCCGCTCTCGCCCAGCGAGAACGTCCCGTCCGGGTTGGCGCGCGCCACGGCGCTGCCCAACGCGCGCAGCCGCGCCCCCTGGTGGTTCACCGAGACGCCGTAGTTGATGAGCGATGCGCCCCCGCGGCGCGCGTACCAGCGGCCGACCGGGAAGGCGCCGATCTCGAGCTCGAGCGCCGTCGTCACCCCGTCCTGCGCCTGGTAGCGGCTGCTCGCCGGATCCTGTCCGTGCGCGTGCAGATCGATGAAGCCCGGCGCCACGACGAGCCCGGCGGCGTCGACGATGGCGCGTCCGTCCAGCGGCGCTTCGGAGAGCGCCGCCACGGCGCCGTCGCGGATGCCGACGTGTCGCACGGCATCGAGCCCGGTCTCCGGATCGATGACCCGCCCGCCGGCAATCACCAGGTCGTGCGACTGGACGGCGGCGGGCGCCAGCGCCGCCGTCTCGCCGCCCGAGCATGCCGCCCAGGCGCACGCGGCGGCCAGCATCAGCAGGCCGAGCGCGAGCGGGCCTGCGCGACCGGTGCGACCCCGGCAGCGGTCGCCGCCTTCTGGCATCTTCGGTACCGGCGCGGGCAACGCAACCTGCGGCTCCGACGTGATTCTCAAGCTCATCGCGGACCCTCGACCACCGTTCTCGCGGCAAGGCTACGTTTGCCGGGCGCGGCTGTCAAAGCCGGCCGGGCAACCGCCCCGCGGGTATACTCGCCCCGTGAGGTCGGTTGCCAGGTCGGTTGCCTCGGCCCTCCGCGCGCGCGACGCCGACGCCGTCCGCGCGCTGCCTCTGGCCGAGCGCCTCGAGCTGGCCTTCCGCCTCGGCGACGAGGACCTGGAGGCCTTTCGTGCCACCCGCGGCCTCGACCGGCGGACGGCAATCCGACTCCTCGAGCGGCGGCGCCAGGCGACCCGCCAACCGAGCGCATGCCTGCAGCGGCTCATCGGCTGAGCCTGCTCGAGCGCGTCGCCGCGACTCTCCATGGCGCCGGCGTCGCCTACGCCCTGATCGGCGCCGCCGCGCTGGCCGTCCACGGCGTCGGCCGCTCGACCCGCGACATCGATCTGCTGACGCTGGCCGACGCCCCGCTGGACGGCGCGTGGTGGCAACCGCTCATCGACGCGGGCGTGGAGGTGTCCGCCGCGCGGGGCGACGCCGACGATCCCCTCGCGGGCGTCATCCGCTTCGAGCAGCAGGGAGAGCAGCCCGTCGACCTGGTCGTGGGCCGCCACCGCTGGCAGCAGAGGATCCTCGAGCGCGCCGAGCCCGCGTCTGCCGGCGGCACGCGTCTGCCGGCCGCGCGGGCGCGGGACCTGGTCCTCCTCAAGCTCTTCGCCGGCGGCGCGCAGGACGCCTGGGACATCCAACAGTTGCTCGCCGGCCCGGACCGCGCGACGCTCATCGCCGAAGTCACCGCCGACCTGGACGACCTGCCGGCCCGTTGCCGCCGACTCTGGCAGCGGATTGTGGAGGACAGCCCCGACTGAGTTCCTCCGGGGGCGACTGGACGACTACCACCATCAGCCGCGACGCCCGGCAATCCCCAGCAGCTCGCTCACGTCCCGCCACAACTTGTCGAACGAGGGGGCAGCGCGCGCGGCGTCGAGATCGACGGAGTGGTTGGGCGCGCACATGCCGCCCGGCTTGCGCTGGACTCGGATTGGTGAGGGAACTCTCAAGACGACGCCCGGTGCCGCACGCCCGGCGATTCTTCGAAGCAATACCGGAACGGCGTCAACCTCCCCGTGACCTTCGACAATCGTCGCGATCGCAGTCTCTCGCGGTCCGACGGATCGCCGATCCACGCCCACGACACCCGGCACCACCTTCCCGAGATAGGCCTCGATCCGCCGCTTGAAGTCGGCAGAGCGAGCGCCGAGGTTGGACAGTACGCTGGCAGCGTTGCTGCCGTCCCGCTTGAGCAGCTCCCCGGGGTCGGTCTGCTGGAGGTCCCTGATCGCCTCCGGATTGAGGTTGTAGAACCCGGTGCCGGACAGCGCGTCGTACACCGGCCGGAAGGCGTCGACGCCGGATACGTTGACCAAATACAGACGGTCTGCCGCGGCTGCCGGCGGCGGGGTCAGGGTGCTCCGGGTGACGCGTCCGCTCTCTACGTCGTAGTAGTCTTCCCGGGCGTCGCCCGGGCGGAACACGCGGCACTCCTCGCGCTGGACCTCGTATCCGCCGCCCGCCCTGGCTCCTACCCTGAACGTATAGTGGCCGCGTGAGGCCTCCAGACTGCACTCGACGCGTATCCCGAAATGCGTGAGATGGCCACCGGACCGCCTGCGCACCTCGCTGATTCCGCCCCGGTCTCGCAGCGCGTGATCGATCGAGAACCGCAACGAGTCGGCGATGAAACGCAGCGCGTCGAGGAAGTTGCTCTTGCCCGAGCCGTTTGGACCCACGAGGAACGAGAGCTGCGCCGGCTCGACGTCGCAGGCGGCGATGCTCTTGTAGTTCCGCAGCACGACCCGCGTCAGGAGGCGTCGATCCATCGCTGTGGAGCGTACCGCTTCGCCCGCGGGCCGGCAACGCGCCAGGGCTCGACGTTCCGGGCGTTGGTCACGATGTTGTAGGTGAACCAGCCGTCGCCGGTGCGGAACATCTCAGGGACGCGCGTTGGCGCGGTCGCGGGTCAGCGAGAAACCGTCCTCCAGCGGGGTGTAGGTCACGACGCGATCGTGGCGGACGCGAAACCGGTGCGACGGCTATCCAGTCGCGGTATGGCGCTCGACGAGGGGTACGAGCGCCGGCACCACGGCGGCACCTCCCGGCAACCGGCCCGGCGTCTCCATCGACGACTCGACGCCGGGGATTGGCGCGGTCTCCGTCTTGGCTCACCGGGAGACACGCTCGACATCGGTCTGCGAGAAGTCGTCGCCCTTGAACAGCAGCGGCAGTCTCCGCGCTCGCGCCAGGGCGTAGGAGAACACATCCCCGAGATTGAGTCCCGCGGGATGGCGCCCCTTGCCGAAGCGGCGGTAGGCGTCGGATGCGATGGCTGCCTGCGCCGCGTCGACTGGCTCGACGGCGACGTAAGGCTCGTTCAGGAACGACCGGGCCGCATCGAACAACGCGTCGTCGCGGCCCGAGACCGCCGCCAACTCGACCGCCGACACCGCGGACACCAACGCGCCGCCCGCGGCTGCAATCCGCGCCCGGAACGCCGCTCCCTCATCCTCCGCCAGGAGAATGGCGACGATTGCCGACGTGTCGACGACGATCACCGGGGCAGCCCGCGTTCGTCGTAGAGGGCGTCCTGAAGCACCTGGGACAGCGGCCGGCCGTCACCTGGATCAAGCCTGGCCAACCGCCTGTGCAGTTGGGGCCCCTCGCGAGCGTACCGCTCGAGAGACGCCCGGATGGCGGCGCGGTCCGGCCTGTCCCGCTCCACCCGCTCCTCGAGAGCGCTCAGCGCCCGCTCGATGACGGCGACCTTCCGCCCGCGCCCGCGCAGATCGAGACGCGCCGCGAGCCGCTCGACGCGCTCGTCCAGGTCGCGCCTGTGGACGATGTTGATAGCCACGGCCACATGGTAGCATCGATCGTAGCAAACCCAGCGGGCGTCGCGTCCCGCCGCTCGGCGTCGCCGCCGTCCCGGACGCCGTCTGGCAGCGGTAGCTGTACGGCTTCTCTCGGTTTCCCCACGTCGCCTCGTCGATCTCGTCGTCGCGGAGGAACTCGCAGTGGGCGGGAATGTCGGTCCAGCCGCAGTCGTCGAGGATAGCTCTTGACAGCAATGACATGATGTCATGACGTCATGTCATTGAAGGCATCCTCGTGGCGCAACTGACGGTCCGCGTGAACGAGCAGATCGTACTTGCCCTCGAGCAGCGCGCGGCTGCCAACGGCCGGTCCGCCGAAGCCGAACACCGGGAACTGCTGCGCAGCGCACTGCTGCATCGGGATGCGTTTGCGTCCCGGGCCAGCGCCCTGCGGCGCCGCCTGCGATCCTCGATCGACAGCACGGACGTGATACGGGCCGACCGCGACCGGGACGCCGCGCCGTGACCGGCTACGTTGTCGACGCGAGCATCGTGGTGAAGTGGCTGGTGACAGAGCGGTGGTCCGACGAGTCGTCGCGGTTGCTGGCAGCCGGTCCGACATTCATTGCACCGGACCTGATCGTCGCCGAAGTCACCAACGCCCTGTGGGCACTGCAGCGGCGCGGTGATCTCACCCTTGACGATCTCGCCGAGGCCATCGAGGTGGTGAAGGCGGCGCCAATCGCATCCCCCGTCTCGATGCGGCGGCTTGCAGCCTCCGCCATGCGCCTGGCGATCGACCTCGGGCACCCTGCCTACGACTGCTTCTATCTTGCGCTGGCGGTCCACGAGCAGTATCCGGTGATCACGGCGGATACTCGATTTCACGACAAGGTGCGCAAGCATCCCCATCTCTCCGACCGGATCGTGCACGTGGCCGACATCTGACTCGATTCGTCTCGATCTCCGCCGATTGCCTACAATGAGGGCAGGCGCCCGGCATGCCGGATGCCTGCCCGCCATGCGTGACATACGCTCGCTCTTCCAGTCACTGCACCGCCCGCCCCCGCGCCCTCCGCGCGGGGGCGTCACCGCGGACTTCCCCGGCGCCGCCTCCCCTGTCGGCAGCCGCGTGCGGTTCACGGTGCGCGACCGGTCGATTGTCGGCACCGTCGCCGAGCTGCAGCGTGCCCGCGCCGTGGTGCTGGCCGGCGGCGGCGAGCGCTGGAAGGTGCCCTACGGCCTCCTCACGGTCGTCGAGCGTGTGCCGGAGCGGGAGTGCACGCTCATTGAAACAGCGGTCTGACACTGCGGCGAAAGACACGGCATTCCTCGCGCTGCACGTCGTATCCGCCCCCCCGCCTTGGCTCCCACCCTGAACGTGTAGTGACCCTCCGAGTCGTCGAGTTTGAACTCCAGGCGAATCCCGAAGTGCGTCGGATGGGCGCCGGACCGCCTGCGCACCTCGCCGATTCCGCCCCGGTCTCGCAGGGCGTGATCGATCGAGAACCGCAACGAGTCGGCGATGAAACGCAGCGCGTCGAGGAAGTTGCTCTTGCCCGAGCCGTTTGGACCCACGAGGAACGAGAGCTGCGCCGGCTCGACGTCGCAGGCGGCGATGCTCTTGTGTTTCCGCAGCACGACCCGCGTCAGGAGGCGCCGATCCATCGCTGTGGAGCGTACCGCCTCCGACAGCGGGCCGGCAACGCTGGGCAGGACCAGGATGGCAGGGGCAGGCACGCTCACGCCGGGAGGGGGCGGAGCAGAGAGCGGTCGATCAGCGTCCTGAAATGCGTGGCGACGGTGGCGGCCAGGGTCCGGTCGCGGACCAGCAGTCCGACCTCGATGTTGTGGTCGAGCGCGGCCTCCGTCAGGTTCGCGGACGTCACGAACACCGCCTCGTCGTCGGCGACAACCGCCTTCGCGTGCAGGACGCCCGCATCGTTCGGATGGACGGATCGCGGGTCGTAGAACACGCGCGGCCGCGCGTTGCCGGGCCACTCGTCCTTCCAGAAGCGGTCCGCGAACTGGCGGACCAGGTGCTCGGCGCTGGTCGTATCGCCCGGCTTGCGCTGTACGTTCAGCAGCACGGTGACCTCCAGCGCCGGCGTCTCGTCCATGCGCCGCGCCAGCACCTCGAACGCGCGCGGGCCGTCGAAGAACGCGTACGTCGCCACCCACGCGGAGCGGCTGGCGGACCCGAGCAGCTCCTCGTAGACACGCCGCGTGTCGCGCGCGTGCAGACCCGGCACTTCCGGTCCGGACCAGACGAAGTCAGGCGTCGGGCGGCGGCTCGCGGCGCGGTCCACACCGCGCAGCAACGCAGCGCAGCCCGCACCGGACACGCCGTCCGCCGCGAGCTCGCGCAGCGCCTTCACCACCTCCTCGACCTCCGCAACACGGCCCACTTCGGCTTGCACGGCGGCCGCCTGGTAGGGAGGCGCGAGCGACCCGGAACGCAGGGCGTTCTCCAGCCGCTTGCGCAGGTGGGACGGCAGGGTCAGCAGCGCGTCGATCATGCGGATCGGCCGAAGAACGCGGCGTCGGGTACGCCGAGCACCGGCACGACGAGCGCGCGGTCGAGGTAATCGTTGCGCATCTCGCAGGATGTCTCGGCGACCAGCGCGCAGCCGTGGCACGCCGCGCCATGCAGCCACCGCGCTTCCATGCTCTCGCCGGGCGCGTGCTCGGCGCAGGTGGGATCGTTCGAGCAGAGCTCGCCGGATTGCAACGCCTCCGCGATGTGGTCTTCCAGATGTCGCGCCTGCTGCACGAGCCCGCCGAGCGTGCCCTCGGCGTCCGGGCTGCCGGTGTAGATCAGCAGACCGTAGCGATCGCCCTCCGCGTACACGCGCTCGCGCAGGGAGCTGGCCGGGTATCCGCACCGCATGGCCAGCGACTGGATCAGAAGGTGCGAGAGCGTGTGCAGCAACAGGTACGGCCCGCCGGGGAACCCGCGTGCCGACTTGCGGCGTTCCGCCCAGCGCGCATGGCCCCTGGCCAGCGCATCGAGCCGGCCGGTGACCGCCGGCCGACCCAGCCAGTCGCCCACCGCCTCCGTGCGCAGCCGCAGGAACAGGCCCTCGCCCCGGTTCTCGACGGCCGGGAACCAGCTCGGCTCCGCGGCGATGGCGGCGCGCTCGACGTCCGAGTCGTACTCCCCGTGGATGTCGGGCGTCACCGCCTCGAAGCGGGTGAAGCCGGCCAGCGCGAGGACTTCGCGCAGGCGATGGAGCTGGATGACCTCGGCGATTCCAGCGACGCGGTCGGACCGTCGCCATGCGCGGTCCGGCAGGCGCCGCGCGTGGAAGTCAGGATTCACCGGCACGTCCTCGCCGAATCCCTCGGGGGCCGCGAGCAGCGCTTCCAGCTCCGTCTCCTTCACGGACTTGGCGCTGCCCGGGTCGCCATGCTTCTCCTTGCGGATCGCGTCGAGAACCTCGTCGTCGTCGAACTGGGCAAGCCCGTCGGCAACGATGGGTTTCTTCTTCACGAACTTGAGCTCGACCGGCTCGTCAACGATCCGCAGGTCGTCCCACAGCTCGCGGACGACTCTCGCGACGTCCGTGCCGCGTTCGGGGAGCGACAGCACGCTGACCACCTGCGGAAAATAGGCGTTCGACGCCGTGCGGATGAGCAGGCGGCTCGGCTTGTGGCACTCCTCGTTCATGTTCTGTCCGAGCCACGGCCGCGCCCCGTGGCAGTGCCCGAGCGGATTGAGCTCCAGCATGGATGCATCGGAGAGCCGCCGCGTCTTGCCGCAGTCGCAGCGGACGACGAGATCGGTAAGATCGCCGGTAGTTCCATGCTCGTCGAGCCAGATCGGCCGTTGCGGCGGACACCGGCCGTCGCTGCCATGGACGAATCCGCTCCAGTCGAGGTCGTCGACGTGGCCGCGCGGACAGGCGCGTACGAACCGCGTGGCGACCACCTGCCGGCCCTCGAACCGCCGCTTGTCGTCGAGCGCCTTGCGATGCACCAGGCGCCGCGACCGCACGTGCGCTCCGCTCTTCTCCGTATCCTGCACCACGAACCACTCCGGAAAGCGCGACGCCCCGATGCCGGTTGGTGTTGCGCCGGGGGCCGTCGACGCCGCGGGGGGCGCGTACAACTGGGGCTCGGCGCCGCCGGTGATCCCCTGCAGCTTCCTCGCGAGCCGCGGTTCGGCAACCCTGTCCAGCTTGCCGACCGGGGGCCACGTGTCCAGTCCGGAAACGATGGCCGAATCGTGCGGCAGGTCGATCAGCGCGCCGGGACCGTACGTGGTGATGACCTGGCTCCGCCGCAACTGCCCGTGCGCCCGCTGCGTCACGCCTTCCCCTTGCCCGGCGGCTGATACCGATCGTTCAGGTACAGGTTGACCTCGGGCTCCACGTCACGCAGCGACCGGTTGGCGCGGAACTTCCTCTCATGCGCCGACTCGAACGTCTCCTCGAGCATTTCCCGCAGCAGCGGCCGCGGCTGCCGCAGCTCGTGCCGCTGGTACTGCATCTCCACGCCGGCCTGCTGATGATCGTCGAGCACCTTGCGCCACGAGTCGAGGAGATCCACGACCCGGCTGCGCACGCTCGACATCCGTTCCGCGCGTTCATCCTCGTCGGCGAACGCCTGCTGCTCGACCCGGCGGACGAGCGCGTCCAGCAGCCGCGGCTCGAGGGCGGTGCGCACGTCGCCAATCCGTTCCACGCCGCGGGCCGGCGTCAGCGCCGGCTCGGCGTGCCGCGCCAGCGCGACCAGGGCGCCGGCCAGGCCCCGGTCGAGCGCGCGGGCCGAGAACGGCGTGACGCTGGCCACCTCCACCGTGCGGTAGAACGTCTGGTGGTAGTGGCTGAAGCGCTCGTAGTGGGACCGGTCGCGCGGCTTGTGGATGTTCAGCACCGTCACGACGAGACCGGGCCGGTCGTCGCTGCGCCCGACACGGCTCGTGGCCTGGATGTACTCGGCGTGCATCTTCGGCTGCCCGAGCACGAGCATCAGCCCGAGGCGCGGGATGTCGAGGCCCACGGAGATCATGTTCGTCGCCAGCGCGCAGTCGACATGATCCGGGTCGTGAAAACGACATTCGAGCCGGCGGCGCGCCTCGGCCACCTTGTCCGTCGACACGCGCGAGGTGAGCTCGAGCACCTCCGTGAAGCTCTTGCGGTCGCGGAACAGCCCGCGCGCCTCGTTCACGCGCTTGCGCGCCCCGTACTCCTTGATGGTGTTGCAGACCTCCTCCTCCAGGATGCGTCGTGCCCCACCCAGCTCGCGCAGGCTGTTGAAGTAGAGGAGCGCCGTCATGTACGGATCCGCGGGATTGTCGGCATTGCGGTTGCCGCCGACGTCGCGATGGGCGCTGGCCGCCGCGCCCATGATGGCCAGCAGCACGCGCCGCATCAGCACCTTGGGGTTGCGGCCCTGGGAGGCGATGCCCGCGTAGAGCCGGGCCGGCTTCTCGGACGACGGCACGGTGCGCGCGAAGAACGTGTCGCGCCGGCAAGGGCCGGGCGGCGGAAACAACTGCGTGCTCGGCCGCGCGAACAGCGCCTGAATCTGGTCCCACGCGCGCCGCGCCGTGGCGGTTGACGCGACGATCTTCGGCTTGACGGCGTGCCCGTCGACCTCCCGCACGGCAAGCGCCTCGATGGCGGCTTCATACAGCCCCGCCATGGTGCCGAGCGGACCGGCAATGAGATGCAGCTCGTCCTGTATTAACCTGGAAATAAGTTGCCTGACATTTTATAATAGGCAGTATGAAACAA
>CAYGCV010000121.1:0-11506 GCA_964348425.1 uncultured Vicinamibacteraceae bacterium | reverse complement strand
CGAAATGCCGCCCAAATCGGCAAAATGACCGCCGATCTTGTTAAACATGGGCTAGCCGACGAGCAGGTGGATCAGGTAGTGGGTCCCGCCCTGGTTGATCCACACGCGCAGGTACTCGTTCTCTCGCAGCATCTCGACGCGCGCCGAGCCCGAGCCGGGAGCCGCGCTCTTCGCCACCTCGCCGATGTCGCTGGCCGGCACGATGGTGACGACTTCCTGGCCGCGCACCTCGCCGCCCTGCACGAACTCGACCCAGCGCTCCAGCACGTTCAGGGCGCCGGTGGTCTCCGGCGCCGCCGGCCTGGCAGTCAGGCGGACGTCGTAGCTGCCGGCGCCGAGCGTCTGGCCGTCCGCCATCACGGCGCGCGGCAGGCTCACGGTGCCCAGGGCGACCTCGCCCGTGGGGACATCGACGTCCGCTGGCGCGAGCTGCGCGCTCGCACTCGACGCGCCCGCCGCGGCGACGCACCACACGAGCATGACTGCCAGGCCCATCAACTGCTTCATCCAGACCCTCCGCTGCCTCAATGATAGCGCGTTTCCGGCGCGTTCCGCCAACGGACGCGCGCGAAGTGTCGCAGTCGTCCGCCGGCGACGTGAACGCCTTCGGTTGCGAGCAGCCGGCGCTTGACGAGCGGATCGCCGTAGCCGCCCAGCCGGCCGCCGGCGGCCACGACCCGGTGGCAGGGCACGCCGGGGTTCCGACACCGGCCCAGGATGTTGCCGACGGCGCGCGCCGCGGCCGGGCGCCCCGCGAGTGCGGCGACGTCGCCGTAGGTGGCCACCCGCCCGGGCGGAATGCGCCGGACCACCGCGAGGACGCGCTGCGCGAATCCATCCGCGCGTCCGGACGCCGGGCCGGAACGGGTCAGTGGGAGGGCGTCTTCCGCCACAGGTCGTCGAGCCCGCCCGCCTTCAGCAGCTTGGTTGCATAGGCGATCTGTCCGGTGTGGGCGGCGTAGTGGGTCAACTGGAGGCCGATGACCTGCAGGTAGGTGGAGGGCTTCGGCGTCCGCGTGGTCGCTACGAGCAGGGCCGCGGGATCGAAACCCCGCAGCACGCGGTCGGCCTCGGCGACGGCGGCATCGAGCTGCGCGCGCAGATCCGCCGCCGGCAGGGGAGCCCGCGCCGCGAACTCCGCGTCACGGTCGCGCACGAAGTCGATGCCGCCCACCACGTGGCCGATGTAGTGGCGGGTCGAGCCGGCGCAGTGCAGCACGAGGTTGCCGACCGCGTTCGCCTCCTCGTTCGGCCGCCACCAGATCTGCTGATCGCTGAGCACGTCGAGGCAGGCGCGGATCTGTCCGGTCAGATGCACGACGAGCCGCGACCGCGCCATGTGCAGAAACGTACCGGCCGCTGTGCGTTCCATGTCGCTCTCCTCAAGAGCCCGTGGTGAAACCCCGCGTCTCCTTTCGCCACGGGCTCTCAACGGCGCCGCGGGCATCTCCGGAGCACGCCGGGGCGTCCGGTCAGCGTTGCCGCAGGTTCGGGAGATAGCATACGCCGGCCATGCAGACGGCGTAGAGGGCGCTCGCCGTCGGGTACCACGCGGGGACGACGCCGGAGGGCAGGACGCCGGCCTGATGGCCCAGGCCGACCAGTCCGTACGCGCCCCAGGCCGCGGCCAGCGCGGTCAACGCCCGCGGCGGCGACCAGGTCGTGGCCAGCGCGGCGACGACGAAGAATCCCGTCGCCAGCGCGATGTCCAGCCCGGCGCCGGGCGTCCGACTGGCGACCGCGGCGCCGACGTAGGCGCCCGCCCCGAGCACCAGGAGCAGCGCCGCGACCTGCGCGAGGCGCAGCTCGGCGACGAGGCGCTCGGGCGCGGAGGCGTCGAGACGCAGCGCGCCCCAGGCGAGCCGGGCGACCGCCAGCGCGAGCATCGCGGCAGCGACGGCCAGCGCCCCGATCGGTTCTGTCACGTGCGGCGCTTCCCGGGCGGCGGTTGCTAGCGGGCGTCGAGCGACGTGCGTCCCGCGGGCTGGCCAACCACGGCGGGGCCGTAGAAGATCGAGTTGAACAGGAGCTTGAAGGTGCCCCAGGTCTGCCCGCGGTGCTGCACCCGGAAGGTGTGCAGGATGACTCGCCCCCGGCCGGCCGAGACCTCCATGACGGCGCCCGTGCCGCGCAGCCGCTCCTCGCCGCTCAGCCAGCCGCTGCGGCGCAACCGCCCGTTCGGATAGCGCGCGATCGTGCTGACCTCGACACTCGGATTGGCGCGGGTCAGCCGGTACCCGCCGTTGTTGACGAACATCGCGTCGGCCACCGGCGCCATGCCGTACCCCAGCGGATGCGTCGTGTCGATGCTCACGCGCAGGATCGACCCGGGGCAGTAGAAGGCATCGTCGGAGAGTCCGCGCACGACGTTTGCCAGCGGCACCCCGAGGTGCTCGATGGCGAACGCGGCGGCGTTGCCGAGCGTGATCAGCGTTCCGCCGTCGCGCACGAAGCGCACGAGGTTCTGGACGCCCTGGGCGCCGATGCCGCCGCGGTACTCCGGGCGCACGTTCGGTCCCAGCAGGCCCTGGATCAGCGTGACCGAGCTCGTCTCCGGCAGGATGATGACGTCGAAACGGTCGTGCAGCCCGGATGCGCGGAGCGCGCCGCTGCGCACGCGGGTGTACTGGAACTCGTGCTGGTCGAGCACCAAACGGGTCCAGCCGGCATCCATGTTGCCGCCCCACGGTTCGAAGACCGCGACCCGGGGTGCGTGTATCCGCAGCCCGCCGACAGCGTCGGACAGATCCGCCGCGGCGATGTTCAGCCGCAGCGTGCCGGCCAGCTCTTCCAGCACGGCGCGGTCGACGCCGGTCACCAGCATGGCCCCGCGCCCGTAGCGCCCCAGCCGACCGAGGTCGAGCTCGTCGTGGGCCCAGCTCACGGAGGCGCCCGCCGCGAGGAGCCGGTTCAGCGCGGTGAAGCTGCGGTTGGTGTCGTGCGAGACGACGAAGGTGTCGCCATCGCCGACGACGCGGCCGGCCGGCGCCCTGACCTCCTCCACCAGCGGCCGCAACGACGCCTCGAAGGGACGATTGATCTGTATCGTCTCGACGCCCATCAGCATGCCGAGCGTCCAGGCCGTGACGTCGTACGGCTTGTCGAGCGGCGCGCTGGGATACGGCCAGCGAATGTCCGGATACGTCTGGGGCTCGAGGATGTCCTTGATCCAGCGGCCGAAAGGTTGCGAGAGCCGGGCGACGTAGCTCCCGGACGAATAGACGTTCCCGTCCGCCGTGAACGGTTCGTCGGCGACCTCGATCTCAGCGGCCTCGGCCTGCAGCAGCCGCAGGAGCTGCGCGACCGCGTGCGGATCGCGCTGCGCCGCCGGTATCACGAAGGCATAGGGCGACCCGTCGGCGAAGCGGTCGATGGCGCGCCGGTTCATCAGGTAGAAGTTGCGCTTGAACGTCGTCTTGCCGTTGGCGACGCTCTCGAGCAGGCCCCGCTTGGCCAGCGCGTTGTACTCGACAACGTCGCCGAACGTCCAGAGTCCGCCCAGCCAGGGTCGCGGATAGTTCATGCGCGCCTGGACGTCGCGCGGGGGCGCCAGCGGCAGCCTGAAACCGCGCCGGATGCCGAGCGATCCGCCGCGGCCCAGCCGCAGGCGCCGATACGGCGAGATGCGCTGCTGCCGGACCGACGTCGCAAGCTGCGTGCTCGCGACCTCCGTCAGCAGCCCCACCATGTTGTGCCACCAGGGATTCGTGTTGTTGGCTCCCTGCCAGTAGCCGCTGTAGAGCTCGCCCCACAGGACGCCCGGCTTGCCGGCCTCGTGCAGCTTGGCCGCCATGGCCTGGCCCAACTGGTTGACCTGCGACCAGATGAGGGGATCGACGTTCGGATTCGGCGGATTCTTGAACGGCGGCACGAAGATGCGCGCGTTGCTGTTGCCCATCTGGTGGCTGTCGAGATACACCTCGGGGAGCCACTGCTTGTACAGCACGTCGTTGAGGTAGCGCGTCTCGACCAGCGTCAGCATGTAGCTGTCGCGGTTGTTGTCGTGCCCGGCGTACTCGTGGTACAGGTCCGGCAACGGAGACCCTTCGTACGCCGTGTCCAGGTTGCGCCGGTACCAGTCGACGACCATGCGCTGGCCGTCGGGATTCTGGGAGGGGATGAGCAGCACGATCAGGTTGTCGAGCAGGTGATCCACCCACGCCGAGCGTTCGGTGGCGAGCTGGTGGATCAGGTCGTTCATGACCTGGTTGGTGCCGATCTCGGTCGCGTGCACGTTGGCGCCGATCAGCACGACGGCCTTGCCGGTACGCGCGATCTCGTCCGCCCGCTCCGGCGTCGTGCGCCGCGGGTCGGCCAGCTCCTGCTGCATGGCCTGGTAGCGCGGCAGCTCGGCGATCGTGTCCGGCGTCGAGACGACCGCGAGCAGGTACGGGTGTCCGTTGGTGGACTTGCCGAGCTCGGTGACGACGACGCGCTCGGAGCGCTCGCCGATCAGGTTGAAGTAGTCGACCATCCGGTCCCAGTGCGCGAGCTGGCGGTCGGCACCCATGGGGAAGCCGAAGAACTCCTCGGGAGTGGGAATTCCGCGCGGTTGCTGGGCCTGGGCCGGGACGGCGAGCGTGATCGCCGCGGCAAGTACGATCAGCCCCGCGCGCAAAAGTGGGCGATGCACGGTTGGCAGTATATCGTGAATGCGCCGCGCGCCGAACGCCGGCCGCGGCCGGGTCGCAAGATGCCGCGCCGCAAGATGCCGTGCCGGCGGAGCCCCAAGCCATGCAGACGTCCCACCTGCGCGTCGTGATTGCCGGAGCCGCGCTCCTGCTCGCCGCCGGCGCGTTCGCGCTGCAGGAGATGCTGCCGGACCGGGCGCGCGCGGGCCTCGGGGTGGTCTGCTTCGGGGCGCTCATCGTGTCGTGCTCGTCCAACATCGCCGCGATCCGCTGGCGGACGGTCGGCTGGGGAGTCGGCCTGCAGTTGCTGATCGCCGTGCTCATCCTGCGCTTCGAGGTGGGCGGCGTGCGGCCGGGCTACGAGTTCTTCTCGGCGCTGGCGGCCGTCGTGACCCGCTTCCTGGAGTTCACCCGCGCCGGCTCGGGGCTGGTGTTCGGGGTGCTCGCGGACCCGGAGGCGATGGGACAGGTGTTTCCCGACGGCCTGGTGCTCGCGTTCGCCGCCCTGCCGGTCATCATCTTCGTCTCGTCCGTGTTCACCGTGCTGTACCACCTGGGGGTGCTGCCGCTGCTGGTGACGCTGATGGCCCGCCTCATGATGCCCCTGATGCGCACGAGCGGCGCCGAGACGCTGTCCGCCGCCGCCAACGTGTTCATGGGGCAGACCGAGGCGCCCATCATCGTCAAGCCGTACATCGCGGGCATGACCCGCTCCGAGCTGCTGACGCTGATGACCGGCGGGCTCGCCACCATCGCCGGCAGCGTGCTCGGCGTCTACCTCAGCCTCGGCGCCGACCCGGTGGCGCTGCTGACCACGAGCGTGATGGCGGCGCCGTGCGGCCTGTACCTCGCGAAGATCCTGATGCCGGAGACCGGCCGGCCGGCGAGCGCCGGCGCCGTCGCAACGGCCGTCCGCCGCGATCACGTTAACGTCATCGACGCCGCGGCGGCCGGCGCCGCGGACGGCATGCGCATCGCGATCAACGTCGCGGCGATGCTGATCGCCTTCCTGGCGTTCATTGCCATGATCGACTACGCGATCGGGCTGCTGCGCCCGGGCCTGTCGCTGGCCGGCATCTTCGCCGTGGCGTTCGCGCCGGCTGCGGCCCTGCTCGGCGTGCCCGCCGCCGACGTGCCCGCGGTGGCCGACCTGCTCGGCACGAAGCTGGTCGCCAACGAGTTCGTCGCGTACGTGAAGCTGGCCGGCGAGTACGAGGGCGTCATCAGCGGCCGGTCCCACACGCTGGCGACGTTCGCGTTGACCGGCTTCGCCAACGTCGGCTCGATCGGCATCCTCATCGGCGGCATCGGCGGCATGGCCCCGGAACGCCGCGGCGACCTGGCCCGCCTCAGCTCCCGGGCCCTGCTGGGCGGCTTCGCCGCGACGCTGATCAACGCTGCCATTGCCGGGGTGCTGATGTGACGGCGGGAGGAGCCGCGGGGCGTCCGAATGTATGATCGGTCCCGATGCTGCCGACGATCGAGTGGCAGGACGGCGCGGTGGTGATGATCGACCAGCGCAAGCTGCCGGCGGAGGAGGCGTACGTCCGTTGCCGGACCCCGCGCGAGGTGGCGCGCGCGATCAGGAGCATGGTCATCCGCGGCGCCCCGGCCATCGGCGTGGCGGCAGCGATGGGGCTGGCGCTGGGCGTGCGGCGCAGCCGCGCGAAGGGCTCCGCGCAGTTGGCGGCCGAGTTCTACAAGCTGTGCGAGCTGCTGGCGGCGACGCGGCCGACGGCGGTCAACCTGTTCTGGGCAATCGAGCGGATGAAGGAGCGCTTCGCCGACGCCGTACGCGCCGGCCGGTCGCCCGCGGAGATCGCGGAGACGCTGGTTGCCGCGGCGCAGCAGATACACGACGACGACGTGGCCAGTTGCAAGGCGCTCGGCGCGCACGGCGCCGAGGTGGTGCCGCCCGCGGGGCGCGTGCTGACGCACTGCAATGCGGGCGCGCTGGCGACCGGCGGGTACGGCACGGCATTGGGGGTCGTCCGGGCGGCGGTCGAGCGCGGCAAGCAGGTGGCCGTGTTCGCGGACGAGACGCGCCCCTTCTTCCAGGGCGCCCGCCTGACGGCCTGGGAGCTGCTGCGCGACGGCATCGAGACCACCGTCATCACGGACAGCATGGCCGGTCCGCTGCTGCGCGACGGCCGGATCGATCTCGTCGTGGTCGGCGCCGACCGCGTGGCCGCCAACGGCGACGTCGCCAACAAGATCGGCACCTACACGGTGGCGGTGCTGGCCCGCGAGCACGACGTGCCGTTCTACGTCGCGGCGCCCGTGTCCACCATCGACCTGTCGACCGCCACCGGCGCGGACATCCCCATCGAGGAGCGCAGCGAGCGCGAGGTGACGCACGTCGGATCGAAGCGCACCGCGCCGGCGGGCGCGCGGGTCTGGAATCCGGCGTTCGACGTCACGCCCGGGGGGCTCATCGCCGGGATAATCACCGAGCAGGGCATCTGCCGGCCGCCGTTCGGCGAGAGCCTGCGGGACGCCTGCGAGCGGGCGGGCGGGAGCGCGGAACGATGATCGTGCTCGGCATCGAGACGTCCTGCGACGAGACGGCGGCCGCCGTCGTGTCGGACACCGGCGACGCCGCGCGCCCCTGGCGCGTCGGGTCGAGCGTCATCGCCTCGCAGGTCGAGATTCATCGGGAGTGGGGCGGCGTCGTCCCCGAGCTCGCCTCGCGCCAGCACGTCCGCGACATCTGCGGCGTGGTCGAACGGGCGCTCGAGGAGGGCGGCGTCGACTGGCCCGCGCTCGACGCCGTGGCGGTCACCCAGGGGCCCGGGCTGGTGGGGTCGCTGCTGGTCGGGGTGGCGTTCGCCAAGTCGCTGGCGGCGTCGCTGGGCGTGCCCCTCGTCCCGGTGCACCACCTGGCCGGCCACATCGAGTCGCTGGTCGTGGAGAACGGCACGCCGCCGTTCCCGGCCGTCGTGCTCGTCGTCTCCGGCGGGCACACCAGCCTCTATCACGTGCCGGCCGCGGGCGACTACCGGCTCGCCGGTCGGACCCGCGACGATGCGGCCGGCGAGGCGTTCGACAAGGTCGCGACGCTGCTCGGCCTCGAGTACCCCGGCGGACCGGTCATCGACCGTCTCGCCCGGGACGCCGACGACCGGGCGGTGGCGTTCCCGGTCGCACGCATGACGCACGCCGATCGGAACGAGGGTCCGCCGCTCGCCCGCCCGGCCGGATTCGCGACGGCCTTGCGCGGACGCACGGAATTCAGCTTCAGCGGGCTCAAGACGGCCGTCAAGCGGCACGTGGCCGGGCGGCTGCAGCAACGCGGAGGCGCGGCGCTGCCTCCCGCGGAGGTCGCGGACATCTGCGCCAGCTTCCAGCGCGTGGTCGTCGAGGCGCTGCTCGACCGGACGTTCGAGGCGGCGCGCTGGTTCGGTGCGCGCAGCATCGGCATCGCCGGCGGCGTGTCGGCGAACAGCCGCCTGCGGGCCGCCGCCCGCCGGCGCAGCGACGAGGCCGGGCTGCCGCTCCAGCTTCCCAGCCTGGCGCTGGCCACCGACAACGCCGCGATGATCGCGGCCGCCGGGCTGCGCAACCTGCACGCCGGTCTGACCGCGCCCCTGGATCTGAATGCCGACGCGTCGCTCCCGCTGGGGGACAGCAACCGCTGACGGGGGCACCTTTCGCATACCACCATGGCCTGGCACTCGCAAACACACTGGCGAATCCTCGTGGCCCTCGGCCTGGGCCTGCTGTACGGCGTGCTGGCCGCGACCGCCGGCTGGGGCGGGTTCACGTCCGACTGGATCGCACCGTTCGGCGCGATCTTCCTGCGGCTGCTGCTGCTCATCGCGGTCCCGCTCGTGCTGGCGTCGCTGATCACCGGGATAGCGTCGCTCTCGGACCTGAGCCGGCTGTCCCGCATGGGGGGGCGGACCGCCGTCATCTACGTCGGCACGACGCTGATCGCGCTGCTCATCGGCCTGACGGTCGTCAACCTGCTCGAGCCCGGCGAGACCGTGCCGGACGAGCTGCGCGGCCGCCTCCAGGAGACGTACCGGGACGACCTCGGCGCGCGCGAGAGCGCAGCGGCGGACGCCCGCGAGCGTGGGCCGCTGCAGCCGCTCGTCGACGCGATTCCCGCGAACATCATCGGCGCGGCGGGCGACAACCGCAACATGCTGAACATGGTGTTCGTGGCGTTCCTGGTGGGGATTGCCCTGATGCTGATCCCGGCCGCGCAGGCGCAGCCGCTCCTCGATTTCTTCCGCAGCGTCAACGCGGTCATCATCAAGATCGTCGAGCTGGTGATCGTCTGCGCGCCGGTCGGCGTGTTCGCGCTGATTGCCGATACCATCACCTCGGTCGCCGGCGACAGTCCGGCCGACGTCGGTCGCCTGCTGGCCGCGCTGGGCTTCTACTGCGTGGCGGTCCTCGCCGGCCTGCTCGTGCAGGTGACCGTCACGTACCCGCTGCTGCTCCGGCTGCTGACCCCGCTGCGGGCCCGGGACTTCTTCCGCGGCGTGGCCCCCGCGCAGCTCGTCGCGTTCTCGACCTCGTCGAGCGCCGCGACGCTGCCGGTGACGATGAAGGTGGCGGAGGGCAGCCTCGGGGTCCCGAAGGACGTGGCGGCGTTCGTCCTGCCGCTCGGCGCGACGATCAACATGGACGGCACGGCGTTGTATCAGGCCGTCGCCGCCATGTTCATCGCCCAGACGCTGGGCATCGACCTCACGCTGGCGGCGCAGGCGACCATCGTCCTGATGGCGCTGCTCGCCTCGATAGGCACCGCGGCCGTTCCGAGCGCCGGCGTCGTGATGCTGGTCATCATCCTCGAGGCGATCGGCGTGCCGACCGCCGGCATCGCGCTGATCCTGGGCGTCGACCGCATCCTCGACATGTGCCGGACGACGGCCAACGTGACCGGCGACGCGGCCGTGGCGTCCATCGTCGCGGCCGGCGAGCGGCGGCTGGGGGAGCAGGCCCGATGACGCCGACGCGTGCCCGGGCCTGGTCGCTGCTGACCGAGTACACCGCCGGCGACCGCCTGCGCAAGCATGCGCTCGCCGTCGAGGCGGCGATGCGGGGCTATGCCCGGCGCGCGGGGGCGGACGCGGAGGAGTGGGGCATCGTCGGCCTCCTGCACGACTTCGACTACGAGCGCTGGCCGAGCCTCGAGGACCATCCCGTCCGCGGCAGCGAGATACTGCGGGGGCTCGACTATCCGGAGCGGATCATCCGCGCGATCCTGTCGCACGCCGACCACACCGGCGTGGCGCGGCAGGCGCCGGTCGAGCACACGCTGTTCGCGTGCGACGAGATGGCGGGATTCGTGACCGCCGCCGCGCTCGTGAGGCCCTCGCGGAGCATCCTCGACCTCGAGCCGCGCTCCGTGCGCAAGCGCATGAAGGACAAGGCCTTCGCGCGTGCCGTCAGCCGCGACGACCTGCGCCGGGGGGCGGAGGAGATAGGTCTGCCGCTCGACGAGCACATCGCGAACGTCATCCGCTTCATGCGGGAGCAGGCCGGCCCGCTCGGGCTGGCGGGCAACCTCGAGTAGTCACCCCTCCCGGCCGGCCTGCCTGCCGGAAATGATCGCCTGGCGTCCAACCAACCTTGCAGGAGCCCGCGCCGTTCGATGACGCGGACTTCTACGGGTCCTGCGCCCTCGCGCCCCTCAGGACGTTGCCGATCGCGTAGTTGCCCTCGTGGCAGGCGAACTCGAAGAGCTGGCCAGCCGCCACGCCGCGCTCCGACTGATCGGCGGAGAGGGGAAAGCGCACCGTCCAGGGTCGCGTGAAGCGCGACGGGTCGGTGATGGTCGCCTCGAACTCGATGGTGTCGGCGTCGACGCGGGTGAACCGCTCGACCACGTGCAGCGTCGGCGTCGGGATGCGCCACGTGTTGTTCCAGCGGTCGTGCGGCCGGGCGGGGAAGTCGCGCGACTCGACCACGAGGGTGTCGCCCTCCCAGCGCCCCCGCGGCTCGCCGTTCCACTGCGGGATGCCCGGGTGCGTGGGGCCGTCGAGCGGGATGATGCGGCGCTGGTTGAACATCTCGTGCACGATCACGACGTGCGTGGCGGTCTGGAAGATCTGGTGGTTCGGGTTGTAGCCGAACCAGATCTGCGGCAGGCCGTCGCCCAGGCAGCGCTCCCCGGTGTCGAGGTCGAGGTGGGAGTCCCAGGGACCCGACCCGTGCGGCCGGTAGCCGTCCTCCGCGGTGGCCGTGTACGGGATGCGGCCGTCTGGCGGGTCGACGATGAGCGATGTCCGGCGGCTCGGCGCCCATGCCGTGCCGTTGTCGAGCCAGAAGTTGTTGTAGAAGCCGGGGGTGCCGTCGGCCCGCCAGTCGACGCTGCCCCCCGCCGTCGTGCGCTCGGCGGGCCGCTCGAAGAGCGCCGCGTCCTCGGCGACGGCCGCACCCTCCAGCACGGCGACCTCCGCCTCGGTCAGGAACTCGCGGTCCGCGTACTCCGCCGGCCGTTCGAGCGGGGTCAGGGTCGAGCCGACCCAGATGCCCTGCAGGTCCGGATCGCCCCACGGCGTCCGGGGCGCCTCCTGCGCCGCGGCGGACGCGCCGCCGAGCGCCACGGCGGCGGCCAGCGCCACGGCCGCCTGCAGACGACCCCTAGTCAGACCCTTCATCTCGCGCCTCCTTGGAGCGGGCGAGGCGCCGGACACCCGCGGGTTGTCGCGGCGAGCCTCGAGTTCCAGCGAGTTGCGCCGCCCGCCCTCCGCTTCCGGCAGAGGGCGGGCGACGCACCAGGACGTTGCGTTCAGCGCGTCAACCGGCCGCGGCGATGCGGTCGGGTCAGCGGGAACCGGCCGTGTCCTCCGCCTCCGCCGAGCGGGCGCCGGCCAGGATGTTCTCCAGCCCGTAGTTCCCCTCGTGGCACGCGTACTCGA
>CAYGCV010000120.1:0-11571 GCA_964348425.1 uncultured Vicinamibacteraceae bacterium | reverse complement strand
GGGCGCTCGTCGATCAGCAGCACGATGAGGTACACCTCGGAGTGGTTCTTGACGATCGACTGCGCGATGTTCTGCAGCAGCATCGTCTTGCCGGTCCGCGGCGCGGCCACGATGAGGCCGCGCTGGCCCTTGCCGATGGGCGTCATCAAATCCATGACGCGCGCCGACAGGTTCGTTGCTTCCGACTCGAGCTGCAGGCGTTCCTGCGGATACAGCGGCGTCAGGTTCTCGAAGAAGATCTTGTCGCGGGCCTGCTCCGGCGGCTCGAAGTTGACCGCCTCGACCTTGATGAGCGCGAAGTACCGCTCGCCTTCCTTCGGCGGCCGGATCTGGCCCGACACCGTGTCGCCGGTCTGCAGATCGAACTTCCGGATCTGCGACGGCGAGACGTAGATGTCGTCCGGCCCGGGCAGGTAGTTGTAGTCGGGCGCCCTGAGGAAGCCGAATCCGTCCGGGAGCACCTCGAGCACGCCCTCCGAGAAGATGAAGCCGCTCTGCTCGGTCTGCGCCTTCAGGATCTGGAAGATCAGCTCCTGCTTCCGCATGCCGGTGGCGCCGGTGACGCTCAGATCCTTGGCGATCTGCGTCAGCTTGGCGATGCTCATGTCCTTGAGCTCGCCGATGTTCAGCGTGTCGGCCGTGCGCCGGGGCGCATCGCTGGCGCGCTTGGCTCCCGCGGGCTTCACCGCTTCGGCCGTGGGTGCGGCATCCCCGGCGCCCGCCCCGGCGGCGGATGATCGCAATGAACGTTTCTGATTGTTTGGCATAGGGTCAGATGGGGAGAGTGGTTTGAGACTCTGCGCCAGCCTGCCGTGCAGCCGGACACGACTTGGAGGTGCGCAGCGAGCGTGACGTGCAATGAGTTGGGACGCGACAGCCGGTTGGGATCCTACAGAAAAAAGCGAGTATAGGATCGGCGTCCGGCCATGTCAACACGCCGCGCGGTCAGTAGCGGGCCGGCGACTCCCCGTGTGCAATCAGGCTGCATCCCACGGTCGGCTCGAGCCCGGCCTCCCGGGCGCGGCGCACGACGCCGGGCCCGTCGCTGCCCGGATTGAGCCACAGCACCGGAATCTTCTTGCGGGCCACCTCGCCGACGATCCGCTCGCCAATCTCCGGGGGCACGTAGAGGGTCGCCATGTCGATGTCGACCGGGACGTCGAGCACGGAGGGATAGGACGGCAGCCCCTCAATTTCGTCGTCGTGCGGGTTGATCGGAATCACCGTCCAGCCGGCGTGCAGGAATCCCCGCACTGCCTTGTTCCCGAACTTCCGGCGGTCCCGCGACGCGCCGACCACCGCCACCGTCTTCACGTTGCGAGTATACCCCGTCACATAGAATGACGTTGCCGTGCCGCGTCACGTGCTCCTGCTCATCGGCGTTTGCGCGCTCACCTTCCTGGCCGGCCTGGGTCGACCGGCCATCACCGATTCCGACGAGGGTTTCTATGCGGAGAGCGCCCGCGAGATGGTCGAGAGCGGCGACTGGCTGACGCCGCACTTCAACTACGCGTACCGCTTCGAGAAGCCGGTGCTCTACTACTGGCTTGCCGCCGGCGCCTACCGCCTGGTCGGCGTCGGCGAGGCGGCCGCGCGCCTGCCCTCCGCGCTGGCCGGACTGGGCCTGACCCTGCTCGCCTTCCTTGCCGCCCGGCGCTGGTTCGACGACGCCACGGGGCTGCTCGCCGGCCTGATCGCGGCCACGAGCTTCGGCCACGTGGCGATGGCCCGGCAGGCCCTGCCGGATCTGACGCTGGCGCTGCTCGTCACGCTCGCCACGTGGTGCGCGCTGGTGGCCGCGCTGGATCCGCCGCGGCGGCGAGGCGCCCTCGCCGCCGATCGCCGGCGGCGCTGGCTCGTCGCCGCGGCGGTCGCCGCCGCGGGCGGCGTGCTGGCCAAGGGCCCGGTGGGCCTGGCGCTGCCGGTCCTGGTGGTCCTGCCCCTCGCCGGCTGGGAGCGCCTCGCGGGGCGTTCGCGGTGGCACCTCCGGCCCGCCCACCTCGTCCCGGCGGCGCTGGCGTTCCTGGTGGTGGCCGCGCCGTGGTTCCTCGGGATGACCGTCGTGCACGGCGTCGACTACCTCGACCGGTTCTTCGTCACCGAGAACCTCGACCGGTTCGCGACGGCCCGCTTCAACGAGCCCCGGCCGTGGTGGTACTACCTGCCGATCGCGATTGGCGGCATGCTGCCGTGGTCGCCGTACATGCTGCTGTGGCTGCCGGCGCTGGCCCGGTTCGCCGGGACGCGCCACGTCGACCCCGCGACCGTGCGCCTGCTCTGGTGGGCCCTGGCTCCCCTGCTGTTCTATACGCTGGCCGTCGGCAAGCAGCCGCGCTACATCCTGCCGATGATCGGCCCGCTGGCCGTCCTGCTCGCCGCCACGCTGCGCGAACGGCTCGGCCGCCGCGCGTCGCGCGACCATCTGCTCACCACCTGCACCACCCTGGCCGGCGCCGTGCTGGTGCTGCTGGGCATCCTCGCCTATCGTGCCCGGCCGCTGCTCGTGGACTGGGACGCGCTGTGGACCACGGCCGCCGCCGGCGCGTTCTGGGCCGCCGGGATTGGCGTCTGTCTCACGGTCGTCCGGCACCGCTGGACACCGGCGGCGCTGGCCGCCGCCGCGATCGTGGCGACCCTGGTCACCTACGGCGTCGTGCTCGCCTCGCCGGGCCCGGCCCCGGTCGAAAGGATGGCGTCCCTGATTGCGGCCAGCCGCAACGGGGACGAGCGCTACGGCCGGCACGCAGTCTTTGCCAGGAATCTCGTGTTCTATACTCGCAGCGCCTTCGTGGAGCTGCCCGTCCTGCACGCGGCCGCCGACTTCCTGCGGGCCCCCGCGCGGGTCCTGTGCGTGCTGCGGGTGCAGGACGTCGACCGACTTGAGGCGCAGGGCGTGCCGCTCGAACGCCTGGGGCAGGTCAGGTACCTGGACACCGGGGGGCTGAATCTGCGCACGCTGCTCGACCCGCGGCCCGAGCACCTGCAACGGGTCGTGCTGGTGGCCAATCGCCGGGAGGCCGCGCCGTAGAACGGCGCGCCCAGCCGGGTTCACCATGGCAACCCTCGCCCAGGCGCTGGCGGCCCGCACGCGCGACGGGGATCTGTGGGAACCGCTGGACGGTGACCGCATCCGCTGCCATGCGTGCGGTCACGAGTGCCCGATCCCGGAGGGCGCGCTGGGCGTCTGCAAGGTGCGCTTCAACCGCGGCGGACGCCTGCGGGTGCCCTGGGGCTACGTCGGCGGCGTGCAGTGCGACCCGATCGAGAAGAAGCCGTTCTTTCACGCCTACCCCGGCGGACTGGCGTACAGCTTCGGGATGCTGGGCTGCGACCTGCACTGCGCGTACTGCCAGAACTGGGTGACTTCGCAGGCGCTGCGCGACCCGGCCGCCGGGGCCGATCCGCGCCCCGTGTCGCCGGGCCGGCTCGTCGAGGACGCGGCTCGGCTGGGCGCACGGGTCGTCGTCAGCACGTACAACGAGCCGCTGATCACCGCGGAATGGGCCGTCGCCGTCTTCAGGGAGGCGCGGCAGGCCGGGCTCGCGACGGCGTTCGTCTCGAACGGCAACGCGACCCCCCGCGCGCTCGACTACCTGCGGCCCTGGGTCGATCTCTACAAGGTGGACCTGAAGAGCTTCGACGACGCCCGCTACCGCCGGCTCGGCGGGCGCCTGCAGCCGATACTGGACACGATCCGCCGGCTCCACGCGCTGGGCACCTGGGTCGAGGTCGTGACCCTGCTGATTCCCGGCTTCAACGACGCCGACGACGAGCTCGAGCGGCTCACCGCTTTCCTGGCCGGCGTGTCACCCGATCTGCCCTGGCACGTGACGGCGTTTCACGCGGACTACAAGATGACCGACCGCCGCGACACGTCGGCCGACATGCTGCTGCGCGCGGCCGCGATCGGACGCGCGAACGGCCTGCGCTTCGTGTACGCGGGCAATCGGCCCGGGCGCGTCGGCAACCTGGAGCACTCCGCTTGCCCCAACTGCGGCACGCGGCTCATCGAGCGGCGCGGATACCGCATCCAGGCCTACCGGCTCACGCCGGACGGCGCCTGTCCGTCGTGCGGCACGGCGATACCGGGACGCTGGGACCCCGGCTTCAGCGGGCAGGCCGTTGCCGGACCCTTCCACCCCGGCCTCTGAGCTTACGGCGGGAAGATCTTGCCGGGGTTGAGAATGCCGTGCGGATCGAAGGCCGCCTTCAGCCGCCGCATCAGGGCGATGACGTCGTCGGACAGCTCCAGCCGCAGATAGGCCGCCTTGGAGAACCCGATGCCGTGCTCGCCGCTGATGGAACCGTCGAGGCGCACGACCTGCTCGAACAGGCGGCGTTCGGCTTCGCGCGCCCGCGCGAGGGCGGCCCGGTCCTGCGGATCCAGGAGGATGTTGACATGGATGTTGCCGTCGCCGACGTGCCCGAAGCTCGGCATGCGGAGCCGCAGGGAGCGGCGCAGGACGTCGACGGCCGCGAACAGCTCCGGAATCCGTGCCTTGGGCACCACGACGTCGTGGTTGATCTTGAGCGGCGCCTGGGCCCGCAAGGCGAACGACAGCTCGCGGCGCAGCCGCCACAGCTCGGCCCGCTCCGCCGCGTCGCCGGCCTCTCGAACGCCGGTGGCTCCCTGCGCCTCGCAGGCGTGCCGCACGCGCTTCGCTTCGGCGGCGACCGCCTCCGGCATGCCGTCGACCTCCATCAGCAGCAGCGCGCCGGCGTCCCGATCCGTCAGGCGCCGGCCTGCCGCCGCGGCCAGCGCCTCGAGACAGTCGCCGTCGATGAGCTCGAGCGCGGCCGGCACGACGCGCTCGGCCACCAGGCGTCCCACCGCGCTCACCGCGTCGTCGACGCTCCGGAACGCGGCGCGGATCGTCGCGCGGGCGGGCGGCTTCGGGATGAGCCGCAGGACGATCTTCGTGATGATCGCCAGCGTTCCCTCGGATCCCACCAGCAGTTGCGTCAGGTCGTAGCCGACCACGTTCTTGACGGAGCGGCCGCCGGTCTCGATGATCTCGCCGGTCGGCAGCACAGCCTCCAGCCCCAGCACGTAGCGCTTCGTCGTCCCGTACTTGAACGCCCGGGGCCCGCCGGCGCATTCGGCCACGTTCCCGCCGATCACCGAGCGCTGCAGGCTGGCGGGGTCCGGCGGGTAGAACAGACCGATCCGCTCGACTGCCTGCTGCAGGCGCGCGATCACGACGTTCGGCTCGACGACCGCCAGCAGGCTCCCCTCGTCGATCTCGAGGATGCGGTCCAGCCGTTCCATGGCCAGCACCACCCCGCCGGCTGCCGGCACCGCGCCGCCGGTGTACCCGGTCCCGGCGCCGCGCGGCGTCAGGGGTATCCGCTCGCGGTCGCAGAGGCGTGCAACCGCCGACACGTCGGCGGCCGAGGCCGGGAAGACCACCGCGTCGGCCGGACGGCCCCGGCGGAGCGCGTCGGCGCCGTACTCGCGGCAGCTCTCGTCGTCCCGTCGGACGTGGTCCGGCCCGACGACCCGCGCGAGCGCCTCGATGACGCCGGGCGACAGCATGAACGCGGTCAGGCGCCGGTCGCCGGCGCGCGGCCCGCACCGCGCGGCAGGGCGTCCGCGAAGGCCCGCATCCTCTCGATGCCGGCTTCCAGGCGGTCCAGCGAGGCGGCATACGAGAGACGCAGGAAGCCGGGCGCGTCGAAGGCCTCGCCCGGCGTCACCGCCACGTGCGCCTCGCGCAGCAGCGCCTGCGCGAAGTCGGCGGACGTCCGCAGGCCGGCGGGCGACAGCAGCTCCGAGATGTCCGGAAAGAGGTAGAACGCGCCGCCGGGGCGCACGCAGCGGATGCGGCTCTCCGCGGCCAGCCACGCCAGCACCCGGTCGCGGCGGTCGCGGTAGGCGTCGCGCATGGCGGCCACGCAGTCCTGCGGTCCGCCGAGCGCCTCGATGGCCGCCCGCTGGGTAATGGACGACACGTTCGACGTGGCGTGGCTCTGCACGACGTTGCACGCCGCGATCAGCTCGGCCGGCCCGATTGCCCACCCGCAGCGCCAGCCGGTCATGGCGTAGCTCTTCGACAGGCTGCCCACGAGAATCGACCGCTCCGGCAGGCGCTCGCGCAGCACCCGCGGCAGGTTGTGGGCCACGTCGTCGTAGATGAGCCGCTCGTAGCACAGATCGAGCACGATCCACGCGCCGCGGCGGCTGGCCGCGTCGGCGATCGCGGCCAGGTCGTCCTCGCTCACGAGCGCCCCGGTCGGGTTGCCGGGCGAGTTGACGACGACGGCCCGCGTCCGCGGGGTGAAGGCCTCGAGGACGGCCGCGGCGTGCAGCCGGAAGCCGTCCTCCGGATGCGTGCGCACCGTCACGACCTCGGCGTCCGCCAACTGCACCTGGGCCGGGAGGCTCGGCCAGCCGGGCGCGTGCACGATCACCTGATCGCCCGCGCCGCAGAGCGCCATGGCCGTGTTGAAGAGCGCCTGCTTGCCGCCCGCCGCCACGATGACGTCAGCGGGCTCGAACGGGACGCCGTAGTCGACGCGGTACCGCGCGCAGATCGCCTCGCGGAGCTCCTGCACGCCCGCGTTCGGCGTGTAGCGGGTGAAGTCTTCGGCTATGGCCGCGATGCCGGCCGCCTTGATGTGGGCGGGCGTCGGGAAGTCGGGCTCGCCGGCGCCGAGGTCGATGACATCGATCCCGCGCCGCCGCAGCCGGGTCACCTCGAGCGTCACCTGTTGCGTTTGCGACGCCGGCACGCGGGCCGCCCGTGGAGCGAGCATGCGGCTCAGACGCTCACCGCCCCGAGACCGTGCTTGGCCGCGAGCCGGGTCGCGACCACCTCGGGCACCAGTCCGGCCACGGATCCGCCGAGGGCGAACACCTCCTTGACCAGCCGCGAGCTGACGTAGGTATAGGGTTCGGCGGGCATCATGAAGACCGTCTCGAGCTCGGCGCTCAGGCGCCGGTTCATGAGCGCCATCTGCATCTCGTACTCGAAGTCCGAAATCGCCCGCAGGCCGCGGACGATGACGTTCGCGCGGCGGCTGCGGGCGTAGTCGACGAGCAGCCCGTCGAACGTGTCGACCTCGACGGCGGGCTGGCTCACGAACACCTCGCGGGCCATCTCGGCGCGTTCCGCGACCGAGAACAGGGCCGACTTGTCGGGATTGACCAGCAGCGCTATCACGATCCGGTCGAACAGGCGCGCGCCCCGCTGAATGATGTCGACGTGACCGTTGGTCAGCGGGTCGAACGACCCGGGGTACACGGCCAGACGCGGAGAATGATCGCCCTGCATCCCGCTGCTTCCCCGATCAGTCCCGACTGCCTCCCGGCAGCCGCGCGTAGAAGTCCAGCACGCTGTCGCCGGAGACGATCTCGCGGCCCCACGCCAGACCGGCCGCCGCCGGCCGGTCCGCCCGGCGCGCGCGCTCCAGCACCAGGACTCCCCCGCCGGCCAGCCGCCCGCCCACCGCAGACAGTATCGCACCAATCTCGGGGTTGTCATAGGGCGGGTCGAGCAGGATCACGTCGTAGGCGCCCGCGAGCCGGCCGTCGTCGACGACCTGCGGGAGCGGACCCCGGACGATCCGGCAGCGCTCGGCGACGCCGAAGCGCGCGGCGTGCTCGGCGATCAGGTCCGCCGCCCGCCGGTCCTGCTCCACGAAGGCCGCCGCCCGTGCGCCGCGGCTGAGCGCCTCGAATCCCAGCGCACCCGTGCCGGCGCAGGCGTCCAGCACGCTGGCGGCGACCACGCGCTCGCCGAGCACGTTGAACAGCGTCTCGCGCAGGCGGTCGGACGTGGGCCTGAGGCCGGCCCAGCGCGGCGGACGAAGGCGGCGTCCCTTGAGCGAGCCGGCGATGATGCGCACGTCAGCCGACCCCCACGAGACCGAAGCGCTCCGCCCAGCCGGCGACCAGGGCGTCGAGCGCCGGCTGCGGCGGATCCAGCGCGAGCCAGGCGTGCGCCGCCCGCCGCGCCTCGTCCATGGTCGCGTGGTCGCGCAGCAGGTCGCCCACCCGCAGGGTCGGCATGCCGGACTGCCGCGTGCCAAAGAAGTCGCCCGGACCTCGAATCTCGAGGTCGCGCTCGGCAATCTCGAAGCCGTCGCTGGTCGCGGCGACGGCGTCGAGGCGGGCCTCGGCCGCCTCCGACAGCCGGCCCTGATGCAGCAGGATGCAGTACGCCCGGTGGGGTCCGCGCCCCACCCGCCCCCGCAACTGGTGCAGTTGCGCCAGTCCGAACCGTTCCGCGTGCTCGACCACCATGACCGTCGCGTTGGCGACGTCGATGCCGACCTCGATCACCGTCGTGGCCACGAGCAGATCCGTGTCCCCGGCGCCGAACCCCGTCATGATGGCGTCGCGCTCGTCCGGCTTCATGCGGCCGTGCACCAGCCCGACCCTGAAATCCGGGAAGACGTCCGCCGCCAGGTGCCGGGCCATCTCGGTCGCCGCCTTCAGGTCGATTTTCCCGGATTCCTCGACGAGCGGGTACACGACGTAGCCCTGCCGGCCCGCGCGCAACTGCCGGCGCAAGAACTCGTACACCTCCCGGCGCCTGCCCTCCGGCGCCACACGCGTCGCGACCGGCTGCCGGCCCGGCGGCAGCTCGCGAATGACCGACACGTCGAGGTCGCCGTACGCCGTCAGCGCCAGCGTGCGGGGAATCGGCGTCGCCGTCATCACCAGCACGTCCGGCTGCACCCCCTTCCGGCGCAGGGCGGCACGCTGGATCACGCCGAAGCGGTGCTGCTCGTCGATGATCACCAGGCCGAGCTCCCGGAAGCGCACCGCGTCCTGCATCAGCGCGTGGGTGCCCACCGCGAGCTGCGCGCTCCCGGCGGCCAGGCGCTCCCAAGCCTCGCGGCGGGCGCGCGCCGCCAGCGCGCCGGTGAGCAGCACGACGTCGAAGCGGGCGGGCCCCAGGATGCGCGCGATGTTGAGATGGTGCTGCTCGGCGAGCAGCTCCGTCGGTGACATCACCGCCACCTGCAGGCCGTTCTCCATCGCGACCAGCGCCGCCAGCAGGGCCACGATGGTCTTGCCCGAGCCGACGTCCCCCTGGAGCAGGCGGTTCATCGGTCGCTCGCTCGTCAGGTCGTCCACGATCTCCTTCAGCGCCCGCCGCTGGTCGCCGGTGAGCCGGAACGGCAGCACGTCGAGGGCCGCCCGGCGGATGCGCTCGTCCACGCGGATGGTGCGCGGCTTGCGCGCGGCGGCGGTCGCGCGTCGCCGCAGCGCGAGCCCGAGCTGAAAGAGGAAGAACTCCTCGAAGATCAGGCGCCTCTGCGCGGGCGTGCGGCAGCGCTCGAGGTCGTCCGGCGCGGTGCCCGGCGCGGGAAAGTGCGCGCGGAGCAGCGCGGTCCGCCGGTCGAGCAGCCCGTGCTCCCGGCAGACCGCCGGCGGCAGCGGGTCCGCGACGGCGGGCGGCAGCAGCTCGAGTGCCGCGTGCACGATCCGGCGCATCGCCTTCGAGGCGACGCCGCCGGCCTTCTCGTAGACGGGCACGATCCGACCGGTGTGAATCCGCGCGTCGTCCCCGGCGTCGGCCGCCAGCAGCTCGTAGGCGGGGTTCGTCAGTTGCAGGCCGCCGCCCAGCCGGCCGCGCTCCACCCGGCCGAACAACGCCACCCGACTCCCCGGCGCGAGGACGTCAGCCAGGAACGGCTGGTTGAAGTACACCGCCCGAATCCGGCCGGACGCATCGGCGACCACCGCCTCGAGGACGCGAAATCCCCGGCGGCGGGTCGGGCGCACGCCGCACGCGAGGATCTCGCCGACGACCGCCGTGAGGTCGCCGGCGCCGAGCTGCGCGATCGGCTTGACGCGCTCGCGGTCCTCGTAGCGCAGGGGGAGGCGCAGCAGCAGGTCCTCGAGCACGTGGAATCCCGCGCTCGCGAGGTCGGACGCCCGGCGGGGGCCGACGCCCTTGAGGTATTGGAGCGGGCTCTGCAACTCGTCGGTCACTGCACAACGATCGCCTCGCCGGCAGCGACGCGTATCTCGCGAATGCGGTACGGCAGCTCGAAGGGCGCGGCCAGGTCGAATCCGCGCGGGTAGGCCGCGCTGCGCGAGTGGAAGCGGACCAGCAGATCGAGCACGAGCGCCGGGACCGGCAGACCGGCGACCGTCACCGATTCGACCTGGATGCGGCCGCTGCCGTCGCGGGCCTCGAGGATTCCGCTGGCCGCCACCGGCAGGTTGCCGCGCAGGTAGCGCAGCGGATCGAGGGCGCCCCGCTCCCGCCCCGCGGCCACCGCGTCGAGGTCGATGCGGGCGCGCGCCACCACGCGGCCGCCGCCCGTCATGGTGATGCGCGGCTCGGTCACGCCCGGCGGCAGTTGCGACGCCGCCTGGAAGCGGAGATAGGCGTTGACCTCCCGCTCGGGCAGCACGACCGTCTGGCGCCGGTCCGAATCACGGCTGCCGCGGTCGATGATGCGGGCGAGCCTGGCGGCGAAACGCTGCCCGTCCTCCGCCGTGGGTGGCCCGCCGCCCTGCGCCGCGGCGGGCACCAGGCCGGCGACCAGCAACAGCGTCGCTGCCAGTCGACACACGTCAGGGGAGTCTAGCAGGGCGTGACGACACTGTCGCGCACGGATCGACGGAGGGGCCGCCACGCGGCGCACGCCAAGCTACCCGGTCTTGCGTAACACGGCGGCCGCCTGCCAGAGATCCCAGTCGGCCTGGATGCCCATCCAGAACTCCGGGGACATGTCGAACAACCGGGCGAGCCGGAGCGCCGTATCCGCCGTGATGCCCCGCCGGCCGCGGACCACTTCGTTCAGGCGGTTCAACGGGATCTGCATGCGCCGGGCCGCCTCGACTTGCGTGAGGTTCGCCGGCCGCAGAAACTCCTCGAGCAACATCTCCCCGGGCGGCGTCGGCGGACGCTCCAGATCCAGCACAGACCGCGGCCCCTCAGTGGTAGTCCTCGCATGCGACCGCATCGGCATGGCCTCCCCGGAACCGAAAGGTGATCCGGTACTGCTCGTTCACCCGCACGCTATAGAACCCGTTCCGGTCACCCTTGAGCGCCTCGAGACGATTGCCCGCGGGCAACCGCAGGTCCTGAATCGTCAGCGCACGGTGCAGCGCGTCCAGCTTCCGCCGGATCACAGGCCACAAAGGCTTCGGCAACCGGCGGGCGACCTTACGTATCGCGGCCGTAGTAGACAGCGGCTGTCGCCGCATCGTCGAACGACCGGATCACTGCTTCAAATTACACGACTACCGGACAATCCTCAATCTTCTGACGGGCGCCGGGAGTGGCCCGCTCCGGCCCGCGATGTGCCGGCTCACGAGCCTGACGGGCAGGAGGGCCGCGGGGCGTCAGCCGGGTGCCTCGCCGTTCTCGATGCGGCGCGGGGTCTCGCCGCGCAGCAGCACGTCGACCTCCCGGGGCGTCGGGATGCCGGCGCGCGCGCCGAGCGCCCGGCACTTGAGGCCGGCCGCCGCGTTCGCGTAGCGCAGCACGTCCTCGACGTCGGCGCCCGCGCCGCCCAGCAGCCAGCCCGCGATGAAGCCGCCGCGGAACACGTCGCCGGCGCCGGTCGTGTCCACCGCGTCCACCCTGAGGCCGGGTGTGCGGA
>CAYGCV010000119.1:0-11707 GCA_964348425.1 uncultured Vicinamibacteraceae bacterium | reverse complement strand
GGCTGCCCACGATCACCAGGTCCTCGAACACCACCGGCGGCGACGTCTGGTCGAACTCCTCCGACGTGACCGGGCGGCCGAGGGCGTCGATCAGCGACACGCTGCCGCCCTCGCCGAAGTCGCTCACCGCCCGGCCGGTCGCGCCGTCGATGGCGTACAGCCGGTCGCGGCTGTTGAGGAAGATGCGGAAGTCGTCGCCGTCGCGCCAGTAGGCGATGCCGCGGTGCTTGAAGGCGTGGCGCGGCTCGCGCTCGTAGGCGCGCGGGTCGAAGGCCCACAGCTCGGCGCCGGTCTCGGCGTCGAGGGCAACCACGCGGTTGTACATCGTCGAGAGGTACAGCACGTCGTCGATCATGATCGGCGTGGCCTGGAACGCGCCGGGACGGGCCCCGAGCTCCGACAGCGGCAGCTCGCCGGGGTCCCACTGCCAGGCGATCTCGAGCCGGTCCACGTTGTCCCGGTCGACATCCGCCGCAGCGGAGTACTTGCTGTGCCCCTGATCGGCGCCGACGTAGCGCCACTCGATCGGGCCGCCCGCCTCCTGTTGGGCACCCGGGAACCCGGCAGCGGCAGACACCAGAGTGGCGGCGACGAACAATCGCTTCATGCAGATCCTCCTGCAAAACATGGCGGTATCACCCGCGGCAGCGTACTGCCAATGTATCTTATGCACTGAACCTCGCCCAGGCGGCACCGCGATACGAGCGGTCTTCCGGGCCAGAAATGCACCGGCGGGCACTGCGCCATGTACATCGATTCCATCGCAATGCGCGAGTTCCGGACGTTTCGGCACGTGGATCTCGATTTTCTGCATCCCGACATGCGTCCGGAACCGAAGCGGAGATTCCCCAGACTCGCCAACATGAACCTGCTGATCGGGGGGAACGGCTCCGGGAAAACGACGCTACTCAAGGGCATCGCCCTCGCCGCGCTCGGTCCGGCGGTGGCCGACTCCGGGCTCTTCCCCCACTACTTCATCCGGCGGGAAGCCGGCGAACCGGCCGTGGACGGTGCGCTCATCGAGGCCGTCTTCGCCCCCAACGCGCAAGATCGAAAAAATGGCTTGCCTGCAAGGGTGAGACACCTTGAATCCCGCATCCGCATCGACCGCCGCGGCGACCTGGAGCGACTCCAGTGGGCACACCGGGAGGAGAAGCTCTGGCACCCGATCTTCAGCAGTCGGTCAGACGCCTTTTTCTTCGTGGGGTACGGTGCCAATCGTCGCGTCGAGAAGACCGCGCGCGTCGATGAGGGCGGGCGGCGAGCGTCGTCCTTTACCCGTGCAAGGCGGATCTTGAGCCTGTTCGACGACGCGTACTCCCTGCTTCCCCTGAGTCACTGGCTGCCACGGTATCAGGGAAGAAACCCGGATCGCTTCAGCCAGGTACAGGAACTGATCAACCGCCTTCTCGGACGAGGACGGTACCGGTTCACAGGTGAGATGCAGGACGGGGAGTACATCTTTCAACATCGACAGACGCGTGTTCCGTTTCCGGCTCTCTCGGACGGGTACCGGGCTCTACTCGGATGGATCGGTGATCTGCTGTACCACGTTTGCGAGACCTGCCCGAACGGGAAGAGACTCGACGAGAATCAAGGCATCGTGATGATCGACGAGGTGGATCTTCACATTCACCCGAAGTGGCAGATGGAACTCCTTCCACGACTGGCTCGACAGCTGCCACGGATCCAGTTCATCGTCACGTCCCACAGTCCGCTTCTGGTGGGCTCCCTCGAGTGGCGGAATGTCATCGTCGCGCAACAGCGATCGGACGGCACGAGCATTCTGAAGCGAGTCGATGCGAACGTCTCGCAGATGGACGCCGACCAGATCCTGCTGACCGAACTCTTCGGCCTCAAATCGACCCGATCGAGCTCGCAGACCCGCCGGATACGGAAGCTTCTCCGGGATGTCCGCCAAGGCGATACCGAAGCAGCCCGCGCACTGATGGCCGAGCTCTCGGGCCCCGCATCATGATCCGGTACGACGTTACCCTGGAGGAGCTCCGTACGCGAATCGAGCGGCACCGGCCGGGATGGATTGACAGGGCCCGAGCTCGAACCGACAAGTTCCGCAACGCAGGGAGGTACGAGGAGGAGCAATCCATATGGAGCGAAATAAAGCCTGTTTTCATGGAGCTCCAAGGGCACAAGTGCTGCTTTTGCGAACGAAGGTTCGAGTCGGGAGCTCTGGGTCGGTACGAGCTGGACCTTGAACACTTCCGGCCGAAGAGGAGCGTCAAGAAATGGCCATGCCCCCGCGCCCTGAGGGATAGCGGGATCTCGCCGACGGTGCCTCCCGGCCGGAACACGGGATACCACCTCTTGGCCTACCATCTCCTGAACTATGTGGCAGCATGCAAGGCATGCAACTCGGGACTCAAGAAAGACTATTTTCCGATCTCCGGATCCTACGACCTGACCGGCACCAATCCGAGCACGATGAGCGCCGAGCGCCCTTGGCTTCTCTACCCGATCGGACGCCTGGACGTCGACCCGGCAGAGGTGATCACGTTTGATGGAATCTTCGCGCGGAGCGATGCGACCGACCAACAACTGAAGCAGCGCGGGCTCGTCACGATTGTCTTCTTCGGTCTTGATGATCTTGTCGCTCGGAAGAACCTGCTGAAGGAGCGAGCGCAGGTCATCCTGACCCTCCATGCCATGCTCGTGAAGACCGAAGAAGGCGATGCGGACGCAAGAGCGCTTGTCGATGCGATGCTTGCGTCAACCGCGCCCCATGCCAACTGCGCGCGGAGCTTCAACCGCCTGTTTCGGTCCAACCGGCCCAGGGCAGACGAAGTCCTCAGCGACATCGTCAGATTTCTGGCGTCCCGGTCGCCGTGAGCCAAGCCCCCGGCTGGCCGGCCACCCGGTCCGATTCCCTGCGCGGGCTTGCGATCGGCGCGGCGCCCGGTGTCTAATGCATCGCTTGCGGAGCCAGACAAAGGAGACGGCGAATGGCGCGTGATGTCGTGGTGCTCAGCGGAGCGCGAACACCCATGGGCGGCTACGGCGGGAGCCTGAAGGACATCCCGACCACCGACCTGGCGGCGCAGTGCGTACGCGAATCGGTCGCTCGCGCCGGCATCGACGCCGGCGACGTCGAGCACGTCGTCTTCGGCAACGTCATTCACACGGACGCCCGCGACCACTACCTGGCGCGCGTGGCGGCCATCAAGGGCGGGCTGCCGCAGGCAGCGCCCGCGGTGACCGTGAACCGGCTGTGCGGCAGCGGCCTGCAGGCCATCGTCACGGCGGCGCAGACGATCATGCTGGGCGACGCGGACACGGCGGTGGCCGGCGGCGCGGAGAGCATGAGCCGCAGCCCGTACATCTCGACCTCCCTGCGCTGGGGTACGCGCATGAACGACACGGCGCTCGTCGACATGATGGTGGGGGCGCTCAACGACCCGTTCGACGACTGTCACATGGGGGTCACCGCCGAGAACCTGGCCGAGCGTTACAACGTGTCGCGGGAGGAGCAGGACGCGCTCGCGGTCCAGAGCCACCAGCGCGCGAGCAACGCGATCGCCGAGGGCCGCTTCAAGGAGCAGATCACGCCGGTCGAGGTGCGCGTGAAGCGCGACACCGTGCTGTTCGACACCGACGAGACGGTGCGCCCCGACAGCTCGGTCGAGAAGCTCTCCAAGCTGCGCGCGGTGTTCCAGAAGGACGGCACGGTCACCGCCGGCAACGCCTCCAGCATCAACGACGGGGCCGCCGCGGTCGTGCTCATGGAACGCGAGCTGGCCGCGAAGCGCGGTCTGCGGCCGCTGGGCCGCCTGGTGGCCTACAGCTACGCCGGCGTCGATCCCAGGTACATGGGCATCGGCCCGGTCCCGGCCGTGCGGCGGCTGCTGGAGAAGACCGGACTCGCCGTCGACGACTTCGACGTCATCGAGCTCAACGAGGCGTTCGCCGCCCAGGCCCTGTCCGTCTGCCGCGACCTGGGGCTGCCGCCCGACCGCACAAACCCGAACGGCAGCGGCATCTCGCTGGGCCATCCGGTCGGCGCGACCGGCACGGTGCTGACGGTCAAGGCGCTGTACGAGCTGCAGCGCACGGGCGGCACCCGCGCGCTGGTGACGATGTGCATCGGCGGCGGCCAGGGCATAGCCGCCGTCTTCGAGCGCGACGCCGCATAAGCCGCATAACCAGTCAGATCGACAGGTTCTTCAGCCTCCCGGTGCTGTCGCCGAACTTCTCCACCGGGAACCCCATCTTCTCCAGGATGGTCATGTACAGGTTCGCCAGCGGCGTGCCCTGCGCATAGCGCACGTAGCGGCCGGTCGTCACGCCGGTGTCCCGGCCGGCCACCACCGCGATCGGCAGATCGTCGTGGAAGTGCGTGTTGCTGTCGCTGATCCCCGTTCCGTACAGGAACAGCGTGGAGTCGAGCAGGGTGCCGTCGCCCTCGGGCGTCGCCGCCATGGTCTTGACCAGGTGCGCGAACTGCCGGAAGTGGTACTCGTTGATCTTGTGCAGCCGCTCCAGGTTGGCCGGCTTGTCCTGGTGGTGCGACAGCGGATGGTGCGAGTCCGACACGCCGATCTCGGGATACGCCAGGACGCTCACCTCGCGCGCCAGCATGAACGTGCTGACCCGTGTCAGGTCGGTCTGGTAGGCCAGCGCCAGCAGGTCCATCATCAGCTCGGCGTGCTCCGCGTAGTCGCTCGGCGTGCCGACCGGCTGGTCCACGATGGGCAGCTCCCGCTCGCTCTGGCGCTCGGCCATCTCGATGCGCCGCTCCGCGTCCCGCACGGCGGACAGGTACTCGTCGAGCTTGAGCCGGTCGCCCGGCCCGATCACCCGCTCGAGGTCGCTGAGCTCCGCGTTGACGGCGTCGAGGACGCTGCGATCCTTCCGCATGCGCTCCAGCCGCGCCGCGGGGTCCGTGCTGCCGCTCGTGCCGAACAGCCGCTCGAACACCGCGCGCGGGTTGTTCTCGATGGGCAGCGGCGTGGTCGGCGTGCGCCAGGCCACCGTGTTGGTGTACGCGCAGCTCGCCCCGGCGTCGCACGACCCGGCCATCGAGTTCGATTCGATGCCCAGCTCCAGCGACGCGAGCTGGGTCTCCCGGGCGAGCTCCCGCGCGGCGATCTGGTCCATCGACACCGACGCGTAGACGTCGGCGCCGGTCGTCAGCTTGAACGGCACGCACGTCAGGAAGGTGCCGGCCGAGCGCGCGTGGTCGCCGCCGCCGGTCACCAGGTTGGCCGCCTCGTCGTCGAGACCGCCGCACATCAGGACCCGGTCCTCGAGGCCGGCCAGCGACTGCAGCGTCGGCGGCAGCTCCGCGAGCGGCCCCTCCTGCCGGGGGGACCAGTAGGGCATCGACATCCCGTTGGGCACGTAGAACACGCCCAGCCGGCGGACCGGCGCCGCCGCGGTCCGGGCGAGCGCGGTGAGCGCCGGCACCATGCCGTCGAGCAGCGGCAGCGCCAGCGTCGCGCCCAGGCCCCGCAGCACGGTGCGCCGCGGCAGATGCATCTTGCTGATGAACATGGCTGATCCCTTTCCCTTCCTCAGTTCCCGTCGGCCGCTGCCGTCGCCTCGACGCCGGGCGGCACCCGCCGCATCTGGAACGGCACGCTCTCGACGATGCCGAGCAGCAGCGCCGACCAGCGGTGATCGCTGCGCTCAAGATCGCGCACGAGCCGCCGCACGGTCGGCGCGTCGTAGTAGTTCACGCCGCGGCCGAGGGCATACGTGAGCAGCTTCTCGGTGACCGTCTGCACGAACTGCCGCCCGCGGTTGGCCAGCGTCTCGCGGAACACGCGCGGGCTGTCGATCGTCCGGTCGGCCCACTCGATCGTCGCGTCGATGGCCGCCCCGCTATCCGTCTGGCGCCAGCGTCCGATGGCGTCGAAGTGCTCGAGCGCGAAGCCGAGCCGGTCCATCTCCGTGTGGCAGCTCGCGCAGACCGGGTTGCTCCGGTGCTGCTCCATCTTCTCGCGCAGCGAGGTCGGCGTGCCGGCCTCGTCACCCTCTTCGAGCGGCGGGACGTTCGGCGGCGGCGCCGGGGGCGGCGTGCCCAGCAGGTTCTCCAGCACCCACTTGCCGCGCAGCACCACCGACGTGCGGTTGGCGTACGACGTGATCGTCAGCAGGCTGCCATGGCCGAGCAGCCCGTGCCGCCGGTCGTCCGTCCACGCCACGCGGCGGAACCGGCTGCCGTAGACGCCGTCCACCCCGTAGTGGCGGGCGAGCTGCTCGTTCAGGAAGGTGTAGTCGGCGGTCAGCAGCTCCGGAATCGGCCGGTCCGCGCGCACCTGGCTCTCGAAGAACCGATCGGTCTCCTGCACCATCGCCCGCCGCAGCGTGTCGTTGAACGCGCCGTACAGCTCGCTGTCCGGCACGTGCTCGTTGATGTTGCGCACCTGCAGCCACTGGCCGATGAAGTCGTTCGTGAAGCGCGTGGCGCGCCGGTCGGCAAGCATCCGCCGCACCTGCCCCCGCAGCACGTCGGGCGCGCTCAGCTCGCCGGCGGCGGCCAGGTCGATCAGCTCGTCGTCCGGAATGCTCCGCCACAGGAAGAACGACAGGCGCGTGGCCAGCTCCAGGTCGCTCAGCCGGTAGATGTCGCCGGGGCCCGTGCCGGCCGGCTGGCGCTCGATGCGCAGCAGGAACTCCGGCATGGACAGCAGCGCCTCGAGCGCACGCTCGATGCCGCCGTCGAAGTCCCGGTCCGCGCGCCCCGCGCGGTAGAACCCGAGCAGCGGCTCGAGGTCGTCGTCCGTCACGGGGCGCCGATACGCCCGCCGCGCCAGCGCGGACAGGATCTCCCGCGCGCAGGCCTCCTCGTCGTGGCTGCCGGCCGGCCGGCAGGTGAAGATCCTCCGCCGGCTCGGCGTGTCGTCCGGCACCTTGCCGTCGAACGGCCCGGAGATGAACAGCCGATCGATGCCCGGCCGCCCGTACGCGCCGTCGAACGGGGTCGGGTTCGAATCGGTGAACGCGACGGTCACCAGCCGCTGGCCGGCGCCTACCGGCAAGCGCACCTCGAGCCCCTTGTCCGCGTTGAGCCGGTACTCGTGCAGCCGCTGCCCTTCCACGTCGTCATCGGGAATGGGGATCAGGATGCCGGGATCGGGCCCGGGGAACTCGCCGCCCACGTTCCAGCGCGCGACCCGCGCGTGGTCGATGCGCAGCTCCACCACGTGGTCGTCCTCGCCGATGCCGATGACGCCGCCGCCGCCGCCGCCGTCGCCGCCCTTCATGCGGACGGTGAACACGTACTCCCCGTCGAGCGGGAACAGGTGCCGGGCCGCCAGGCCGCCGTGCGTGCCGAACGGCATGTCCTCGTTCATGCGCGCGCTCTGGGTCTCGAAGCCGAGCGAGTAGACCTGGCGCACCGGCCGGTTGTCGGGGCTGCCGATGGCCGCCCGGCTGATCTTGGTCGCCGCCGCCGTGTAGCGCGCCATCTGGGCCGGCGTCATCGCCAGCGCGTCGGCGTTGTTGTCGAAGCCCAGTCCCGCCATGTCGCCCGGCAGGAGCTCGGCGCCGTCGACCCGCAGCGCCAGCAGATCCTCGACGGCGTTGACGTACTCCACGCGGTTCAGGCGCCGCGAGGCCACCCGGCCCGGATTGGGCGCGGCGGCGGCCACGCGGTCGAGCGCCGACTCGAGCGAGACGGTGAACGCCTCGACGCTCGCACCATCCGGCCGCGGGCGGCCGGGCGGCGGCATCTGTCCGGCGCGCAGCTTGCGCACGACCTTCTCCAGCACCTCGGCATGCGCGTCGACCCGGCCGAGATCCACGTCGTCCAGCGCCAGCCCGCCCGTCAGCAGGCGCTCGTTGTGGCACGTGACGCAGTAGCGGTCGAGCAGCGCGCGGGACGGCCCTTCCGGAGCCGCAGACGCGACCCGGGACGCCGCGGCGGATTGCGGCTCGGCGGCGGCCGCCGCGCCGCTCGCGACCAGCGCGGCCGCCAGGAGTCCGATAGACGTACGCAGCGGATTCGGCATTCCTTCAGACCTCTCGCTTCAATCAAACGGGGCTGCGCCCCGAACCCCCGGCGTCCGCTGGCGGGGCCCCCTGCGCCCCGCGCCGCTCCCGCCGAGGCGCGCCTTAGCGCGCCTGCGCCCGCTGCTCGTTCTCCTCGACCACGGCGCGGTCCGCGCGCTCGTGAACCGTGCCCGGGATGCCCAGGCGCGCGTTGGCGCCCAGCCCGCGCAGGAACTCGGCCGTCTCCGGAAACGCCTGGAACTGGAACGACTGCTTGGCCCCCTCGGCGATGCGGAACGCGGTTCGTCCGCGGAAGTCGCGCGCGTCGATGTCGGCCCCCTGCGCCACGAGGTACTCGATCACCTCGTTCAACCCGCGGAACGTCGCGGCGTGCAGCGGAGTGAAGTCGGCCTCGTTGCGGGCGTTCACGTCGGCGCCCGCCTCGACCAGCACCCTGACCGCCTCCTCCACCGGCGGCGACCGCCGGCCGCGCGGCGTGTGTGGCTGATAGGACCGGTAGCCGAGGCCCGCGGCCATCATCAGGGGCGTGCTCCCGTCGTCGGCTGCCGCGTTCGGGTCGGCCCCGGCCTCCAGCAGCGCGCTGAGAACCCCCGGGCCGCTCTCGAAGTGGTACTCGGAATCGTCCCCGAACAGCCCGCCGCCGTTCGCCGAGAAGGCGGCCACCCACAGCGGCGTGGCGCCCCGCACGTCGCCCGTGCCGACCGAGTTCTGCTCGAACGCGCCGCGCCGCGGGCTGGCGAGGTAGCCGAGCACGACGGACGAGGTCCCGATGCGGGCGTCCGGATCCGCCCCGCGCGCCAGCAGCTCTCTGACCAGCGGGACCCTCGACGCCGGATCGAGCCCCAGCCGCCCGCCGCCGCTGACCGACGCCGCGCGCATGCCGCGCCGCCGGTACCAGTCGGCCAGCCAGGTGCTGACGCGGCCGGCCGCGGCGTGCAGCGCGGAGACCCCGTGGATCCTGCCGTTCGGGTCGGCGCCCTGCTCCAGCAGGAAGTAGGCCATGTCGGCGTGCCGGCTGACGATGGCCAACGGCAGCGGATGCGTCCGGTCGGACCCGGTGCCGTTGACGTCCGCGCCCGCAGCCAGCAGCAGCCGCGCCACCTCGACGTTGCCCTTCTGCACGGCGAACAGCAGCGCCGTGAAACCCTTGCTCGAGGACACCTCGACGTCGGCGCCGGTCTCGAGCAGCACGTGCACGATGTCGGGATGGGGCGCCTCGACCGCCCACATCAGCGCCGTGACGCCCGTCTCGGTCGTCGTCGCGTTGACGTCGGCGCCGCTGGCCAGCAGCGCCCGCACGACGTCCCGGCTCCCGGTCCGGGCCGCGATCATCAGCGCCGTGAGACCGCTCTCCTGCGCCGCGTTCGCGTCCGCACCCGCGGCGAGCAGCGCCCGGACGACGGTGGGGCTCGCGTTCTCGCACGCCCGCATCAGCGGCGTCACCCCGTGGTCGTCGGCCGCGTTCGGGTCGGCGCCGGCCTCCAGCAGCAGCGCCACCAGGTCGAGGTCGTCCCAGTGGGCGGCCCACAGCAGCGCGGTGACGCCGTCGGCGCGCGCGGTGTTGACGTCGACCCCCTCGCCAAGCAGCGCCTGCACGGCGCCGGCGTCGGGCCGCGCGGCGGCGTCGATCAGGCGCAGGTCGGAGGCCGCGCCGGTTGCGGCACCGGTCGCGAGCGCCAGCGCCAGCGCGAACAGACCGGGGAAGGGAAGACCGCTTCGCTGGGTGGTAGTCACCATATCCTCCGAAACGTAGCACACCTTGCCGTCGGTCGGCGCGTAATTTGCCGCCTGCCGCATGAACGGGCGGGCGGATCCCGCACCGGCGGCGCGGGGCCGATCATCGTCCCGCCGCGCCGGCGCGCCCACCGGAACCCCGCCTGACGGGGGTCAGGTCCACGCCGGCGGTAATGGCGCGGTACCACGACGGATGTTCTGTCCGGAGGCGCTCGAGCTCCACCCGCGTGTAGGGAAACAGATCCAGGCCGACGGGAAACCCGAACGGCAGATAGTCGCCGATTCGCTCGCGGAACGGCTTGTCGGAACCGGCCAGCACGAGGCAGAGGTCGACGTCGCTGCCCGGCGCCGGCGTGCCGGTGGCGCGCGAGCCGAACCAGATGATGCGGCAAACCTCCGGCCTGCGCTCACCGACGTCGCGGGCCCAGCGACGCACCGCGCGCTCAACCGCCGCCTGGTTGTTCCATTTGACCGCGAGCGAAGTCGACGAGTCGTTCAGCGCACGCGACCGCATCGTCGGAATCCTTGCTCGTGTAGAAGTCAGCCGGCGCCCCCGCGTCGAATCCATTCGGATAACGGGTCGGAATGTAGTGCTTGTCGAGCGTCTTGGCGCACTCGATCAGCGCCGGCCCGACCTCCTCCGCGGTCGCCACCAGGCCGAGCAGCGCGGTCACGGTGTGGCCCCACGCATCCGCGCCCCGGCTCAACAACACCGCCTTGATCGCCTTCTCGGCGGCCTGCTGCGCGGCGAAGCAGGCCCACTCGTGCGTGTCGCCCTCACGAGCATGGCGGGCGTGCCGCAGGTCGGCCTCCGCCTGCCGCAACCAGTCGGCGTGCCGCGCGCCCACCGGTGCATTGTAGCCAACGGCGGGATCAGCCGCGCGGCGCGCCTCCGTCGATGTACGTGCTGCCGAGCAGCGCCGCAATGCGCGCGGGAGCACGTCGAGCGTCCGCCCTTGCGCGTCGGCGGCGGCGCACGCCAGCTCGCGCACCCTCCCGTCACCCGCCGGGATTCCGTCTATAGTCAGAAGAAGCACAGTCACCGTGGAGGAGGTCGATGTTCCCGCACCGCATGCCCGCCTGTCTTCTGCCTCTGACGTTGACCCTGGCCGCGGCGGCCCCTGCCCCGGCGCAGCAGGACTCGTACGAGAGGACCGTGGCGCTCGAGCCGGGTGGCAACCTGTCCGTCGCCGCCTCCGGCGGCAGCGTCCTGCTGCTGGCGTGGGATCAGCCGCAGGTCGAGATCCGGGCGCGCATCGAGGCGCCGGCCGGCACGGACGGCGACTACGCGCGGGAGATCGTCGGGGCCACGCGGATCGACGTCCGGGAGACGGCCGGCGCGGTCAGCGTCGCCAGCGACTTCAGCGAGGTCGAGCGGCGGGGGTTCTTCGACCGCCGCCGCACCCGGCCGGACGTGCACTACGAGATACAGGCGCCGCGGGACTCGAATCTCGACATCGAGCTCGAGCGGGGAGCCGGCACGACCCTGCGCGGCTTCGAGGGCCGCATCACCATGCGCGCCGACCGCAGCGACCTGAACCTCGTCGAGTTGGGCGGCACGGCGCGGATCGAGCTGGAGCGGGGCCAGATGCAGGCCAGCGACTTCAGCGGCTCGCTGGCCCTCGACGTGGAGCGCGGCGACCGTGTCGTGCTGACGCGCCTGCAGGGGTCGTTCCTGATCGACGCCGAGCGGACGAACGTGGTGCTGCGCGCCGCCCGCATCGAGGGCGATTCCGACGTCACGATCGAGCGCGGCGACTTCACCTTCGAGCTGGCCGAGATGCAGCCGCTGACGATCGACGCCGAGCTGTCGTCGCGGTCCGATCTCGAGAACGACCTGCCGCTGACGCTGCAGCAGATCGGCGACCGCTGGCGGGGCACGGTCGCGGGCGGCGGGCCGCTGCTGCGCATCCGCTCCGACCGCGGCGACGTCCGGCTGCGATAGGGCGCCAATCGTCGCCTGACGGCTCCGCTTGGCGCCCAACCAACCCTGCAGGAGTCC
>CAYGCV010000118.1:9542-11755 GCA_964348425.1 uncultured Vicinamibacteraceae bacterium | reverse complement strand
GTGATGCTGTTCTCGCAGATGGGGGTTCTGGCGCGGGCGATCGCGGCCCTCATCGTGTTCAGCCTGTTCGTGCAGATGTCGGAGGGGGCGAGCTACTCGGTGGTGCCGTTCATCAACAGGCGGGCGCTGGGGTCGGTGGCGGGCATCGTCGGCGCCGGCGGCAACGCCGGGGCGGTGGCGGCCGGCTTCCTCTTCCGCGGTGCCATCCCCTGGCCGACGGCGTTCCTGCTCATCGGCGCGCTGGTCACGGCCACCGCGTTCCTGGCGTTCGCGGTGCGCTTCGACACGGCGACCGAGACCGAGGCGCAAACGGCGCTCGACGCCGCCCTGGCCGACCGGCGCGCCGGACTGGCGGGCGCCAGCGGGGTGCCCCTCGAAGCCGCGAGCTAGGAGTCTGCGATGGTCAACCCGGCCGAGGTCTGGAAGGCGCGGAAGCACAGCTTCGAGGTCTGGCCCGACGTGCTGCGTCACGCCGTCGCGCGGACGCCGATGGCCGAGATCGAGACGCCCGATCTGGAGCGCATGAAGTGGTACGGCTTCTTCTATCGGAAGCGTGACGCGCCCGGGCGCTACATGAACCGGATCCGCATCACCGCCGGCGAGCTCACGTCCGACCAGGCGCGCGAGATCGCGGCGCTGGCGTACGAGTACGGCCACGGCATCGTCGACGTCACGACACGCGCCAACCTGCAGGTGCAGGGACTGGAGATCGCGCACCTGCCGCGGGTCGCCGAGCGGCTGGCGGGGGTCGGGCTGACCTCGAAGCAGACGGGCCACGACAACGTGCGGAACGTGTTCGCGCATCCGTTCAGCGGGGTGCTTCCGGACGAGCTGATCGACACCCGCGAGCTGTGCCGCGACGTCACCGCGCTGTTCGTCGACAGCCGCGACTACTCGGATCTGCCGCGCAAGTTCAACATCTGCCTCAACGGCGCGCCGGAGCATTCGGTGCACTTCTGGACGCAGGACCTCAGCTTCCTGGCCCGCCGCGTCGGCCGCGAGGTCCTGTTCCAGGTGCTGATTGCTGGCACGCAGGGGCAGAACCCGCACCTGGCGTGGCACCTGCCGGTGCTGGTGGCGCCGGGGCAGGTCACGGCCGTCACCGCCGCGGTGCTCGACCTGTTCCGCGCCGAGGGCTCTCGGGAGCGCCGCCATCAGGCGCGCCTGCGCTACCTGGTCGAGCGGATCGGCGTCGAGGGCGTGCTCGCGTACGTCGGCGACCGCGTCGCGCTGCGCCCGTGGCCGGATGTGCCGGCGCCGTCGCCCGCGAGCCGGTACGACGACCTGGTCGGCTGGTTTCCGCAGCACGAGGCCGACCGCTGGACGCTGGGGCTGTGCGTGCCGCTCGGCCGGCTGACCTGGCGCCAGCTCGAAGCCGTGGCGGTGCTCGCCGGGCGCTGGGGCGACGGCCAGCTCCGGACGACGCACGAGCAGGGCCTGGCCGTCATCAACATCCCGACCGGGTTCAGGGACGCGGCGGCCACCGACGCGGCGGCGGCGGGCCTGAGCATGCACGCCGACACGCTGGCGCGCAACACGGTGGCCTGCACCGGGACGCAGTTCTGCAACATCGCGGTGACCGAGACCAAGGGCGCCATGTTCCGGCTGATCGAGACGCTCCGCCAGCGGGCGCTCGCCCTGCACGGCATCCGCATCCACATGAGCGGCTGCCCGTCGAGCTGCGCGCAGCACTTCACGGCCGACATCGGGCTCAAGGGGGTTCGCGTCCGGCGGCTGCTCGGTGCGCGCGAAGGCTTCGACGTCTTTCTGGGCGGCGGGGTGGCGGGCGACGTCCATCTCGGGCTGCGCTACCGGCTCGGCGTGGACGTGGAGCAGCTCCCGCTCGTCATCGAGGAGGTGGTGACGGAGTACTACCTGAAGCATCGGGCGGGTCAGACGTTCAGCGCCTACTGGCGCGCGCGGCTGCGCGAGGCGGAGGCGGCGAAGGTGGGCGAGGACGACTACCGGCCGTCCACCTGGGTCTGCGAGCGCTGCGAGTACCGCCACCGCGGCGAAGACCCGCCCGTGTTCTGTCCCGGCTGCGCCGGCGTCCGCCGGCTGTTCGCCCGGCTCGAGGATGAAGTACCGGCGCGAACCGACCCCGGCCAGACCGTGGGGCCGCCCGCTGCCGCCGCCGGGCAGGAGCCGGCTGCGCCGGCGCGCCGGGACGACGGGTTCGTGTTCGCCGCGCGCGCGGACGCGCTGCGCGAGGG
>CAYGCV010000118.1:0-9532 GCA_964348425.1 uncultured Vicinamibacteraceae bacterium | reverse complement strand
TGGGCGCGCTCACCGCCGAGCCGCTGTATGTGCTGGCCGACACCGCCGTGGTCGTGACGCGCTGCGCGAGGGATCCGGCGTGGAGGTGGAGGTCGACGGCCGGAGCTGCGCGCTGTTCCGCGTGAACGGCCGGGTGCACGCGCTCGAAGGCCACTGCCCGCACGCGGGCGGGCCGCTGGCGGAGGGCAGTCTCAGCGCCGGCGTGGTGACCTGCCCGTGGCACGGATGGACGTTCGACGCCTGCAGCGGGTGCAGCCTCGAGCCGCCGGGCAACGACGTGGCGCGCTACGAGACGCGCGTCGAGGCAGGCGCCGTCTTCGTGCGGCTGCCGGCCGCGCCGGCGCGGCCGCTGGCAAGGGCCGGGTGACGCGATGGCGACTGCCGCTCCCGCTTCCGTCCGGCCGCTGCCCCTCGTCGACCGCTACCTCCGCGAGCAGCAGGTGACGGCCGCCGACCGCTTCGCGCAGGCGCACGACGCCGCGCGGGCCGGCGGGCGTCCGGCCCTGGCCGGGCGCTACTCGGCGCTCATGCCGGCGACGCCGCCGGCCGCCGGCCAGCAGTACGCCTTCGACGTGGATCTGGACGCCTGCTCCGGGTGCAAGTCGTGCGTCGCGGCCTGTCACGCGCTCAACGGCCTCGAGGCGGAGGAGTCGTGGCGCGACGTCGGCCTGCTGCACGGCGGCAGCCAGAGCCTGCCGGTCCTCCAGCACGTGACGACCGCCTGCCACCACTGCCTCGACCCGGCCTGCATGCACGCCTGCCCGGTGGAGGCCTACGAGAAGGACCCGGTCACGGGCATCGTCAGGCACCTCGACGACCAGTGCTTCGGGTGCCAGTACTGCACGCTGGCCTGTCCCTACGAGGCGCCCAAGTACAGCCGCGCCAAGGGCATCGTCCGCAAGTGCGACATGTGCAGCGACCGGCTCGCCGAGGGCGAGGCCCCCGCCTGCGTGCAGTCGTGTCCCAACGGGGCCATCGCGATTCGCGTGGTCGACGTCGAGCAGGTCGTCGAGGAGTCGGAGACCCACCTGTTCGTCCCCGGCGCGCCGGAGCCGGCCCTGACGCTGCCGACCACGGCGTATCGGACCGCGCACGTCCTGCCGCGTAACATGGTGCCGGCCGACTACCACACCGTGCGCCCCGAGCAGGCGCACTGGTCGCTGATCCTGATGCTCGCGCTCACGCAGCTCTCGGTGGGCGCGTTCCTGGTCGAGCGGCTGCTGGAGCTGGTCGTGCCCGGTGCGCTGACCGCCAGCATCCGTCCGGTCCACAGCGCGAGCGCGCTGGTCTTCGGCCTGCTCGCGCTCGGCGTCAGCGTGCTGCACCTGGGACGGCCGCGCTACGCCTACCGCGCGGTCCTCGGGCTGCGCCACTCGTGGCTCAGCCGCGAGATCCTGGCGTTCGGGGTGTTCGCCGGGCTGGCGGTGGTCTACGCCGGCTGGTCGTGGGCGGCGTCGGCGGGCGGGCTGGAACGGCTGGGCGACTGGGCGACCGGGGCCGCCGCGGGACCGGCCGTGCGGGCCGGGCCCGGGTGGTGGCTGGGATGGAGCGTCGCGCTGTCGGGCACGGCCGGCGTGCTCTGCTCCGTCATGGTGTACGAGTACACGAAGCGCGATTTCTGGAACGGGCCGGCCACCGCGTGCCGCTTCCTCCTGACGACCGCCGTGCTGGGGCTGGCCGCGGCGTGGCTGCCGCTGCTGATCGTCGCCGCCGGCAGCGACGCGGAGCTGGCCGCCGTCGCGGTCGACCGCTACGGCACCGTGCTCTGCCGGGGGCTGATCGTCGCGGCGACCGCGAAGCTGCTGTTCGAGGCGGCGCTGTTCCGTCACCTGGCCGCGCGCTCGACGACCTCGCTCAAGCGGACGGCGTGGCTGCTGACGGGGGCACTCTCCAACGTGACCCTGGCGCGCTTCGCGGCGGGCCTCCTGGGCGGCCTCGTCATGCCCGCCCTGCTGCTGCTGAGCCGCGTGCCGCCGAGTCCGGAGCACGGCCAGGATCTCGTCTTCGTCGTGCTGGTCGGGATGCTGTTCGTCGCCTGTCTCGCGGGCGAGCTGCTCGAACGCTACCTGTTCTTCGCGGCGGTCGCCTCGCCGCGCATGCCCGGGACGCCGTGATGCTGCGCCAGCGCGACGGGCACCTGACCCGCGATCTGCTGCGTGCGCCCGGCGGCTTCGGCCTCGGGCAGGTGCCGGCCAGGGCGCAGCCGGACGCCACGACGGACGTGGTGTGCGGCTACTGCTCGACCGGCTGCAGCCTGACCGTTCATCTGAGGGACGGCGCGGCGGTGGGCCTGACCCCGGCCGCCGACTACCCGGTGAACCGCGGCGTCGCCTGCCCGAAGGGATGGGAGGCGCTGGCCGTGCTCGAGGCCGGCGACCGGGCCACGGTGCCGCTCCGGCGCGATGCCGGCGGCGTCCAGCGCCCGGCGAGCTGGGACGCGGCCCTGCGGGCGATGGTCGAGCGCTTCCGGGGCATCCAGGCGCGTCACGGTCCGGAAGCGGTGGCGTTCCTCGGCACCGGGCAGATGGCGACCGAGGAGATGGCACTGCTCGGGGCGCTGGCCAAGTTCGGGATGGGGATGGTGCATGGCGACGGCAACACGCGCCAGTGCATGGCCACCTCGGTCGTGGCGTACAAGCAGGCGTTCGGCTTCGATGCGCCGCCGTACACCTACCGCGACTTCGAGGAATCGGACGTCATCGTCTTCGTCGGGGCCAATCCGTGCCTCGCGCATCCCATCCTGTGGGAGCGCGTGCTCCGCAATCCGCACGATCCCACCATCGTCGTCATCGATCCGCGCGTCACCGAGACGGCGATGCAGGCGACCGAGCACCTCGCGGCGCGTCCCAAGTCGGACCAGGCGCTGTTCTACGGCATCGCCCGGGTGCTGATCGAGCGGGGCTGGATCGACCGGGACTACATCGCGGCGCACACGCGCGACTTCGATGACTATGCCGCCGCGGTCGAGCCGTTCACCCTCGAGCGGGTTGCCGCCGCCACCGGCCTGGAGGCGCGGGCCATCGAGCGCCTGGCCGAGACGATTCACCGCGGCTGCCGCGTCTCGTTCTGGTGGACGATGGGCGTCAACCAGAGCTACCAGGGGGTGCGCACCGCGCAGAGCATCATCAGCCTCGCGCTGATGACCGGCAACATCGGGCGCCCCGGCACCGGGGCCAACTCGATCACCGGCCAGTGCAACGCGATGGGCTCGCGCCTGTTCAGCAACACCACCAACCTGCTGGGGGGGCACGACTTCGCCAATCCCGACCATCGGGAGAAGGTGGCGCGGTTGCTCGGCATTGATGCGAAGCTCATCCCGACGCGGGCCAGTTGGGCCTACAACGAGATCATCGAGGGCATTCTGCGGGAGCGGATCAAGGGCCTCTGGATCGTCTGCACCAACACGGCGCATTCCTGGATCAACCAGAGCCAGGCGCGCGACATCCTCGGCCGCCTCGACTACCTCGTCGTGCAGGACATGTACGCCACGACGGAGACGGCGCGCATGGCCGACCTCGTCCTGCCGGCGGCCGGTTGGGGCGAGAAGGACGGGACGTTCATCAACTCGGAGCGGCGTATCGGCCGGATCAGGAAGGTGGCGCGGGCGCCGGGGCAGGCGCTCGCCGACTTCGCCATCTTCAAGCTCGTGGCCGAGTACTGGGGGTGCGGCGGGATGTTCCGGGCGTGGGAGTCGCCGGCCGCGACGTTCCAGATCCTGAAGCGGCTCTCGGCGGGCCAGCCCTGCGACATCACGGGCATCGCCGGCTACGAGATGCTGGACGAGCGCGGCGGCATCCAGTGGCCCTTCCCGGCCGGGACGTCCGCCGCGGCCGGGCGCGCGGAGCGGCGCCTCTTCGAGGACGGCCGCTACTACCACCCGGACGGGCGCGCCCGGTTCCTCCACGAGGAGCCGCGCCCGCTCCCGGAGCCGCCGAGCGAGCGGTTCCCGCTGCTGCTCCTGACGGGACGGGGGAGCGCCGCGCAGTGGCATACGCAGACCCGCACCGCCAAGTCGGCGGTGCTGCGCAAGCTGTATCCGGCGGCGATCTACGTGGAGATCAACCCGGCCGACGCCAGGGCGCGCGGCGTGACCTCCAGCGATGCCGTGCGCGTCGAGTCCCGCCGCGGCCGGATCACCGCCCGGGCGTTCGTGACCCGCTCGGTCCAGCCGGGCCAGGTCTTCATCCCCATGCACTACGAGTCGACCAACCGGCTCACCGACGCGGTGTTCGACCCCTACTCGAAGCAGCCGTCCTACAAGGCCTGCGCCGTGGAGCTGCGGCGGATCGCCGCCCTTGGGTGAAGGAGGTCGAAGAACCGGCGCGCCGGCTTCTTCGTGAAGCCGATGGTGAAGATCCTCATCTCTGAGACCCGCGGCCCGGCCGGCTGGCCGGTGCCGGATCATCGGCGGACCTGTCGTTCCGGTGCCCGAATCGATCGGCTTGCCGCGCGATGGCCTCCGTGATCCGTTCGGCGCGGGAGCGCGGGAACAACCGTTGCCCCTCGACCGCGTCCTGCATGCCGTGCATCGCCAGCAATCGGCTCATGGCGTCGGCGTGTGGCTCCAGCGTGCTCTCGGGCCGGATGTGGGCAACCGGAACGCCCCGTGCCTCGAGGGCTGGGGCGACCAGCAGGCAGCGGTGGCACTCCAGCGGCTCTTTTTCTGCGCACATGAGCACGATGCGACGGCTGGCCGAGCCCTGAGCCACGCGGTCGAGTCCCTTGCGGAACGCGCTGGTGGAGCCGAGTCGCTCGTAGCTGATGCGGCCGTCATCATAGCAGGCGGGATCCGCCGAGCGCCCGCCCAGCTCCGATCCGAGGAAGACGTATGCGATCCCGCGTGCGGCGAGGCTGGCCGCCAGCGGCTCCCGGTTGAACTGCGGGTTGAAGCGGCTGTAGGGCGCCGCGCGAACATCCGCCACCGCGGTCGCGCCGTGGCGCTGCAGCAGGGCGACGAACGCGTCGATGGGATGCGTCGAGTGGCCGATCGTCAGCACGGTGCTCACAGTTGCCGGCATGATCGCTCGTCAGGTGGCAGGGATGATTGCGGCAATCAGCTTGTAGCACGCGTCCTGGTACGGTTCGCCCAGGCTGACGGTGAGGAAGCACTCGCCGATGTCGTAGGTACCGTCCAGCTTGGCGAGGTAGGTCCGCTCCCAGCCCGGGTCGGTGACCCACAGAGCGTACTCGCGGGCCGTGTGCCGGAACCGACCCTGCACGCGGCGCTTGTTGTTGCCGAACGCCTCGCCGGGCCGGCACACGGTGAGGCGCAGCCGGTCGGCCCGGAGCAGCCGCAGCGAGTCGGTGACCGAACCGGTTGCCGCAATCGGGATCTTGTCGTTCAAACCGTTGTACGTGCTGTGGCCGTCGATCCAGAGCGGCGCGACGGGATCCGCGAGCGCGGGCAGATCGAACGTCGACAGGCGGCCCACCTTCTCCCAATAGCACCTGGGATCCAGCAACCAGTTCTCCGTCTGGTAGCCGCCGGGACGCGATTCGAGGAGCGGAACGTCAATGACGTCGAGAATCCGCGGGTCGCTGCCGTCTTCGTACTGGCGCTCGTACTCGGAGACCTCTCCGCCGGCCCGCGCGCCGATGGGCCGAATCCATCGGCCGGCTGCCGCGCCGCTCCACTCGCGGCCGGCCAAACATCGGCCGTGCAGCGTCCGGGAGTTGGCGAGGCAGACCAGACGCTTCGTGCTCGACATCGTCGCTGTGCCCGGACCCCCTCTATCCGTCTCCCGTCGCCGCCGGGATGGTGAGCCGCAGCTCGCCCTCGTCGATCAGCTCGTACTCGGGCGCCCGCCCCGACAGCTCCCGGGTCTCTCCCAGGATGATCGGCACCCCGTCGCCCCGCCGATCCATGAGGTGAGTACGGCCGAGGCCGGTCGGTGCCGGACATCGCGCGAGCAGCGACACGATCAGCTCGTTGCGGCTCGCCTGGCGCAGGTGCATGCTGTCGGGCGTGAGGGTGTTCGCCAGCGCCCCCGGCACGTAGAGCTCGAGACGATCCCCGAACAAGTGGAGGCGGATCCGCGCGCCGGCCACCGAATAGTCCCGGTGCGCCACGGCGTTGACCAGCGCCTCGAATACGGCGCGGTCGCTGAACTGTTCGCGCTCCGTACGCGCCGATGTCTTGACGGCCCGCACCAGAACGTTCCGGCGGACGAAGTGCATCCCCTCGGCTACCTGCTCATCGAGCGGCCCGGCGATGTCGCGGGCGTCCGTCTGGTAATCGGCATCCGTTCGCTCTCCCGCGTAGCTGACTGCCTGCACGTACGCGTGGGAGAGCCATCGTTGCGGCATGCGTGTGCAGAGCAGGACGCCGGCGAGCGTGATCCGCGCCGATCCGTCGTCGTCGTTCGCCACGAGACGGAGCTGGCGCGCCGCCGCTTCGGAAACGCCTTCGTCCCCGGCAGCCTCTTCCCGCAGGAAGCGGCGCGTGAGCGCGTAGTCCAGGTCGCCGGGCCCAGTGCCGGGGACCGTAGTCTCGTCGAAACGGATCATCCGGCTCCGGCTTCGCTCCTGAAACAGCCGGGCCAGCAGATCGGGTGCGAGCTCCCGCCTGGAGCTGCCCAGCCTCCGAAAATAGCCGCCGGGGCTCCTGTGAACGAACAGGCTGCGCTCGACCTCCACCAACAGCACGGCAACCGGGTGGCCCGCCGGGTCGGTCATTTCGATTTTGCGGATGGTGGCATCGAGTGCGGGACTCAGCAGGTCGTTGCATATCTCCCGGATCCACGCCTCGACCGTGTCCAGTCGATCGAGCGGGATCCCGCTCACGTCACGGGTCTTGTCGTCCACGCCGAGCACAAGGTCGCCGCCTCGCCCGTTCGCGAATGCCGCCAGTTCGTCCGCGACATCGCTTCGGCGCGGCGCCTTCACGCGGGAACCCGACACGGAGACCTGCTTCAGCTCGAGCACGGAATCTTCGCCAAGACGGATCCGCCTCGCCAGATCGCCGTGGCGAGTCACCGTTTCTCCGACCCGGACCGGCGTCGGCACCATCCGGCCCAGCATAATGGATGGTGGGGGATAGAACCGGTTGGGGCCGGCCGCGTTGGCCGTTGCGAGCCGCTGAGACGGCTGGGAGGCCGGTCACCGCCGCCGCTGGCAGCGGGGGCAGAAGTGCGTGCTGCGCTGGGCGATGACGATGCGCCGCACGCGCGCGCCGCAGGTGGGGCACGGCGTGCCGGCGCGGCCGTAGATCCGGATCCGGTGCTGGAAGCCGCCCGGCGCGCCGCGCCCGTCGCGGTAGTTGCTGATGCTGGTCCCGCCCGCGGCGATGGCGTCCCGCAGCACGGCCCGGATGGCCGCATGCAGGTCTCCCGCCTTGCGCGGGCCGACGCTGGCGGCGCGTCGCTCCGGGTGCAGCCGGGCGCGGAACAGCGCCTCGTCCGCGTAGATGTTGCCGAGGCCGCGCAGGAACTCCTGGTCGAGCAGGAGCGCCTTGAGCCGCGCCGTGCGGGACGCCAGCCGGTCGGCGAACGCCTCGCGGCCGATCTCCAGCGGGTCGGGGCCCAGCGCGGCCAGACGCGGGGGCAACCCCTCGGACCACTGCCAGCGGCCGAACTTGCGGATGTCCTGGAAGACTACCGTGGCTCCGTCGTCGAGCGTCATCCTGGCCCGCGTGTGCTCGCCGGGCTCGCCGTTCAACAGGAGGTTACCCGTCATCCGCAGGTGAATGACCAGGAGCGAGCAGCGCTCGTCCCGGCGGAGCCTGAGCAGCAGGTACTTGCCGTGCCGGTCGAGCCGCTCGATGCGCTGGCCGGCCAGGCGCGCCTCGGTGCCGCGCGCGTCGCCGACGCAGGTCCGCGGCCAGCGGAACGAGACGGCCCGGATGGTGCGCCCCTCGAGAGCCGGGGCCAGCGTGCGGCGGACCGTCTCCACCTCGGGCAGCTCGGGCATGGAGCCGTGCAGCTTCCGGCTACACCAGCGCGGGCAGAACGACACCTATCTCGCCGCGCACGACGACGTCCGCGATGCCGTCCAGGGGAGTCGGATCGCGGTTGACGATGATCAGGCGCGCGCCCGCGCCCTGCGCCAGGCGCGGAATCGAGGCGGCCGGCTCGACGACCAGCGAGGAGCCCACCGCGAGCAGCAGGTCGCAGGCCTCGACGGCGGCCTGCGCCCGCAGCAGCACGTCGTACGGCAGCGCCTGGCCGAACGAGATCGTGGCCGGCTTGAGCAGCCCGCCGCACGGCCGGCAGCGCGGCGCCCGCTCGCCGCCCGCGACCCGCCGGCAGGCTTCGTCGGACGTGATCCGGTCGCCGCAGCTCAGGCAGACGGCCTCGGTCGTGGTCCCGTGCAGCTCGAGGACCCTGTCGCCCGGCAGTCCCGACCGCTGGTGCAGGCGCTCGATGTTCTGCGTGATGAGCGCCGTGAGCCGCCCCTGCTCGTGGAGCTTCACGAAGGCGTGGTGGCCGGCGTTCGGCCGCGCCGCGCGCATGGCCGGCCAGGCCGCGACCTTCTGCCGCCAGTACTCGATGCGTCCCGCCTCGCTGGACAGGAACTCCTGGAAGTCGACCATGCGGTTCCGGGCCCACACGCCGTTCGGGCTGCGAAAGTCCGGGACGCCCGACTCCGTCGAGATGCCGGCCCCGGTGAAGCCGACGATGCGCGACGCGCCGGCGATCAGCTCGCGCGCCGCCTGTCCTTCCGCGCTCAGGTCGCTCAAGTGTGCGTGCAAGGGAAGTGGCGGAAGGCAGGTTACGACCCGGCCGGCTCCACGCGGACCGTCACGACGTCGGTGTCGTGGTACTGCTGGTGGCGGACCGACGAGGCCAGGTGCCGGAGCAGCCGCAGGGAGACCTCCTGCTCGATCTCGTTGCCGGCGACGCGGTCCCCGAGCAGCGCGATGCGGTCCTCGATGTTCGACTCGTCGGTCGCCGCGACGAACTCCAGCTCGGCGGCGCGCCCGTCGCCGCGCGCGGCCAGCAGCAGGCGCCGCTCCTTCGCCGCCGGGTCGTCCTCATCCTGCCGGACCAGCGTGAGCAGCGTCTCCTCGCCGACCGCGCGGAGCCGGTCGGTCATTGCAGCGCTCCAACCCTGGCTGCCGGCAAAGCGGGTCAGGAACTTGTCGATCGTCGGGTAGGCCGCGGCGTTCAGATCGGTCTGGAGCTGGTGCCGCCGCGGCCTGGTCAGCTCCAGGAACAACGTCATGAGGATGGCCGCGAGCCCGCCCGAGGTCATCCCGTTGCCGAGCAGGCTGCTCCACGCGCCCAGCGAGTCGGCGAAGACCAGCTCGCTCTGGAACCCGAGGCCCACCCAGAACCCGACGCCCGCCACGATGCCCTTGCGGTAGTCGGCCCCGTCCTCGACCACGACGCGCATGCCGAGCACGAACAGGGTGGCCATCAGCACGATGGTGTACGCGCCGACGACGGGGCCCGGAATGGCGAGAATGACCGCCATGAACTTCGGCAGGAACGCCAGCACGATGAAGACGGCGCCGATGAACACGCCGACCGTCCGGGCGGCGACGCCCGTGATCTCCGTGACCGAGACGCTCGACGAGTACGTCGTGTTCGGC
>CAYGCV010000117.1:0-11847 GCA_964348425.1 uncultured Vicinamibacteraceae bacterium | reverse complement strand
GGGGTTTGGCGCGCGTGGCAGGATTCGAACCTGCGGCCTACGGCTTAGGAGGCCGTCGCTCTATCCAACTGAGCTACACGCGCGTGGCGGGACTTGGCCGGCGGGCTGTCCGCCAGCCGGCCCGGAATCATTGTAACCGGGGACTCTCAACGGCCGGTGAAGATGTCCAGCGGCAGCAGGGCCGTCACGCCGACGTTGGGGGCGTCGACGAGCTGGCCGATGCGCAGGTCCACCGCGACGCTGGCGACGACGTAGGCCTGCTCGCGGGTCAGGCCGTAGGTCGCGGTGATGTAGTCGATCATCTCGAGCAGGGCGTTGCGCGCGGCCAGCGAGACGTCCTTCGAGAGGTTGCGCAGGCCGCCGATCCGTTCCGAGGCGCCCAGGTAGCGCATGTCGGGCGGCACCTCGCCGGCCGCCTTGAGCGGAAACCCGGTCGTCGCGTAGAAGCGCCTGGACGGGATGTCGAGCACGCGCACCGGTCCCTCGAAGTGCGGGCCGCGGCGCAGCGCGGGCCCGTCCTGGATGAGCCGCGTGGTCAACGTGAAGTCGGCGTCCATCTCGATGGCGGTACCGGAGACCTCGCCGTCGCCCTGCGCGAAGTGGGGGTCGCCGACGGCGAGGCCGCAGCCTTCGACGTAGCACGGCAGATACAACGTCACCCCGACCTGCAGGTAGCGGATGTCGAGGTTGCCGCCGTGCTCGCGGGGCGGGAGCGTGCGCAGGCATTCGGCGGCGTGCGAGCCGCCGGGACCGCAGACCGCCGCCGGGGACGCATGCAGCGGGTAGGGCGCGAACCCGGCGCCGCCGACCGCGCGCAGCTCGGCCTCGCGCGACAGCATGGCCGCGAGCTCGTCCGGGCCCGGCAGCACGGTGACGATGCCCGGGAAGCTGGCGTTCGGCACGCGGACGCCCGGCAGGTCGTCGCTCACGGCCGACGTCCGGTTCAGGCGCCACGACGCGCGGAACGATCCGCTGACGTGATCGGAGACGAACCCGATCGGGCTGACCGACGTGTAGCCGAACGGTCCGGGCCCGACGTCGAGCAGCGTGACCGCCAGCACGTCCACGGGCTCGGCCCCCTCGATGTGGACCGGCCCGGTCAGCGGGTGCACGGTGCCGATCTGCGGGTCGCCGGCGCGTGGGTCGTCGTAGGTGCTTTCCGGATCGAGGTCGAGGTCGCTCGCGTTGCGCGCCCGGAAGACGATGGTCTGGCCCGGCTCCGCCCGGGCCGCCATCGGGATGGCGGGGTGCAGCCGGTTGATGCAGTGCGGGTCCTCCCCGCAATGCCGCCCGGTGCCGCCCAGCACGAGGATCTCGTCCTGGGCGGCCGCGGCCGCCGCCGAGAGGTACAGGCAGGCCAGCAGGGCCGCGCCCCCCGCCGACAGCCGCGTCGCACGCCGGCCGATGAAGTCTGCCATTCGTCCCCTACCCGCGCCGGCCGGAACTACCGGCCGTCATAGATGAGCTGCATGATGGACCGCACCGTGTCCGGCTCGGCGCTGAACTCGCTGTACTCGTCCGGCACCGCGTAGCCGGCGGCCGCGTCGTCGACGCTCTGCCCCGCTTCCATCCCGGCCCGGGCCACGCCGGCCAGGTGGTTGTAGAAGCCGGCGAACGCCTCGAATTCGGCCCAGGCCACCGGGTTGTCGATGTGGCCGGTGATGATCCTGTCGACGTCCGGGATCCCGGCGACTGCCTTGTTGAGCGTCTCGCCGTAGTCGACCGCGCTGCCCCCGCTGCTGTCCGCGTCCACGAACGGCAGCCGCCTCCACGGGAACAGGTCGCCGCTGTGCATGACCCGCACCGCCGGGAACACGATGAGCGTGTCGCCGTTCGTGTGGCCGCGGCCGAAGTGATAGAGGTCGACCTGATCGCGGCCGCTGAAGAGCGACATGCGCTCGCTGTAGGTCAGGTCGGGCAGGAACCTGGCGTTGTCGCCCTGGAAGGCCTCGCAGTTGGTGACCGGCTGGCAGTCGTCGCGCGCCATCTGCGCGGCCGTCCCCTCGTGCGTCACGATGGTGACGGTCTCGGGAAACTCGGTGTTGCTGCCGCTGTGGTCGAAGTGCGTGTGGGTGTTGATGATGGTGGTGACCGGCTTGTCGGTGACGCTGCGGACCTGCTCGAGGATGGCCTGCCCGTAGCCCGGCAGCTTGGTGTCGACGAGCACCACGCCCGTCTCCGTCACCCAGACGCCGATGTTGCCGCCGGTCCAGGCGTCGCCGGCGGCGGGGTCGGCGTTGGCGAGCATGTACAGGTTCTCCGCCACCTCCTGCATGTCGGTGATCGGCGCCGGCGTTCCCTGCTGCACCTCGTGGGCGGCGGCGGTGATCGCCAGGCCGGCGGCCGTCAGAACGGCCAGGTACGCCGCGCGTCGACGAAGATCGAGTCGCAGCCGGAATCGGGACGAATGCTGCTGTCGCATCATGCTTCCTCCTGCCGGTCAGGGGTGACGTCGCGAGACGGCGTCGGCCGGTGCTGTTTCCAGGTTCGGACCATGATACCGCGAGCCACCGCGCGCTCCCTATCCAAGGGTCCACAGCGCCGCGACCAGCCCGAGTCCGGCGGCGAGCTGCCACCAGAGCTGCGTGCGCTCCCGGATGAACAGCACCCCCAGGCCGATCCACCCGGCCGCGGCCGCGAGCAGGGGCCAGTACAGCTCCTCGACGGTCTCTTCCCGGCCCGTGCGCCGGGCGAACTGCCGGGCGTCGGCCAGAATCCGCAACGCGGTCAACTGGTCCGACTGCATGCCCAGCTCGTAGTAGCGCCCGCCGCCGGCCAGGGCGATGGCCCGCAGCGATTGGCGGTCCAGCGCCGAATGGATCGGCTCGGGCGGCGGCTCGTAGCGCCGCGGCGGCAGATCGGGTATGAGGCCGCCGGCCGTGGTGCCGACGCCGACGACGTAGACGCGGATGCCGCGGCTGCGGGCCAGCTCCAGCGCCCTGCCGACCTCGCCGCTCCAGGCCTGTCCGTCGGAGACGACGACGAACGCCCGGGCGTTCTGCCGGCGGCCGTACAGCTCCTCGTCGACGTCGACCATCTTGACGCCCCAGAAGATGCCCTCCTCGATGTTCGTGTCCCAGCTCGTGTCGTCCTCGAGGCGGAACGGCGGCTCATCGCCCAGGTGGTCGAGGAAGAAGAAGAAGGCGTTCGGATCGCTCGTCAGGCGCACCTGCGGCGCCGGGCGGTAGGCGAACAGCGCCAGGGCGACGCGCTGATCCGTCCAGCTCAGGGTCTCGGCGAACGTGCGCAGCCAGGCCGTCGAGCGCTGCCAGCGGTCGGGACGCACGTCGGATACGCGCATCGACGTCGATCCGTCCTGCAGGACGATGAAGTCGATGCCCGCCCGGCGCTCGCGGCTGACGCGGGCCTGCGGCCGCGCCAGCGCCCCGACGAGGCAGGCGACCGCGAGAATCAGGCACAGCCAGAACGAGAGGCCGCCCGCCGGCGCGTAGCGTTCGCGCACGGGCAGCACGCGGCCGTTCAGGTAGCGCCGCGCGTCCCGCCGCCGGCGAGCGAGCTGCCAGCACCAGGCGGCGAGCAGCGCGGCCGGCAGCGCCAGCAGCCACAGGTACACCGGCTGGAGGAAGTGGATCATCCCCGGCGCCGAAGCTGGGGATCGCCGCCCTGCGTCGGGTCGTCGATCCGGTCCCGCTCGTCCTGGTTCAGCGGCACGTAGATCTGGATGTCGTCGAGACCGGTCTCGTCGTCGAGGGGCTGCCCCCCCTCCCGACCCAGGGGATTCGCGGGCCCGGCCGGGAGCGGCTGGCCGCCGCCGGCCAGCGCGTTGCGGCGGCGCACCAGGAGCTCGTAGTTGTACGCCACGTCGGGATTGTCGCCGTCGTCCTGCAGCAGCTCGACGTAGAGCGCGATGGCGCGGTCGAGACTGTCGAGCACCTCCTCGCGCGACGCCCCCGGCCGCTGGCCCGCCCGGTAGGTCGCGTTGGCGACGGCCAGCCGCAGGGCGGCGCTGCCCCGCCGCGCGGCGGGCAGCCCGCCGGGCGGTTCCGCCAGCAGCGCGGCGTAGTCCCCCTGCCAGTAGCGAATCGCGGCGCGCCGGGCGGCGATCTCCTCCCGCACGCCGGCCAGCGCCCACGATATCCGGTCCGCGGGCCGCAGGTAGTCGCCGACCCGGGCGTACGCCTGCTCGGCCGCGCTCAGGTTCGCCGCCGCCAGCGCGTGCTGGGCCTCGGCCAGGTCGCGCTCCACGACGGCCCAGGCGGCGCAGGCGGCCGCCAGCACGGCCGCCGCCACCGCGGTCAGGCCGCAGCGGGGGTCGATCATCGAGCTCACGGGAATCTCCTGAAGGTCCTGACGCCGAGGGTCAGGGCGAGCGCAACCGTCCACAGCGCCGCCGCGATCAGCGCGAAGGGCGCGAACCGCGGATCGCGCGTCACGTAGCGGGTCACCTGGATGCGCCCGGCCGCCAGCCGGTCGATCTCGTGGATCGCCTCGATGATCATCTCCTCGTTGGCCGCCGGGAAGAACCGGCCGCCCGTCCGCTCGACGGCCTCCTTCCACACCACGTCCGGCAGGATGTCGCCGAGCTGCCGGTCATAGCTGGTGCGGATGAAGTACACCGGAATGCGGTTGTCGGAGGCTTCGCGCAGGATGTCGTTCAGCGAGCGGTCCTCGTGGACCGCGTGCGTGTCCTGCCCGTCGCTGAAGATGACGATGAGGTTGCCGGTCGCCTGCAGGAAGTCGAAGGTGCGGTAGAGCTGCACGCCGCGGTGGATGGCTTCCATGATCAGCGTGCCGTGGTCGGGAAAGCGGCGGTACTCCTCGGGCGTGCCGATCAGGCCGATGCTCAGCAGGATGTTCTCGTAGTCGTTGGTGAACGGCGTGACGATGTACGCCCGGCTGCCGAACTCGATCAGGGCGACGAGGTCGTGGTAGGGGCCGTCCATGCGCCGGCGCACGAAGTACTCCGCCGCCGCCACGTTCGCCAGGAACGTGTTGCCGGCCCGGAGCTGGCGGGTCGAGAACGCCGAGTTCATGCTCAGCGACGCATCGATCAGGATCGTGATCCGATGACCGGGGTACGAGGTTTCCTCCTGCACGAGGGCGGCCTGCGGCGCCGCGAGGGCGGCCGCGAAGAATGGCAGCCCGGCGACGAACAGCAGGAACGCGCCGTGGCGCACGGCGCCGCGGCCGGGGCGGGCGGTCCCCGGTACGAGCGCCGGCAGCATGATGGCGCGCCGCCCGGGACGGTCGGCCCTGACCGCGCGCGCCACCAGCGCGCCGAGCGCCAGCATCCCGAGCACGGCCGCGGCGAGCAGCGCCTCGCGCTGCCGCACGAAGCCGAGCTCCCCCGGCGCGAGCCGGCCCAGCTCGCCCAGGGTGGCGCCGATCCGGGACGCCAGCGCCGTCAGCGTGTCCATGACCGCCACCAGTCCCGGACGGCAGCCGCCGCCTGCTCGACGCGGCGGACCGCCGCCAGCGTGCGGACGCGGAGCGGCCGCGTCGCCGCGAGTCCGCTGTCGAGCTCGGCCGCCAGCAGGTCGCCGTCGGGCTCCCCGCCGCGGGCATAGCGCGCCGCGCTGAACGCCGCCAGGGCGCCCCGCAGCCGTTCCAGGTCGCCGTCGGAGCAGGCCGCCGCTGCGGTCGCCGCGCCGCCGCGCGCCGCCGCGTTCGCCAGCAGCCCCGGCGTCACGGCGGACGACACGACGACGGACCTCGCCCGCAGCAGGCCGGTGCGGATCCGCAGCTCGCCGGCGAGCGGCGCACCGGCCGCGCCGCCGGCGCGCTCGGCCACCGGCCGCCCCAGCGCGACCGCGGCCGCCAGGCGCAGGGCCGCGAGCGCCCGCTGTATCGCAGCCGGCGTCCAGCCGGCCGTCAGGCTCAGCTCCCGCAGCGCCGTCAGCTCCCCGGTCACCGCCCAGGCGACCGCGGCGGCCGGCGCCGGCGCCGCCGCTCGTGCGGTTACGCCCCGCCGCTCCCGCCGCGCGCGCCGGACGCCCAGGACGAGCAGTCCGAGCGCCACGATGCCCAGTCCCGCGGCCGCCAGCAGCGCCAGCCGGGCGCGAAACCCGCGCGCCTCGGCGGCGCCCAGCGTGCCCGGCGCGAGGCCGCGGATATCGCCGCCGCCTTCCGGCACCAGCGACACGACGCGGATGGACTCGGCCGGCAGGACGTACGTCAGCTCCCGTCCGGGCAGGAGCGCCCCGTCGTCGAGCTGCCGCTCGATGCGGTAGTTGAGCTCGAGCGGCGGTATCTCGACGTCGGCGCCGAAGTGGTCCTCCCCGCTGAGACGCAGCGTGTAGTGGTACTGGAACAGGCGCTCGGCGCCCGCCCGGACGTCGGCGAAGCGCTCCCCGCGCAGGACGTCGAACGGGGGCGCGTCGAGCGTCTCGGGCTCCAGCCCGGCCAGATCCGGCACGGCCCGGGCGCGGTCCGTCTCCACGACGCGGCAGGTCAGCGTCATCGTGAAGTGCTCGCCGACGCGCACGGCGCCCGGATCGACCCGCCGCCAGCAACGCAGCGCATCCGTCGGTTCCCCGGCAACCTCGGATTGAGCGCCGGCTGCCGCCGCGCCGCCGAGCTGGCCGCCCGCCCACACGGCCGCCAGCACCAGCAGCCGTCGCAGGACAGGGCTCATCGCTTGCGCCTCCGCCGGCTGTCGAGGAACTCGGCGAGCGCCCCGTGCTCGTGCCCGGACTGCACGCGGACGACATCGAGACCGCGCCGCCGCGCGGCGGCCGCCGATCGATCCTGCCAGTCGCGGACCCGCTCGCCCAGCAGCTCGACATCGCGCGCCGAGAGCAGGCGGGGCTGCCCCGCTTCCGCGTCGTACGCCTCGATCCAGCCGGTCGACACCGGGGGCAGCTCGAAGGCGAAGGCGCTGTCGACCATCACGAAGAACACGTCGTGCAGCACGTTCAGCGCCGCGAACTCCTCGACGAGAGCCTGCGGCGGATCGACGAGAAAGTCCGACACCACCGGCATGAGCGAGCGCTTGCGAAGCAGGCCGGCCAGGTCGCCGTGCCCCTCCGGAGCACGGTCGCCGCCCGCGTCCGACAGGCTGTCCTGGTAGACGTCCACGCAGTGCATGGCGTGATTCCTGCCCGTGCGCGGCCGCGCGGCCAGCCGCCGCCGGCCGCCGTCCATCGCGACGAGCCCGACCAGGTCCTGGCAGAAGGCCGCGGCCAGCCCGAGGGTGGCCACCGTGCGGGCGATCACCTTGGCGATCGGCGTGCCGGCGACGCCGCACTGCGTCGAACGCGACGTGTCGGCGACGATGATGACCGGCGCGGTGCTCTCCTGCTCGAACTCGCGGGTGATCAGCGGGCTGAAGTTGGTGAGGCTCGACTGCGGCCAGTCGACCGCCGCGGGCCGGTCGCCGGGCTGCCAGTCGCGCAGGCCGACCAGATCGAAGCCCGATCCGTGGAAGACGCTCTGGTGCGCGCCCAGCGCGTACTCGCGCATCCGGCGCAGCACGACCAGCTCGATGTCCTGGATCTCCTCCCAGCTCACCAGCCGCTCCGCGGCGGGCGTCGTCATGGAATCGGCACGCGCTCGACGATGTCGTCGATCACGGTCTCCACCCGGATCCCGTGGTTGGCCGCGTGCGGCGCGAGCCACACGCGGTGGCCGAGGATGTAGCGGGCGAGCTGCTGCACGTCCTCGGGATACACCGCCGAGCGGCCGCCGGCGAGCAGCGCCCACACCTTCACCAGGCGCCCCCAGCAGATGGTCGCGCGCGGCGATGCGCCCAGGTCGACGAAGCGCTCGACCAGCTCCGACGGCGACCGGGTGAACCACTCCGTGTCCGCGTCGTACGGCCGGGAGGCGGCTACCAGCCGCTGGATGTAGCGCCCCAGCGCCTCGTGCAGGAAGACGCGCTCGGTGATGGCCGACCGCAGCTCGATGACCCGTTCCTTGCGGATCAGGCCGTCGAGCCGGACCTTCTTGAAGTCGAAGTCGACCAGCTTCTGCTCCTCGTCCGGCGGCAGGTAGCCGATGGTCACCATGATCGCGAAGCGGTCCGTGGCGGCCTCCGACAGCGGGAACGTCCCCTGCCCCAGCTCGACCGGGTTCATCGTGGCGATGGCGAAGCTGAACGCCGGCAACTGGTAGGTCTGCTTGCCGACCGTGACCGCCCGGTCCTGGAGGCCCTCGAGGAACGCGCTCTGCGACTTGAGCGGAATGCGGTTGATCTCGTCGAGCAGAATGACCTCCGCCGACGCCAGCGGGCCGAACTCGGTCATCAGGGCGCCGGTGACCGGGTTCACCATCTCGAATCCGACGACCTCGGTCGGCTGCAGATCCGCCCGTCCCTGCAGGCGGGCGAACTTGGCCCCGCTGATGGCGGCCAGGATGACGCCGAAGAACGTCTTCCCCACGCCGGGCACGCCGCGCAGGAGCAGGTTGCCGGCATTGACCTGGCGCTGCTGCTCGCGGTCGTACGTCGTCGGGATCTCGGCCATCAGCACCATGTTGGCGAGCGCCTTTTCCCGCTCGTACCCGACGAGCGCCTTGCTCCCCTCGGCGACGATCGCCGCGTGGAAGTCGACCGCGTCCCGGAGGTCCGCATCCATGAGCTTCAATCAGACGGGGCTGCGCCCCAAGCCCCCGGCGTTCGCTTGCGGGGGCCCCTTCGCCCCGCGCCGCTCCCGCCGAGGCGCGCTGTGCGCGCCTTGGGACGCTCAGGCTGCATCGGTTCCGTCCTCGAGGGCGGCGATGGCCTTGCCGACGCGCACGTAGCGCGCGTAGCGGTCCTGGTAGGTCTGGAGCTTCTCCTGGTTGACGGCGGCCAGGCGGGCCCGCAGCGCTTCGGCCGCGTCCTTGTCGGCTGCCGCCAGGGCGGACTCGGCCGCCGCGGCGCGCTCCTTGTACTCGAGGTCGTGCCGGCGCTCCCAGGCCAGCCAGTCGGCCGTCCAGCGCGCGTGGGCCGCCTCCACGGCCTGCCGCGAGAAGGGAAACCGCCCGCCGCTCGCGGCGTCGAGCCGCGCGAACGCCTCGGGGAACAGCGCGCGCGCCGTCCGCGCCACCTCGGACCAGGCCACGAAGCGCTCCGGGTCGGCGTGTCCCGCCGCCACCGCCGGCCCGAAGGTGGCCAGCAGTCGCAGCAGCGTCGCCTCCTGCCGTCGCCGCCGCAGCTCGGGCAGCAGGAGCGCAACCCCCACGCCTGCGGCGAGCAGGACGGCGACCGCCAAGAGCCCGGCTCCGGTCACGCTCCCGTCACCCCGGTGCGTCAGTACTGCAGCGCTGCGGTGACCCGCTCGCCGTCCAGCCGCCCGCGACCCGCGAGCGCCGTCAGCTCGACCAGGAACGAGAGTCCCGCCACGTGCGCGCCGCAGCGCTTGACCAGGGCGACGGTGGCCTGCGCCGTGCCGCCGGTCGCCAGCAGGTCGTCGACGATCAGGGCGCGCTGGCCCGCCGCGAGCGCGTCCTCGTGAATCTCCAGCGTGTCGCTGCCGTACTCGAGATCGTAGGTGACCTGCGTCGTCCGCCAGGGCAGCTTGCCCGGCTTGCGCACCGGCACGAACCCCACGCCCAGCCGGTCGGCGACGGCCGCGCCCAGGATGAAGCCCCGGCTCTCGATGCCGACGACGACGTCGGGCCGCGGGTCGCGGTAGGGGTCGGTCACGGCATCGACCGCCGCCCGGAAGCCGCCCGCGTCCTGCAGCACCGTCGTGATGTCCTTGAAGAGAATCCCCGGCTTCGGAAAGTCCGGCACCTCCCTGATCAACTGCCTCAACGCCTCCATCGCACTCCCCTGCTGCCGGCCGTTCATCGGCGGATCGCGAATCCGGCGAACCGGCCGGTCGGCTGCAGTCCTTCCGCCGTCACGTCGTCCACCCGCGCCAGGGGCGGCCCCTGGCGAATGAGGCGCTCGAAGCGGGCGACGGCCTCCTCGTACCCCTCGACCAGCGCCTCGACCTGCCCGTCGGCCAGGTTCCGGACGTAGCCGCAGAGGCCTTCGCAGCTGGCCGCCGCCTCCGTGAAGAACCGGAACCCCACGCCTTGCACCAGGCCGCGCACGAGATACCGCCGGGCAATCAGAACGTCCATCGACCGGTGCGCGATTATAGCCGACTCGTTTCGCGCACCGGTCGCGTAAGTCTTTGCGGTACCCGCACGTAAGGCCGCCCCGGGCGGGGCGCGCCCGGGGCGCGGACTGTGGTACGCTCATCGTGGGCCGGAAGAGGCGCCGGCGCCGTCAAACGAGGAGAAACGAGATGACTTCTGCCGCTCGGCTCGGTGCCGGTATCCTGCTGTTCGCCGCGCTCCTGCTCCGGGGCCCCGCGCCCGCCGCGCAGTTCGACAGCGTCGGCTCGCTCGACTTTCCGACCTCCGCGCGCTCGGCCGAGGCCCAGCAGCACTTCCTGCGCGGCGTCGCCATCCTGCACAGCTTCGGGTGGCTGCAGGCCATCGACCAGTTCCGCGCGGCCCAGGCGCTCGAGCCGGACTTCGCCCTCGCGTACTGGGGCGAGACGCTGTGCTACAACCACCCGCTCTTCGCGACCTCGGCCGACGACGACAACCCGCGGGCCGCGCTGGCGCGCCTGGGCGCCACGCCCGCCGAGCGGCTCGCGAAGGCGCCGACGCGGCGCGAGAAGGGCTTCCTGCAGGCCGTCGAGGCGCTGTGGGCCGAGGGCGACTACGACGAGCGCCGCGTCGCCTACATGCAGGCCATGGAGCGGCTCTACCGGCAGTTTCCCGACGACCACGAGGTGGCGACGTTCTACGCGCTGTCGCTGCTGAGCGGATCGCGCGCGCTGGGGGACCAGTCGGGGCGCCTCGAGATGCGCGCCGGCGCCATTGCGCTCGGCGTCTTCGGGGCCAACCCGGACCATCCGGGCGCGCCGCACTACGCGATCCACGCCTTCGACGATCCCATCCACGCGCCGCTCGCGCTGCCGTCGGCGCGGCGCTACGCCGAGATCGCCCCGGCCGTCGCCCACGCCCGGCACATGCCGACGCATATCTTCATCCAGCACGGCATGTGGGACCTCGTCTCGCAGCACAACCAGTCGGCCTACGACGCGGCCCGCGCGCTCTGGAGCCCCGGCAACAGCGTGGGCGATACCGTCCATCCGCTCGACTGGGGCCAGTACGGCGACCTCCAGCGCGGCGACTACGCCCGCGCGCGCGACTGGATCGAGCGCCTCGAGAAGGTGATCGACGAGAGCGACGGCGCGCAGCGGGCCGTCGATTCGCTGGCGCTGCTGCGGGCGCGCTACGTGGTCGAGACCGAGGAGTGGAAGACCGCGCCGCCCACCGGCGACAGCTCGGCGCACGAGCTGCTGGCGACCGGCCTCAGCGCGTTCCGCCAGGGTGACGCCGACACGGTCCGTGGCGCGGCCGCCGCGCTCGAGGCCCGCGCGGCCGACGGCGGCAAGCCGGCGCAGATCATGCACGAGCAGGTGGCGGCCCTGGCGGCGTTGGCCGACGGGCGCGGCGAGGAGGCGGTGGCGCACATGGACGCGGCCATCGCCGTCGTCGAGACGATGCGGCCGCCCAACGGCGCCGCGGACCCGGTCAAGCCGCCGTACGAGCTGTACGGCGAGATCCTGATGGAGCTCGGACGACCGGCGGCGGCGGCCGAGAAGTTCGAGCAGTCGCTGCTGCGCATGCCGGGGCGCATGCGCTCGCTGCTGGGCGCCGCGCGCGCCGCGGCGGCGAGCGGCGACGCCGAGACGGCCCGGTCGCGCTACGACACGCTCATCGGCCAGTGGCGCGGGCAGCCCGACGATCCGGCGATCGCCGAAGCCCGCGAGTTCAAGGCGGACCGCGGCTGAGGGCCGGCGGACCACACAGGAGTCTGCGCCGCAGAACCGTGCAGACTCCGCGGCGCGCACAGCGCGCCTCGGCGGGAGCGGCGCGGGGCGAAGGGGTCCCCGCAAG
>CAYGCV010000116.1:0-11856 GCA_964348425.1 uncultured Vicinamibacteraceae bacterium | reverse complement strand
CGCCGACGGCCGTCGCGCCACTGGACCGACGTCTGGCGCGAGGAGCACGCGTGCGCGTTCACGGTCGCGCAGATGACCCAGGACGCGATGCTCGGCGAGGTCCACCAGGCGCTGCTCCGGGCGCTCCGCCAGGGCGAGACGCTGGAGACCTTCCGGGCCCGGCTCGAGCCGTGGCTGAAGCGGCGCGGGTGGGCGCCGCGCGGCCGGGGCGGCGACATCCCGACGCGCCTGCGGCGCATCTACCACACGAACCTCCGGACCGCCCGGGCGGCCGGGCAGTGGGACCGCATCTCCAGGCACGCCGACCTGCGGCCGTGGCTGGTCTACGAGCTCGGCCCCTCCGAGCAGCACCGCGAGGAGCACGCCGCCTGGGCCGGGCTCTGCCTGAAGGTCGACGACCCGTGGTGGAACACGCACTACCCGCCGAACGGCTGGGGCTGCAAGTGCCACGTCCGGCAGGTGGCGGTCCCGCCGGAGGGGGCGCCGACCAAGGCGCCGAAGGTCGAGCTGCGCGAGTGGACGGACCCCGCCACCGGCGAGGTCCGGCAGGTCGCCCAGGGCATCGACCCGGGGTGGGACTACCACGTCGGCAGCCAGCGCACGCTGGGCGTCAACCGCGGGTGGCTGCGCCGCTGCGAGCGGGCGGCGCGGGACCGCGGGGCCGAGACGGCCGCCCGGATGGTCGGCCGGCACCTGGCGGGGCCGGGGTTCGAGTGGTTCGTGACGCGGCCGAGGGCGCCCGTCAAGGCGCGCTGGGAGGCGCGGCCGGGCCTGGTCGAGGCCACGCCCGTGGGCCTGTTGCCGCCGGCGACCACGGCCGCGCTCGGCGCCGCCGGTCCCGTCGTGCACCTGACCGAGCGGGTCGCGCACAAGCAGGCGCTGCACCACCCCGAGCTGTCGGTCGAGGCCTACCGGCGGCTCCCGGAGATCCTGGCCGGGGCGGTGCCGGCCTCGACGATGGCGGGGCCGCTGGGGCCGCGCTGGGTCTTTGATTGGACGGATCGAGCCGGGCGCGGATGGCGAGTCGTCGTGGAGGTGCCGCTGGCCGACCGGCGGCCCCTGGTCGTCTCGGTGAGCCGCCACGGCCGCGGCAGATGAGCATCCCGCCTCCGGCACCCCGTTACCGGATACACGCTTGATAGGTCCAGGCCCGACGAGGCTCAGTTTCCTGGAGTTGAAGCGGGACGCTCTCAGTCAGCGTAGCAGATTCAACCTTTGGGCCCAAACGCCCCTCCGGGGTCGTTGTATCGTGCAGCCATGACGCGCGCGGTGCTCAACGCGGACGCCGGCCGGCGGCTCTCTGTCGCGGTCAGCGTGTCGCTGCACGCGCTCACGGAGGCGGAGGCCGACGGCGAGACCGAGATCGTGCGCACGGTCATTCCGGCGCCGGGCGAGGACGGCAAGCTGTCGACCCGGAACGGCAGCGTCCAGCGCGTGCCGGACCCCGCCGCCCTCGCCGCGGCCATCAACGCGCAGGAGGTCGGCGTCAGAGTTGACTTCGACCACCAGTCGGAGCCGATGAGCCGCACGTTTCGCGGCGAGACCGCGGCCGAGGGGTGGGCGAAGGACTTCCGCGCCGCCGCCGACGGCGCCATAGAGGCGACGCTCAAGCTGTCGGGTTGGGCTCGCCACGCGATCGCCAGCGGACGGTACCGGTATCTGTCGCCGGCGCTCTGGTTTCACAAGGAGACGAAGGAGGTGGCCGGCATGAGCAGCCTGGCGCTGGTGAACAACCCCAACCTGTCGCTCGGGTTGAACGATGCGGACGGCCCGGCCGATGGCGATTTGACCAAGCGCGAGCAGGAGCTCGCCGCCCGCGAGAAGGCCGCGGAGAAGCTGATGATGAACGCGGCCGAGCTGGCGGTGGACGCCGCCATCGCCGGCAAGCGCCTCGCGCCGGCGCAGAAGGAGTTCGTGCTCAACTCGATCCGGACGCACGCCGACGGCATCGAGAAGGGCATCGAGGCGTTCGAGCAGGCGTTCCCGGCCGGCGAGGCGCAGCCGGCGCTGAACCAGCTCGACCGGCGCGTCGGGCCCGTCGGTGCGCCGGGAGGCGGCCAGGCGGCGCCCGCGGCGTCCTTCACGGCGCCGCTGGGGCGGACGGTCGACGAGGAGAGCCTGACGCTGCACGCCCAGGTGGCCGCGCACGCGCGCGAGCGCGGCATCAGCTACCGGGAGGCCGTGCTCCAGCTCGGCGCCCTGCAGTAAGGGAGATCCCATATGGGCGGCATCATCGGCGACCCCCTCACGCGGCTGCCGGTCCAGACGGTCTCGATCGTCCGTGAGGGCACGGACGAGATCCTGCACCGGTTCGTCCGCGCGGACGGGACGCGGTGCGTGGCCAACGAGCGCCCGATCGGCGTCGGTCAGACGTCGTCGACCACGGACGACGAGGTCGTGCCGATCATCCGCGCCGGCATCGCGACGGTCGAGGCCGGCGCGGCGATCGAGCTGGCCGACGGCGAGAAGGCGGTGCAGACGGACGCGGACGGCCGCGCCATCACCCACGCGGGAGCGAACCCGGTCGCCGGCTACGCGATCGACGCCGCCGCCGCGGCCGGGGATCTCGTGCGCGTCATCCTGTCCTGACGGCAGACGAGGAGCAGACAGTGGAAATCGCCCTGAACGCGGCCGGCGACGGCGCCCAGCTGGCGCCGGCGGCGGCGCGCGCCATCGACCCGATCCTCTCGACCGCGGCCCGCGGCTACCGGAACGCCGACCACATCCACCACGTGCTGTTCCCGCGGGTGGAGACGTCGGTGCGCGGCGGGACCCGCATCGAGTTCGACCGGTCGGACTTCCGCCTGATGGATACCCGCCGGGCCCCCGGCGCGAGCCTGGCCGAGGTGCAGTTCGGACACGCCGGCTCGGAGTTCGCGCTCCAGACGCACAGCCTGCTCGGCAAGCTCCCGGTCGAGATCGAGCAGGAGGCGATGCGCGTGCCCCGGATCGACCTGGGCATGCGCACGGTGGACGGCGTCCAGGCCATCCTGAGCCTGCGGCGCGAGTATCTGGCCGCGCAGCTGGCGACGTCCTCGGACAACTACGACGCGGCGCACGTGCTGACGCTCGCCGGCAACGCCCAGTGGGACAACGCGGCCAGCAACCCCAGCGCGAACATCCGCAAGGCGATCAACCAGATCCGGAAGAAGATCGGCCGGCGGCCGAAGACGGTCGCCATGGGCGGCAGCGTGTTCGAGGCGCTGCAGGCACACGCGGGTATCCTCAAGGCGGTGTTCGGCGACGGCCCGCAGGGCCAGATCTCGCCGGCGTCTCTGGCGAAGCTCTGGAACGTTGACACGGTCGCGGTCGGCGACGCCATCTACACGACGGCCGACGACACGACCGCCGACGTCTGGGGCGACACGGTCATCGTGGCCTACACCGCGGTGGGCCCGGTGACCCGCGCCGAGCCGTCCTGGGGCCTCGGCTACCAGCTCGACGGCGGGGTCTCGGTGGACATGCCCTGGTACGACGGCCGCTGCCGGTCGTGGATGTATGGCGTCCACGAGGAGTACGCGGACCTCATCGTCGGCAAGGACGCCGGGTTCCTGATCACGGACGTGCTGTCGTAGGACGATGCGCACGACGGACATCGAGGCGGCGGTCTGCATCGTGGCGTCCGACGGGGTCTGGCGCGACCCCGGCGAGCGCTGGGCGTGCCCGGCGGACGAGGCCGAGGGGCTGATCGCGAGCGGCGCGGCGGTCCGGGTCGAGCCGGCGCCGCCGGATCCGCCCGGCGCCCGGGCCGACGGCCCAAGCGAGGCCAGCCAGTTGACGCGCGTCAAGGGCATCGGACCGAACACCGCGGCCGACCTGCTCGCGGCCGGGGTGGAGACCCTCGCGGACCTCGCCGCCCTGAGCGACGAGCAGGTCGCGGGCCTCGACGTCGAGCCGGGCGTCCAGCGCCGCATCCGCGACGACTGGCGCGGCCAGGCCGCCCAGCTGATCGCTGTGGACGCAGAGGGGCCGTCGTGACATGGCGGCCCCGACGCCGTACTGCACCGCGGCCGATGTCGAGGCCGTCATCGGCCGCACGGCCCTGCTCGTCGCCGCGCCCGACCCCGGCGATCCCGATGCGGTAGACACGGCCGCCGTCGAGCGGGCCATCGCCGCCGCCGGCTCCTTCGTCGACGGCTGGCTGCGCACGCGCTACTCGCTGCCCCTCGCCGATGTCCCCGAGGTGCTGCGCCGGGCGGCGGCGCGGCTCGTTCACGCGGAGCTCGCCGCCGAGGACACCACCACCGCGGTCATCGAGTCCCGCGCGGCCGAGGCGCGGAAGCTCGTCGAGCACATCGCCGCCGGCCGGATCCGGATCGGCGGCGACCTCGACAGCGACAGCGCCGACCGGAACGCCGGCACCGGGCACCCCCGGGCGCACGTGGCCCGGCGCAAGCTGCGGTACGGCCGCGACAGCTTGCGGGGGGTGGTGTAGCGTGCCGCCCTCGGGCGTCACGGTCGAGCTCGACGCGTCGGAGCTCGCCAGCCTGGCCCGGGACCTGCGGCGCGTCTCGCAGGACAACCGGAAGCGCCTGATGGCGGAGCTGGCGAAGGTCGGCGAGGACGCCGCCCGCGGGCGCATCCAGGCGGGCGGGCCTGGCCCGGACGGCGAGCGCTGGCCTCCGCGGCACCCGCTCAGCGACAGCCGAAAGACGCTGCTCAACCGCGAGGACGGGCTGCTCAAATCCCTCGATAGCGCCGCCGACGCGACGACGGCCCGCTGGGGCTCGAACGTGGTCTACTCGCGGATCCATCAGTTCGGCGGCGTCATCAGGCCCAGGCGCCGGCGCATGCTCCGGTTCGAGCTCAGCCGCCGGGTGGTGTTCGCGCGGCAGGTCGCCATCCCGCCCAGGCCCTACCTCGGCTGGGGCGATGCGGAGCGCCGCGACGCCGCCGTCGTCATCGAGCGCTGGCTCGACCAGGCGTTCGCCAGGGGGACGGCGTGATAAACGACGTGCTCGCGCGGCTCGCCGGCGGGGCGGGGGGCGACCCGCCCGGACTGAGCGACGCCGAGGCCGGGCTCGTGGCGGCCGGACTGAAGTCCGCGCGTGTCTGGGAAGGCGAGTGGGACGCGCTGGCCGGTCCGAAACGGGTGTCCGTTCGGACGCCGGCGGCGCTGGTCTCGCTGCTGGACCTGGCGGTGGTGGACGTCGGGCGCACGCTCGAGGGGCTCGGGACGCTGCCGCCGCCCGCCCGGCGCTCGGCCGAGCCGACGCCGCGGCCGATCTGCCGGCTCGAGGTGGCGGTGACGCTGCTGCTGAGCGGGTCCAGCGCGCCGGAGCGCGCGAAGGCGATGCTGGACCTCGCCGAGCTCGCCCTGGTGGTGATGGTGAACCACGGCCTCGAGCACCTGCGCGGCGAGAACCTCAACAACGACAAGCTGCGCGTGCTCGGCTTGTCCGCCTTCGTGATGGCGGGCCTGCGCGAGATCGAGATCGCGCCGGCGACGCCGGAGAGAGAGCTCCCGTCCCGGGTGGACATCCTCCGCGGCCTGTCGCGCGAGACCGTCTATCCACCGCCGGAGTGCTGATGCCGGATGTCGACCTGACCACCGAGATCCTGCGGCGGCTCGCCGCCCTCGAGCGGCGCGTCGCGGCCGTCGTGCGCGTCGGCTGCGTGGCGGCCGTCCAGGCGGACCCCTACCGGGTGCGGGTCAACCTCGCCTCGGAGGCTCAGCCGGTGACGACCGGTTGGGTGCCGGTGGTGGTCCCGCGCGCCGGGGGCAGCCTGGTGCACTCGCCCCTGACCGTCGGCGAGGCCGTGCTGCTGGTGTCGCCGGGCGGCGGCGAGGCGGCGTTCGCGGTGGGCTCTCTCCCGTCCGCGCGCTTCGCGCCGGCCGCGGCCGACGACGACGACGTCACGACCTACCACCGCAGCCCGCCCGGCGAGGTCGCGATCGACGTGGTCGGCGACGTAGTGGTGGTGGGCGATGTCCGCATCGACGGCGACCTGACGGTCACCGGCGACATCTCGGCCGGGGGCGATGTCAGCGATGGCCGCGGGTCGATGCAGGCCATGCGCCAGACCTACAACACGCACACGCACGCGGTCGGCTCCCCGCCGGCGCAACAGATGTAGGCGCGGATGGTAGATGGGGAGGGCCTGACATGGCGGTGAGAGTGCAGAACGGGGCGGTGGTCAACTTCGGCCGCCTCGATGCCGAGACGGCCATCACGCACGCGCGCCTGCTGGTCGGCGGCGCCGTGCTGGCCACGCGGCCCCTCGCCGTGAGCCGCACGGTGGAGGCTGGCGGGGATGCCGAGTTCGCCGCCGGCGACATCGACCTCGTCTTTCCGGCCGGCCAGCTCGAGGACGCCGGGCTGCAGGCGCTCCTCGGCCTCGCGCTCGACGGCGCCAACGAGCTCGCCATCGACGCGATGACGGACGACAGCACCGTGGTCGCGGCGGGCGGCTACGCGCAGCAGAGAAGCGCGGACTGGGACCTCTCGACCGAGCCGGACTAGTGGCCGGCACCCGCCATGCCAGAGAGCGCGCCAGTCGTCTTCGCGTCCCTGAACGACTTCACCGACGCCTTCGACGGCGTTCAGACCGGCACTAGCGACGGCCTCTGGCGGTTCGATGCCGGCGGCAGCACATCGTCCAGCAACACGGGTCCGGGCACGAACAACTCGCTCGCGTTCGTCCACACCGAAACCTCCGGCATCACCCCGGACACCGCGGCCGACGCGCAGGCCGACGGCATCGTCGAGGCGGCCGAGGTTCCGGACGAGACCGGCCGGAGCCTCCACCTCAGAGCGTGCGTTCAAGGGACGTTCGGCGACGGGCTGGAAGGGCTGCGCGTCGAGCACCGGGCATCCGGCGATGACGCCTGGTCGGAGGCCGGCTTCATTCATGGGTGGCCCTACAGCGACTCGTATCAGGCCGGAGACGAGATCGCGGCCGAAGACGGCGACATGCTGACGTGCGCCGCCGACGGCGGATGGGTCGATTTCGAGGTGCCCGTCCCCGACAGCGCCACGCAGGTCCGGCTGGCTCCCGTCTACATCGCGGCCCTCGGCAACACCTTCACGCACGATGTCGCGCTGCGGCGGCTCCATTGGTCGTGGGAGGCCGCGACGCAGGCTCTCGCGCTCTCGGCCCGGGCGGGCGACCCCACGCTCTCGGTCGACCTGACGGCGCGGGCGGCTCCACCGGTGCCGCCGCGGACGGGCGTTCTGGCCGCCGAGGGCGATCGGCTGCTGACTGGCGCCACCAGCGCGGCGCAGCGGTTGCGCGACGCGCTGTCCATCGTGCGCGGATCGTATCCGTTCGCGCGGGACTACGGGTCGCGCCTCGCCGACGTGCTCGACCGGCCGCTCGGCCCATCCGGCGTCGGCGAGATCGCCAACGCCGTCGCCGATGCGATAGCGCACCCGGCGAACGGGCTCGGCGACGTCCGTCTCCGGTCGGTCAACATGGCCGTCGATGACGGCGCCCTGATCCTGGACGTGCAGGCCGACTGGGTCTCCGAGGACGGCACGCTCGCGCCCATCGGCCTGCGCGAGCAGCTCGCGGCGGGACAGTCATGACGGTGATCGACCTGTCGAAACTGCCGCGGCCGGCAGTGCCGGGGCTCGTTCGCACTCTCGACGAGGTGCACGCCGAGCTGCTGGCCTGGCTGCTGGCCGAGTACGACTGGGTCGTGACGCCGTCGCCGGCCGACCCGGCCTGGCGCCTGACGCGCCTCATCGCCGCCCGCGAGACGCTGTTGCGCCAGGCCGTGGCCGACGCCCTGGCGCAGGCGTCGCTCGCCTTCGCCACCGGCGCGAACCTGGACAACATCGGCGCCACGTACTACGCCATCGACCGTCTGGCCGGGGAAGACGACCAGGCCTACCGCGAGCGGCTCGCGGCGGCGCCGGAGCGTTACGCCGTCGGGCTCAGCGGGCCGTGGTACGAGCAGACCGCCCGCGGCGTCGATGGCGTGGCCGATGCGCGAGCGACGTCTCCCGCCGCCGGCACCGTGCGCATCTACATCCAGGCCGACGACGGGCTGCTCGACGACGCCGGCATGACCCTCTACGCCGACGGCATCCCCGATGCAGCGCTGTTGGCCGCGGTCACCGCTGTCGTGACGGCAGACGAGGCGCGCCAGCAGACCGACACCGTGGAGGTGTCGGCGTGCACCAGGCAGCTCTACGATGTCACCGTCGCGCTGACGCTCTTCGCCGGCCCGGACCCCGCGGCCGTCCGGACGGCCGCGGAGGACAGCCTCCGGGAGCTGGCGGCCTCGCGGGCCCGGCTCGGGCTCGGCCTGTCGAAGCCGCTGATCGCCGGCGCCGCCGTGGCGCCGCCGTCCGTGCAGTCGGCGGAGGTCACGCTGCAGACGATCGATGGCGGCGGCGCTGCGACCGAGGTCGACGCCATCGAGGGCGCAGACGGCGTGGCGCCGCTGGCGCGCACCCTGACGGTGACCGTGTCATGAGCACGCTGGCGCCCGCCGCCGCCAGCCTGATCGAGCGGCGCCTCGACGCCGCGGCCGCCGAGCGCTTCGCGGCCATCCCCGCGGGCCTGCCTGCGGCCGCCTGGGGCGCCGGCACGCTGCCCGCCGAGTGGCTGCCGCTGTTGGCCTGGGCCCTGTCCGTCGACCTGTGGCTGGACCGCTGGAGCACTGCCGAGCTGCGGGCCGTCGTCGCGGCGTCCGCCGACCTGCACAGCGCGAAGGGCACGGAAGCGGCCGTGCGGCGGTTGCTCGACACCCTGGGCGCCGTGTACGACTACTCCGAGCCCAGCCCGTTCAACTTCCAGATCGACATCTACAACGCCACTGCGATCCAGCTCGACACGGCAGCGCTCCGCGCTGCCATCGACCGTGTCAAGCGGGCGAGCGCGCACTACACGCTCACCGTGTCCGTGGAGCTCTTCGGCGCGAAGGACGTCGCCGGCGGCCTGGGCGCGGTGGTGATCGCGCCGCCGCTGACGCCGGCGGGAGAGTGACATGCAGAACATCCGCCTGACAGACGCGGGCCGCGCCGCCATCGCGGACGGGGACAACGTCGGCATCGCGCAGGTGACCATCACGCAGTTCGCCCTGGGCGACGGCTCCGGTCCCGGCGGCGCCGCCGACGACGACCGCACGGCGCTGCGCAGCCAGCGCGACATCAACGCCGTGACGGGCTCCGCGCCGGCGGACGATCAGATCGCGGTCCGCTCGGACCTGATACCGAGCGGCAGCTATGCGGTGACCGAGGCCGGGCTGTTCGCGCGGATCGGCGCGGGTCCGGAGTTCCTCTTCGGCTACTGGACCGCCGCCGGCGACCCGTGGTTCCAGGTGTCGCCGGGTGTGACGGCCGTCGCGGTGGCCGTCCTCGACGTGGTGAACGCCGCAGCCGATGTGAATGTCACGGTGTCGACGGCCATCACGCTTCAGGCGCCGCCGGCGGCGACGACTGAACGGGATGGGATCGTGCGGCTGGCGACGCCAGAGGATCTGGCGCTCCATAATGAGCGCGTGCTGACCGGTGTGACGCTGCACTCCGCATGGATCCCGGTGGAAGGCTGGCCGCTGGGCGCGGCGGTGGTGAATCCCGAGTGCCTCGCTCACGATGTCCTGACCGCTGGGTCACATGTCTTCGCGTCCGATGGCCTGGTGGATGGAAGCACCACCGGCGGCGTCGGCTATGCCATGGCGCATGCGTTCGGCGCTGGCGGCGCGCGCGTGGCAGATCGCGACACGCGGATCTACAGCGATTCACCGATAGCGGCGCTGCACGGCTACCCCGGCCGTCTGGCATGGCCGCGTCGCACCGGCGGGCAGACGCTGCTGTACCGGACGCTCATCGGGGCCGACAGCGATTCGGGCGTCAGCCTTGGCATCGACGTGTCAGCGGCTGAACCGGTCGTGGCGCTCGTCTCGGAGCTGGGGCCGACCCTGGGCATCAGCGGCACGGAGGCGGGCAACTGGTGGCTGCTCGGCCAGGGCGGCGACCGGCTCATGGGGTATTCGGCGGCCGGCGCCTTGCTGGCGAGCCACGACATCAGCGCCAACCGGGGTAGCGGGATCGCTGCGATCGGCGGCGCGGCCTTCATCTACGTCGCCGGCACGGACGGACTGATCCGCCGATACAACGGCACGACTGGGGCGATGCACGCGCACCACCAACGGATCGTTTCGTCCTCGTCGACGTTCGGGGCGGTGAAAGGCCTAGCCGGTGCGAGGGCCGGGTTGTTCGTCGTCGACGAGTTCGGGAATGTGGCTCGGATCGTGAAGTTCTGAGGCTCCCGCCCCGGCAGTGGGGCGTCCCGTCCTCGCAACCCATCCCGGCATGGTATGCAATCTGCGTGCCGCCGGCCACGCACAACTTTTGTCCCTGGAGATCAGGACTTTTGTCCGCCTACAGCCGGGACGTGCGCGGCGAGCTTGGCACGCAGGCCGACGTCGAGGGCGCCTACAACAACATCTTCAGCACCGGGCTCGGCGTGCGCTACGGCCGGCACCGGCGCACGTCGCTCATCGTCGACCCGCCCGACGGGCAGGTTCCGGCCATGACCGAGGAGGGGGCGGCGCGCCAGGACGACATCCGCCAGCGCTTCGCCGCGCGGGCGGCCGCCGCGGCGGCCGCGGGCATCGATCTGCCCTACTTCGTCGACATGGAGGACCGCTACGACAATCCGGAGGACTCCGGCTACCTCGAGCGCTGCATGGGCGTGACCATTCCCTGCACCGGCGGGCTGTGCGGATTCAGCCGCATCGTCCAGGGCCCGGGCTGGGTCGGGATCTACTACGAGCAGGGGCACGGCGGCGGCGCGTACCGCCGCATCCCGCTCGACGACCGGCCCCACCTGCCGCCGCACATCCGGCAGTGGCTCGGCGATTCCGTGGGGCGCTGGGAAGGCGACACGCTCGTCGTCGACACCACCAACTTCACCGACCGCACCAGCTACCGGGGGTCCAGCGAGAACCTGCATCTCGTCGAGCGCTTCACGCGCGTCGCCGCGGACCTGATGCAATACCGCATCACCGTCGACGACCCGACCACGTGGACCCGGCCGTGGACCATGGAGCTGGCCCTGGTGCGGCAGGACGATACCGAGAACCTGATCTTCGAGTCGGCGTGCCACGAGGGGAACTACTCGCTGACCGGGATGCTCGCCGGCGCCCGCATCGACGAGCGGGCCGGACGGTAGCGCCCGCAGGCAGAGGCGCGGATGAGAGCTGGAGGAAGTGTCATGAGCGTTCGAACAGTGGGAGCCGTCGTCGTCCTGGTCGCCACCTGCGCGCTGGCGACCCCCGCCGCAGCACAGGATGCGCCCGAGGCGCGGTCCGGCGCGGCGGTCGGCATCAGCGGTCTGCTGGACCGCGTCGAGGGAGGGAAGATCCCCCGCACGCCGTGGGGCACGCCCGACCTGCGCGGCGTCTGGAACAACTCGAACAGGACGCCGCTCGAGCGGCGCACGGCCGCGGAGATCGAGCGCGGCCAGCTCGCCCAGGCGCCGGTCATCGAGGCCACGCGCGGCACCGGCGCCGGGTGGATCGAGCAGGTCACCGACGCGGACCGCGAGTCGCTCATCGTCGACCCGCCCGACGGCCGCATCCCGGCGCTGCTGCCCGCGGCGAAGCAGCGGCTGATCGAGCGCGAGAACGCGCGCGCGGGGCGCGGCGAGGCCGATTCGTGGCTCGATCGCAACTCCTGGGAGCGCTGCATCACGCGCACGCTGCCCATCGCCATGATCCCGAACATCTACAACGCGAACTACCAGATCTTCCAGACGCAGGACCACGTCGTGGTGCTCCTGGAGATGATCCACGAGGCGCGCATCATCCCGCTGGACGACCGGCCGCACGTGGCCGACGGCGTCCGCCAGTGGCTGGGCGACAGCCGCGGCCGGTGGGAGGGGGACACGCTGGTGGTCGAG
>CAYGCV010000115.1:0-11928 GCA_964348425.1 uncultured Vicinamibacteraceae bacterium | reverse complement strand
AAATTCGGCGGCAAGGCGCAGACGGCGATGAAGATACGCAAGATCGACGCGCTCGAGGTCATCGATTCCCGCGGCAACCCCACGGTCGAGGCGCGGGTCCATCTGGACGACGGGACCGTGGCGGCGGCGCGCGTGCCCTCGGGCGCCTCGACCGGTGAACGCGAGGCCACCGAGCTGCGGGACGGCGGTCCGCGCTACGGCGGCAAGGGCGTCCGGCAGGCGGTCGCCAACGTCGACGGCGAGATCAACCGGGCGCTCGGCGGCTGCGATGCGGCCGATCAGCGCGGACTCGACCAGCGGCTGATCGATCTCGACGGCACCCCGAACAAGTCGCGGCTGGGCGCCAACGCGATGCTCGGCGTCTCGATGGCGGCCGCCCGCGCGGCGGCGGCGGCCGGCGGCGTGCCCCTGTACCGCCACCTCGGCGGCGACGGCGCGGCGCTGCTGCCCGTCCCCTGCCTGAACGTCATCAACGGCGGGCGGCACGCCGACAACACCGTCGACTTCCAGGAGTTCAAGATCGCCCCCCACAACGCGCCGTCGTTCGCCGAGGCGCTGCGCATGGGCATCGAGACCTTCCACGCCCTGCGGGCGCTGCTCAAGGCGCGCGGCAAGTCGACCGGCATCGGCGACGAGGGCGGCTTCGCGCCCGACCTCGGGAGTAACGAGGAAGCCGTCGAGCTCATCCTCGCGGCCATCGAGAAGGCCGGCTACCGCCCCGGCGCCGACATCGCGCTCTGCCTCGATCCGGCGACCAGCGAGATGTGGCGCGACGGCACCTACGTGGCGTTCAAGTCGGGCCAGTCCACACGGAGCACGGTCGAGATGATCGAGCTGTGGCGCTCGTGGATCGGCCGCTACCCGATCATCCTCATCGAGGACGCGCTCGCGGAGAACGACTGGGACGGGTGGGCGCGGCTGACCGCGGCGCTCGGCCAGCGCGTCGAGCTGGTCGGCGACGACATCTTCTGTACCAACCCCGGCCTCCTGCGGCGCGCCATCGAGCGCGGCGTCGGCAACTCGATCCTGGTCAAGCTGAACCAGATCGGGACGGTCTCCGAGACGCTCGAGACCGTGCGCCTCGCGCAGCAGCACGGCTACGGCGCGTACATGTCCCACCGTTCGGGGGAGACCGAGGACACGTTCATCGCCGACCTCGCCGTCGCCACCGGCTGCGGCCACATCAAGACCGGGTCCGGCTGCCGCGGCGAGCGCACGGCGAAGTTCAACCGCCTGCTGCGCATCGAGCACGATCTGGGCGACAAGGCGACGTTCGCCGGGCTGGGCGGCTTCCGGCAATCCATTCTCTGACGGCGGGCGAGAGCTGCCGGCGCCGTGCCGCCCCCGTTGCCCGCGTCACGGCCGCCGCCAGTGACGCGAGCGGCGCTGGCTGGCGCGGCGATACGTGCCGGACTCGAACGCCTCCGCCTGGCTGTCGCGGCCGAACGCGGCCAGATGGAGCAGCGCATCGCCGGCCACGAGGGCCGCACCGGCCACCGCCGGACTGTCGATGCGCACGTCGCGGCCCAGTCCGACGGCCGGGTAGTCGCGGGCCTCCGCCGCCACGAGGCCGGCGATGAGCCGCTGCGCCACCTTCGCCGGGGGAGCGAGCGGGCGCTTCGAATCCACCTCCAGCGCGTCGAGCGCGTAGCCGCGCAGCAGCTTCGGCAGCAGCGCGGCGCAGGTGGACTCGTGCGCGAACAGGTCGAGGCCCGCGAAGCCGGAGCCGACCAGGAACACGGCGCCGACCTGCCCGGGCCGCTGCCGGAACGCCGCGACGTAGTCCTCGAGGGATGCGCGGTGCTGCTCGTAGACGGCCCCCATCGCGTCGGTGGGCGAGCTCACGGACATCGCCGCCAGCTTGTCGTCTATCGCGTCCCACACGGCACCCTGATCCGAGTGGCGGCTGCCCGGGTCGCGGCTCATGCCGCGGTTGACGGACGCCAGCTTGGTCCGCCGGCCGCGCGCGAAGTGCGCGCGATCCGAGCGCCGGAACACGACGTCGTCGTCATACCCCCAGCGGCCGCGCTCGACGCACGACACCGGAAGCCGGGTCTCCTGCTTCGGCGGCGCCAGGATCGAGACGTTGAGCGTGCGGTTCTGCCGGGCGCCGACCAGCTCCTCGCCCTCGACCAGCAGCACCGGCTTGTCGCCCGCGTTCCTGAACAGCAGCTCCGGAACGCTGCCGTCGTGCGATACCTCGGTCACCTGCGCCGTCCCCGCGGCGAGCGCCTCGTCCAGCGTCAGATAGGTGCGCGGGGCGGCACCCGCCTTGCCGTCGAGCAGCGGGAACATGGCCATCTGCCGCTGGACGATCGGTTCCCCAAGCGTCAGGCCGGCGATGGCGTCCAGGATGATCTGCATGGTCTCTACCCTCCTCGTCCACGTTCGGCATGCCGTGGATCCGGCCAGGGTAGCCAGGGGGTGTGTCAGATCCTGTCAGTCCCGCGGCCGCCGGCGGCCGGGCCGTGCGGACGCCTGGCGGGAAGGCTTGATTTACCGCGGTAATGACGATGACAATACGCCGGAACGGCGCGCGGGAAGCAGGCGCATGGAATCGATCGAATCGAAGATCACGTCCCAGGGGCAGGTATCCGTCCCGGCGCGCATCCGCCGCAAGCTGGGATTGACGCCCGGCTCCAGGCTGGAGTGGTGCGAGCGCGGCGACCAAGTCATCGTGCGGCGGGCGTCGAAGTACTCGTCCCTGGACATTCACGAGGCGGTGTTCGGCACACCGCCGGCGCGCAGGAGCGTCGAGGAAATGGACGAGGGCATCCGATCCCACGTGCGGCGCCGCCATGCGCGCGATTGACACGAACGTCCTCGTGCGCCTGATCGTGCGCGACGATCCGGAACAGGTTGGCCGCGCCGAGGCGTTCGTGGAGCACGGCGCCTGGATCTCGCTGCCGGTGCTCGCCGAGACCGTCCGGGTCCTGACGTCCGTCTACGGGGTGAGCCGCGGCCGTATAGGAACCGTGGTCAGCATGCTCATGGAACACGACCGCCTCGCCTTGCAGGATGAGGACGTCGTCCGGCGAGCGCACGCAACGTTCGCACGCGAGCGATCGGTCGATTTCTCCGATTGCCTCGTCGTCGAGCTCGCGCGCAAGGCAGGGCACGTTCCGGTCGGGACGTTCGACAGGAAGATGTCGCGCCTGGATGGCGCCGATTGGCTGTGATGCCGACACCTCGCTCCGCTGGAACACGGACCTTTCGGTCCGGAACGTGAACCGATGTTCGATACCGCCGACCAGATTCTGAACCAGATCCGTGCCGGCGAAGACGGCCGGGTCGAGTTCAAGGACGTACGCCTCGGTGACCGGGGCGTCAACTCGCCCAACACCGAAGACCTCGCCGCCGAGCTGGTCGCCTTTGCCAACGCGTTCGGGGGCGCCGTCCTCTTCGGGATCGACGACGCCGGTACCGTTGCCGGGATCCCGCCGGCACGCGTCGACGCGGTGGAGGGCTGGATCATCAACGTCGCCGCGCACAACTGCGAGCCGCCGATTCGCCCGATTCTGCGCAAGGTCCTTCTCCCGTCAACCGCCGGCGACGAACGTCACGTGCTTCTGGCCGAGGTTCCGCGCGGACTCTACGTGCACCGTACGTCCGGCGGTCGCTACTACCTGCGCGTCGGCTCCACGAAGCGCGACCTCACGCCCCCCGAGCTCGCCCGCCTGTTCCAGCAACGCGGCCGCGAGTACGTGTTCGACGAGCAGGCCGTCCTCGCCGCCGCCGTCCACCACCTCAACCGCAACCGGCTCGAAGCGTTCTTCGGGCGCTCACCGACGATCCCCTGGCTCGACCTGCTCCGCAACACGCGGGTGACGGCTCGTGACGAGAACCGCGTCGACCGCCCCACCGTCGCCGGCCTGTTGACCTTCGGCGCCGAACCGACCGAGTTTCTCCCGTCCGGATCCATCGAAGCCGCGTGCTACGGCGGCGAGCGCCTGTCCTCCGACGACCTCGTCCACGCCGAGCGCCTCGCCGGCCCGGTGTCCGACCAGATCGACGCCGCCGTCGCCTTCGTCGCTCAGTTCATGCAGGCCCCTGCCCACGCCTCAACGCGAGGCACCGATGCGCGGTACGACCTCGACGTCGTCGACGAGGCCATCGTCAACGCCGTCGCCCACCGCGACTACGCCATCTCCGGATCGAAGATCCGCCTGTTCCTGTTCGCCGACCGCATCGAGCTCTACAGTCCCGGCGGACTGCCCAACAGCATCACCCTCGACGAGATGCCCTACCGCACATTCACCCGCAACCAGCTCCTGGTCAGCTTCCTCTCCCGGATCCGCAGCAAGCGCACCGGACAGGTGTTCCTCGAATCACGAGGCGAGGGCGTGCGGAAGATCCTCCACGACGGCGAGGCGCACGCCGGCCGACGACCCGAGTACGCGCTGTTCGGCGACGAGCTCCGGCTGACCTTGTGGGCGAAGCGCAGGCCGGCCGATTGAAGGCCGGACACGACTCGAACGCCCCGGTGGAAGCGCGGTGATAGAGTGCTACATCGTCCTGAGGGCATGCGACTCCGGTCGGCGGAGGCTGCCCAGCAGCGCAATCGCGGCGAAGACGGTCACGGATTGTTTGACGGCCGTCACGGCCACTCGTCGAGCGCCCGCCGCACGTTCTCGCTGGTGATCTGCAGTGCATCGGCGGCACGTGGAAGACAGGAACACCGTCGTCTTCCTGGTCCGTCACGCCCGTCCCTCTGAAGCCGCGCCGCGCCAGGTCCGACACGGCGCTCCCGAGACTGACGCCGCGCCGGGCAGCCAGCGCTCGCGCGACCGCCAGCACGTCATCGTCGATCGTCAGCGTGGTCCGCACAGCAACATCATAGCGTCACGTCATCCCGGACCCCCCGGCGACGGTCGTGGCGTGCGCCGAACCGAGCTCGTCGACGTCATCGGGCTCGACGCCCCCATCTGAGGATCCGGAGCTGGCATCGCAGTTTAGAACATGCGCGCGTCGAGCCAGCTCGTCGCACCTCCTGGCGGGTTCGAGCGGGCCGAGCGCCGGGGCGACACTGGTGCTTCGTTGCGTTCGAGCGGACGGTTTTCGTACGATGAAGCATGGCGCTGATGCTGTCGAAGACCTACGACGCCCTCAGGGCCGCCGGCGCCCCGGACGACATGGCCAGCGAGGCGGCGGAAGAAATTGCAGGCTTCGAGGACCGACTGACCGGCATCGAGTCGGACGTGAAGCTCCTGAAGTGGATGCTCGGCTTCAACCTGGCCCTGTCGATGGCCATCGCTGCGCTTCTGCTGCGCGCCCTGGCGAGGTAACCTCCCCAGGTTCCGCATTGCCGGATCCCCCTGCACTCGACGGGCGGATCTGAGCGCCTGAAATGGCTCTCATGCGAGCGTCGAGACGGCTCGCCGCGCTCGCCGGTCCGGTCGTGCTCCTGCTGGCCGGCGTGCTGATCGTCAACACCGCCCGCCAGGGCTCGCTCCAGCCGGACGTCGGGCCGGCGCCGGGGCCCGCGTGGCCCGGCCCGCCGCCGGGCGCCGTCGAGCGCCTGTCCCGCGCGCTCGCGTTCCCCACGCTGTCCGAGCCCCGCGACAACCCCGATCCGGCACCGTTCCACGGCCTCCACGCGTTCATCCGACAGGCGTACCCAACGGTCGACGCACAACTCGACGTCGAGCGCGTGGCCGGCCTGAGCCTGCTGTACACGTGGCGCGGCAGCGATGCCGCGCTGCCGCCGATCGTGCTCCTGGGCCACCTCGACGTCGTGCCCGCACCGGCCGCCGCGGCGGCCGGCTGGCGGCACGCGCCGTTCGGCGGCGACGTCGCCGACGGCTTCGTCTGGGGCCGCGGCGCGCTCGACGACAAGGGGGGCGTGCTGGCGACGCTCGAGGCCGTGGAGATGCTCCTGAGCGAGCGTTTCCGGCCGCGGCGCACGGTCTACCTGGCGTTCGGACACGACGAGGAATCGTCCGGGCGGGGCGCCCGCGCGATCGTCCGCACGCTGCGGGGCCGGGGCGTGAACGACCTCGCGCTGGTCCTCGACGAAGGCGGCGCCATCCTGCCCGGCGCGCTGATCCCCGGCATCGACCGGCCGGTGGCGCTGATCGGCATCGCCGAAAAGCGCAGCGTCGAGCTGGAACTGACCGTGCGCGCGGCCGGCGGGCACTCGTCGGCGCCGCCTGCCGAGACGGCCATCGGCGTGCTGAGCCGTGCGGTCGCCGCGCTGGAGGCGAGCCCGCCGCCGGCCCGGCTCGACGGGGCCACGGCGGCGACGTTCCGCTACCTGGCGCCGGAGATGCCGCTGGCCAACCGCGTCGTGTTCGCCAACCTGTGGCTGTTCGGTCCGCTGGTCAGGCGCGTGCTGGCCGGCACGCCGCGTACGGCCGCCATCGTGCGCACCACGCTGGCGCCGACCGTGTTCGAGGCCGGCGTGCGGTTCAACGTGCTGCCGACGTCGGCGCGCGCCGTCGTGAACGCTCGGCTGCTGCCGGGCGACACGACCGAGACCGTAGTTGAGCACGCCCGGCGCGTCATCGACGACGACCGCGTCCGGATCCGGGCCGCGGCCGCCCCCCTGCCGCCTGGCGGCGGCCTGTCCGGAACCGCGACGCCCGCGTTCGATCTGCTGGCACGCACCGTGCGGCAGGTGTACGGCGGCAGCGGCGTGCTCGTGGCGCCCTACCTCACGCTTGCCGCCGTCGACGCCCGCTGGTACGCGCCGCTCACCCCGCACGTGTACCGCTTCCGCGGCATGCCGTGGGAGGCTGACGCAACGGAGCGGGTACACGGCCCGAACGAACGAATCGCGGTGGAGGCCTACGTCGGCGGCATCCGCTTCGTCTATCGCCTGCTCGGGAACGCGAGCACCCTCTGACGGAGCCCTACGCGTTGTCGCGCACGTCGCCGGCGGGGGCGAAGTAGCGGGCCAGCGCGGCGTGGCTCGGCGGACGCGTCAGCCGCGAGACGACGACCATCAGGAGCGCGGAGACGATCGTCATCGGCACCACCGGCATGTAGCCCCAGACGGCGGTCCCGCCCGGCGTGCGGGTGATGACGTCGACGGCGCCGACCGTCCAGAAGGGCACGACCGTGCCGGGCGGCGGCGCGGGCACGGCGGCCTGGAACACCGCGACGGCCGCCACGGATGCGGCGGTCCACACGGTCACGGCCAGCGCGCCCCACTTCGTGCTGCGCCGCCAGAAGAGCGCGGCCACCAGCAGCGGGAACAGCGCCGAGTAGCCGGAGAACGCATACTGCACGGCCAGGTTGAAGATGCCCGGCGGCGCCTGCAGGGCGATCGCGTAGGCCACCGCGGCGATCAGCACCACGAACAGCCGCCCGGTCTGCACCTGCGCCCGCTCGCCGAAGCGCCGCTTCCCGCCGTAGAACGCGAAGACGTCCTCCGTGAACATGGTCGAGAGCGCGAGAATCTGCGAGTCGCTGGCCATGACGGCGGCCATGATCCCGGCGCCCAGCATGCCGGCCAGCCACAGCGGCGCGTAGTGCTCGAGCATCAGGATGATGACGTCGTCCCCGGCGGCCAACTGCTGCAGCTCGGCCACGCGCGCCGCCGTCAGCGACGCGTCGCCCGCGGCCAGCAGCGCCCGCGCGTCGAGCTTGGCGGCGATGGCCGGCACATCGTGCATGGCGTTCGCCGCGACGCCCAGAAAGACGCAGGGCAGCCAGATGGCCAGGATGCAGAGCGGGTAGAAGGTCACCGTGCTCTTGAACTGCTGCATCCGGCGCGCTGTGAGGCAGAAGATGATGATGTGCGGGAAGACGATGGTCGACAGCGGGATGAACGTGTAGCTCAGGAAGAAGCGCGGTGAGATCCGCTCGCGGGTCAGCAGCGAGGCGGTGCCCTCCGCGCCGAGCAGCGACTCCATCGCCTGCGGGTAGCCGCCGATGCTCGATCCGATCAGGATCAGCGCCGCCGCCCCGAAGCAGAGGAACAGCACCGTCTGGAAGGTGTTGACCCACGCCGTGCCGCGCATGCCGCCGAAGAACACGTAGCTCATCACGACGACGGCCACCACGCCGCCGCCCAGCCAGTACGGCACGGCGCCGCCGCTGACGGCGCTGAGCGTGGTGCCGCCGCCCATGACGGCAATGATGATGTAGGGCACGAGCAGCGCCGCCTGCAGGGCGAAGATGGCCGTCCCGATGTGCGTGCACTCCCAGCGGTCGCGGAACATCTGCACCGGCGTGATGAAGCCGTGCCGCTTGCCCAGCGCCCACATCCGCGTGCCGATGAAGAACAGGCCAACCGGGATCACGAGGGCCGACGACGATGCCATCAGCCCGAAGGTGACGATGCCGTTCGAGAACGCGTGCCCCGCCGAGCCGAGGATGGTGAAGGCGGTCATGTTCGTCCCGAACAGCGACAGGAGGAACACGGCGGGACCCAGCGAGCGGCCGGCCAGGAAGTAGCCCTCGGCGTCGACCTGCCGGTAGCGGCGGAACGCGAAGATGCCGATGTAGAGGATGACGCCGAGGTAGGCGAAGACGACCAGCGCGGGGATCATCGTCCGCGGGCTCCCCGCGCCCGGCCCGCTACCCCGCCGGCCGTCCGCGCCCTGCCGTGCGCCTCGGCCTCGCGTTCGAGGCCGGCCGGCCACGCGAAGCGGATCAGCAGCACCATCAGGACCGCCACGGCAACCGAGTACGCCGCGTGGTAGAAGAGGCCGATCGGCAGGAACCCGAACACGAGCGGCCGGGCGGTGTCCCAGAACCACGTGTCCTGGTGCAGGACGTAGAGAGCCGCGACCGCGAGGGCCAGCATCCAGCGCGTCATGAGTCCAGGGACCCTACCATACTAGAATGGCGGCATGAATACATGGTTGCTGTTCGTCCTGCTCACCGTCTTGAGCTGGGGTACGTACATCCCGACGCTGCACAAGGGCCAGGCCGCGCTGGGCGGCAGCGGGGTCCACGCGTTCCTGCTGGTGGGGCTGGCGTACCTGGTCGTGGCCATCGCCGTCCCGGGCGCCATGGTGGCCCGCGCCGGCACCTGGAACGTGTTCGAGGCGACCAGCGGCGTGGCCTTCACGTTCGGAGCCGGCGTGCTGGGCGCGGTCGGCGCGCTGGGCATCGTGCTGGCGCTCGTCAACGGCGGCCGGCCGACGGTGGTGCCGCCGCTCGTCTTCGCCGGCGCGCCGGTCGTCGCCGTCTTCGTGGCGATGCTCTACAATCCGCCGCGCGAGAGCCCGTCGCCGCTGTTCTACCTGGGGATCCTCATGGCCGCCGCCGGGGTCGGGCTGTTCATGGCCAACCGCCCGCACTGACGCGGGCGCCGGGGGCTCGGGGCGCAGCCCCGTCCTATGGAAGCCCGAGCAGGAACGCGTACTGCAGCGCCGTCTCGCGGTAGCGCTCGTAGCGGCCCGAGGCGCCGCCGTGGCCGGCGTCCAGGTTGGTCCTCAGCAGCAGCAGGTTGTCGTCCGTCTTGCGGGCGCGCAGCCGGGCCACCCACTTGGCCGGCTCCCAGTACTGCACCTGGGAGTCGTGCAGACCCGCCATCACCAGCAGGTGCGGATAGCGCCGGGCCGCCACGTTGTCGTACGGCGAGTACGACTTGATGTACTCGTAGCAGCGCTCGACGCGCGGATCGCCCCACTCGTCGTACTCCCCGGTCGTCAGCGGGATGCTCTCGTCGAGCATCGTCGTGACGACGTCGACGAAGGGGACCTGCGCGACCACGCCGTGAAACAGGTCCGGCCGCATGTTGAGAACCGCCCCCATCAGCAGGCCGCCCGCGCTCCCGCCCATCGCGAACAGCCGCTCCGGGGAGGTGTAGCGGCGCTCGATCAACCGCTCGGCGCAGGCGATGAAGTCCGTGAAGGTGTTCTTCTTGCTCAGCAGCTTGCCGTCGTCGTACCAGCGGCGGCCGAGCTCCTCGCCGCCCCGGACGTGGGCGATGGCGAAGACGAACCCCCGGTCGAGCAGGCTCAGCCGTGGCGACCTGAAGCTCGCGTCCATGCTGATGCCGTAGGCGCCGTAGCCGTACAGCAGCAGCGGGCTCGTGCCGTCCCGGGGCGTGTCGCGCCGGGCGACCAGCGAGATCGGCACACGCGCGCCGTCGGCGGCGACGGCGTGCAGCCGTTCCGTCCGATAGCGCGCCGGATCGAAGCCGCCCAGCACCTCGTCGCGCTTCACCAGCGTGCGCGCGCGGGTCCGCATGTCGTAGTCGAAGGTGGACGCCGGCGTGCTCAGCGAGCTGTACCGGAAGCGGAGCATCGGCGTGTCCGCGACGTGGTTGTGGGGATCGATGAAGGCGTCGTAGGCGGGCTCGTCGAAGGCCACGTCGTGCGCGCCGGCGCCGTCCCACGGCTCCACCCTCAGCCGGACGAGTCCGTCGCGCCGCTCCTGCACGACGAGCTGGTCCCGGAACAGCTCGAACGCCTCCAGCAGCACGTCGTCGCGGTGCGGCACCAGCTCGCGCCAGTGCTCGCGCCCGGGCCGGTCGTCGGGCGTCTCCAGCAGCCGGAAGTTGCGCGCCGCGGCGTTGCTGCGAATGTAGAAGCGCCCCCGGTAGTGATCGATCTGGTACTCGTGGCCCCGCTCCCGCGGCAGGAAGACCTCGAAGCCGTTGTCCGGTCGGTCCGCGTCGGCGTAGTGGTACTCCGACGTCAGGGTGTGCTGCGAGCCGATCAGGATGTAGCGCTTGGAGCGGCTCTTCCCCACCCCGCAACTGAAAGTCTCGTCGCGCTCCTCGTGGACCACATCGTCGGCGGCGACGCCGCTGCCCAGCGTGTGCCGCAGCACCTGGAACGGCCGCAGCGTGACCGGATCCTGGCGGGTGTAGAACAGCGTCCGGTTGTCGTTCGCCCAGACGGCTTCGCAGACGACGTCCGGAATGACGTCCGCGAGCTCGGCGCCCGTCGCGAGGTCCCGGATGCGGATCGTGTACCGCCGGCGGCCGACCGTGTCGACCGCGTACGCCAGCAGGCGCTCGTCCGGGCTGACGGCCAGGATCGCCGCGTCGCAGAACTCGTGCCCCTCGGCCAGGGCATTGACGTCGAGGAGGATCTGCTCGCCGTCAGCGTCCAGCGGCGACCGGCAGTGGATGCGGTACTGCCGGCCGTCCTCGTAGCGCCAGTAGTAGCGGTGCGTGCCGTCCCGATAGGGCGCCGACACGTCGGTCTGCGGGATGCGCCCCTTGATCTCCTCGAACAGGCGCTCGCGGAGCCCGCGCACGTGCTGCAGCCGGTCCTCGAGATAGGCGTTCTCAGCTTCGAGATGGGCGCGCACCTCGGGGTCGTCGCGGTCCCGCAGCCAGTAGTACTCGTCGACGCGCATGTCGCCGTGCCGCTCGAGACGGTGCGGTCGTACCGCGGCCTGTGGCGGCTTCACGGCCGCCGCCTCGCGGGGTGACCCCGAAACCGGCGGTTCCACGATGCGAGGTTGAAGACTCCACAAGTGTGGACGAACTCGCGGTGCCACGCCCGATTGCCCGGTCCGCGCCGCGGCAGGTTCCTCGCGAGGGCCTCCGTTCTGGTCAACAGATCCGCCGCGCTCAACGTGTCGAGGGCGATCAACAAACGATACTCGATCGGCTTCCCGGCCCGCCCCATCGCCCATTCGTACAGAAAGGAGTCTCGGTACTTGTACTTGAGATCCTTGTCAAGTCGACCGCTGCGCAGTTTCGCGACGAACTTGTTGCGCCTTCGCAGGGTAGCTTGCCGTTGCTGAGGATCCTTCAACTCGATGAACAGATACCGATCGGCAAGCTCGACCACAAAGTCCACTGCCTTCATGCAGTGACTCAGTCCATGGTCGCCACCGTCGAATCTCCCTCCACCCACCGCGTCGGGAACGTCGATTTCCAAACTCCCTTCCGCGAGCCTCATTCGGCTGCACTCGACACGCTGCGCTCGATCTCCCGGTTGTAGAGATCGGTGAAGGTATCTGGTATTCATTTACCGGGTGAATCGCCAATGAACACGGGCTGAGAATGGACTT